>NZ_JAPDCN010000015.1:0-111985 GCF_027706185.1 Aeromonas sp. Y318-3
CAGTTGCGTGAGCGCATACGCTACTTGCATTACAGCTTACGAACCGAACAGGCTTATGTCCACTGGGTTCGTGCCTTGGGGTTCTAGGGATTTTCCGTCCAAAAACGACAAAGTGCTCTGGAGGCCACGCCGTCCGCGGCCTCCAGAGGGGTATTACTTTTTTGGCGCTTCACATAGCCAGTCACAATAAATCAATCACTTAGCAGTCTGAATGTCGCATTTGGACGGAAAATCCCTAGAACCCCAATATCTCTGGCCACAGCCCATATGCAGATGCAAAGCCGCCCATCGATGTAGAGGTGCCCCTGGTAAAGCCTGTAGCCTGCGCGAATGAGATATTTCAAGCGCCATCCCTCATATCAAATTGTCTACATAGCCCTGCCCTGCAGGGCTATTCGTCTGGTTACGCGGCCTTGCCTATCAGAGAGCGAAGAGACTCGGCGATCGGGCTGTCCTTGATAAGCACAAGGGAGCCAGGAACAGGGCGCTCTGCTATACCCATCGCAGGCAAGAGCTGCATCAGCTGGCCACATTGAGAGCGACTGGTCCCTTCGCTGTACGGGCGGGCCTTATAACGCTCATACAGGGCCTTGCTAGTGAGCTCGCCGGACTCCAGAAGCATCTCCAGGGCGATGCGGGTGTAGCAGGACAGACCGGCGCCTCCGGCAATGTGAGCAATGAGGTTCACCGCTTTCTCGCCTACCTTCTTCGGCAGACTGTCGAGGTCTTCCATTCGGGACTTGATCAGCGTGGACAGGTCAGCGCGAGACAGTGTTCCGTCGCTGGCATCGATGTGCAGGTGAGCCTCTACCGCCTCCACGCTGCCGAGTCGAGCAATGAGCGCTGCGGAGGGCTTGGATGCGCCATGAGCGCGGGCCTTTATCTTGGCCGGCTTCTCACTTTCGGCCGGGGCTGCCTCAGTCTCGACAACTAGGTCTGCAGCGCCGGCAGCGTCAGCGTCGGTTTCGGCATAAAGCTCTTCGCGCGTCTCAACCATGGCCAGCTCTTGAGCGACCTCTTCGATAGTTGAGGTTGGGAATGCAACGTCGGAACCCAGCAGCGCGTCTAGGTCATCGAGATCTGCACCGAGAGCGTCGATTTGGGCGTCAGCAGCGACATCTTCTGAGAGCGCTTCTGTGACCGCCTCAGCGACTTCTACAGGGGAAGCATCAACAGCGTCAGCGGTCGCTTCAGGGGCTTCAAGCAGCGCTTCCAGAGCGTCCAGATCTGCATCAGCAGATGTCACACCAGTAGCGGGCACAACATCGTCAAGTTCAAGAGAGGCGAGAGCCTTATCAAGTGCGTTCATGGTTTACTCCTTGTTCAGTGTTAGCGTTAAGCAGTCTCGTTCGACTGAGTGCATTTTCGCTGAACTGAATCGGAGTTAATCGCATTCGCCCTTCATGACCGCGACAGCAGATTCGGGATAATAGATCAGGTTAACAGCTTCGTAATGTGGCCAATCTGTTACCGTCGCTTACAGATCTCAAATCCTAGGAAATACCTCCTATATGATATAAGCTGGAACCCACTCATGTAACGTATACGAAAGGATGAAATGAAAACTATATCATTATTTAATAACAAAGGAGGGGTTGGTAAAACAACCTTGACTTGGAATTTAAGTGTATCTTTGTCGGCTAAAGGAAAGTCGGTTCTATTGATAGATTTTGATCCACAGTGTAACCTATCAATAGCATTGCTTGGAGAAAATAAATTTTCAAGCCTCTTGAATAAGGATAAAGCTAACCCTTATGGCCAAACAATAAGAGCATTCTGTCAGCCATTTATCCAACAGGATATAACTCCTGTTGTGCATACATTTCAACCATATCACAAAATGGAGAATGGGGCAGGAAGATTAGATATTGTACCTGGTGATTTTTGGTTGAATAACCTGTCAGATATAATAAGCGTAGGTACAGACTTAATTGCTGGTAATGCTATAACTAGATTTCTGATTCCTAGCCTGATTGCCATTAAAGCTCAAGAAACAAACGATTGTGAGTATGATTACGTTCTTATCGACGTGCCTCCTTCGTTTAATACAATAGTTAGATCAGCCCTGTACTGCTCTGACTACTACTTGGTCCCATGTACGGCTGATGTGTTTTCATCTTATTGCATTGGCCTTATTGGCGAGACATTGCCGAAATTCAGAGATGACTGGGAGCAAGGGATTAAAAGGAACTCTTCTCTCAGCAACCCTTTAATAAACCATAAGGGTGCTCCCAAGTTTGGGGGCTGGATTTTTAATGGGTTTGATACAAGAAGGCAGAATGGCCAGGCGGTTTCGGGGGAGATTGCTGCGGACGCTGCTCATAGGGATAAAATAATTGACGCTGTAAAAAACGAACTTCGCTCAAAATTGTCAGCAATCACAACGTATCCGCCTATACCTGCATTTACCCCTGACACACCAATCGCTAAGATTGAGGATCTTAATGTTATGGCTCCAGATAGTATCCTACAAGGCGTACCACTTCGTTATCTCGATACAGTATCGCCGACTAGAGGGGTATTAGCTAGAGGTGCTTGGTCTAAACCGCAAAAACAGCTAATGAATAAAATGTCCCAACAACATGATTTACTGGCTGATTACATAATTAAGAATTTGATTTAAAAACTTACGAGACCATAATAATCTTTTAAAGTTTAATTATTGAAGGGCGTCATAGTGACGCCCTGTAGCGGTTAAGACGCAAACTCTTTCGTCTGATTCCAGACATCTTTACTTGTCAGTAAATCCGCAAAGCTTAACAAAGATGGAGGGGTGATCTCTCCGGTTACATCTGCTCGGCGCAGAACGGCCGCGCAGAACGTCTGAGGCTTCAGGATCCGAGCGTTACGGAACACCCCCTTGATGTAGGCGCAGATAGCCGGGTCGTCATCGATCATGGTGAACTCGGCCTCCAGAGGGTTATCGTGGGCAACAGACAGCTGACGCATGATGGCCTCAGCCTTGTAGAGATGGTTTTGGCGAAGGTCAGAAACATCACGCATCAGAAGCGGTACCAAAAGCGGGGCGTCGTGACGGTTAAGCCAGTTGACGGTTTGAGCGCGGACAGTCTCCGGCCGGGCGGTGAGATAGAACATTCGCACTGCGGGGATCGAACTGAGCATATTGATCAGATCGATCATGAACGGGACCGGCAAGTCCTGCCCGCATGCCTGGTTGAAAGGCTCCCAGTCCTCGACCGTCTCGCTACCCAAAGGAGGAAGCTTGTCGGCACGGGCCCTGTTATCGGTAATGCAACCGTCCAGGTCGCAGAAGACAAAGTACATGGAGGTTCTCCTTGCAGATGGGATAAAACCGCGGCATTGAGCCGCGGGATGTGACAATTTGATCTCTTAAGCGGCGAGAAGCCCTTTGGCGCGGGCGGCCTTCTCTACAGATGCGCTGAGGTCGAAGTAGCCGGCCTGGATACCGACCATGAGTGCTTCCATCATCCGATCGACGTCATAGATGGCTCGGTGAGCATCTTCCGAGTTGAACGGGACTCCCAGTGCCCAACACAGCTCGGAAAGGCGAGGAGGCTTGCCCAGAGGCGTAGCAAAGCGGCCAGACTGCATGGTGCAGAAGACCTCCATGTCCTGGTTAACCGGTTGGCCAACTCGGAGCAGCTCATAAGCGATAAAGGGGGCATCGAAGTCGGCGTTGTGGGCGATCATGATGTCGGTCGCCTTGAAGATCTTGCCGACATCGATGGCCACCTCTTCCCAGCCAGGCGCCTTCCTCACCAGTTCGGGGGTGATGCCGGTGATGCGCTGAACCTCTTCAGGGATTGTTCGATGAGGGTTGACCAGCTTGCTGTAGGTAAGCACCTTCTCAAAAGACATGGACGCGGGGTCAACCTTGTAAACGATGGCACCGACCTCGGTGATCCGGTGCCCGTCTTCCGGCCGGAATCCAGTGGTTTCAATATCGACGCCGGTAATAACAATGGGCTTCATTTCTTTCTCCTGCCGATGCGGAACCCAGCCTCGCGGAGCTGCTCATGCTTGACGTTGGCCATGCGGAAAGCGTCTTGCTGAGAGCCGAACTCAAGGACGAAGTCCATGCTGGACGGAGCATCGGTTCTGCTGAATTTGAGGGTGCAGTCGGATATGGTCATGCGATAGAGGTGGCCATCTCTGCAGCGGTAATGGCGAGCGTAGACACACTGCCAATCCGGGGATCCGGCCACGAAGAGACTCGCCTCGGTAAGCAGGGAGTTGATGTCTACGGAGGAGCTCGTCACCCCTCCAAACCCTGTCTGAACTGCGTGTAGAAGCGCATCAGCCTGCGCCCTAGTCAGTCCACCCTCTGATATGAGGTCGAGGACAAGCTCAAGCGTCTCAAGCGCCTTCCGGTCTATCTCGTCCTGCAGATCAATCACCATCAGACATCCACCTGTGTCGGATTTGAGACAAATCGATCTGCGGCTTTGGACAGATCGAAAGCCACCTGGTTAGAGACGGGGCCGCACTTGGCCAAGCGAGCCAGGCATTCTGTAAATGTGTTCAGACCGCGCATGTCGCAATTGGTCAGCGCCTTGATCTCTGCCGAGAAGTCTGCCGGCAACATGTGATTGCTCCGGTCTCTGACAAGGCTCTGGATTGCGGCGCCGTAATGGCTCGAGGCGGACAGTTCCAGACTCTCAAACGAGATGGGGAACGGCAGAGGGGTGCGAAGGCGCAAAATGGCGCAGTAACGCCCAAACACACTGCAGGGGAGATCTGAATCGGTGAGCCAGACCTTGATGCTGGAGCTCATCAAAAATGCCGAACTCTTTGCCAGAGACTCCACCTGCCCCTTTGTGAACTGAGCACAGTAGATCTCGGAGGCGAGCATGTTCTCCAGGACAACGCTCCGCTCGTGGCTAAGTTGTGAAAGTACCTTGGAAACCTCCCCGATAAAGTGCTCTCGAACGGACGCACCTACCGAAGATGATGACGGTGATGACTGGTTCAGCTGACGGGCTAAAGACATAGCGATTCTCCGAGTGTTGCTTTTTACAACTCTATTTTAGAGAAGATATAGCGGGCATTCAGTAAATACCCGCTGATCATTAGGCGCGAAATTATAGGTGGAAACAGATAGCGGATTCGGCCCACTGGCATCGCGTTTCAAGGTCGATCATGCCGGTCGGCATAGTACCGTACCTGACGCCGCTGTCGGCCAAGGCGCTCTTCATCAACCAGTGGGTCGCTTGAATGTACCCTTGGTCGATGAGACCCTTCCCTTCAGCATGCTCCAGCGGGATGCCTGGCGGCACGTAGATAACGAAATCAAGGGTCTTACGAGCCGTCTCAAAGCACTCCTTGATGTAATCCATAACTCGCTCACTGACGCGGGCTTCCTGGTAGTGCTGTTGGTTCATGTCAGCCAGTAGATAAGCGACCATGTCGATAGGAGTTCGGTCGATAATCACCCTTTCACCGCCGGACATAACCTGCTCGAACTTTCTCAGGATCCGTTCCTGAACGGAGAGCCGAGAGCTGGCGTCGAGCGTGGAACTTGGGGACAGGCCCATCTCGGCGAAAACCTTAGAGACGCCGGCATCGATCATGGTCAGAGCCATTCGATCGGCCAACAGCCTGGCAAGAGTGCTCTTGCCAACACGGTGGGCGCCGCAGATTCCGACTCGCATCATTCCACAACCTCAACTTCTTCAACCGCCTCGGCCTCTTTCGGCTGCATCGGCACGGCTTGATCAGAGGCGGCCATAGCAACGGCGATCTGGTCGAGAACAGACTGGAACTGCCACAAGGTCTCGCCCCGAACACCAATGGTTTCGGCGACAGTGCGCAGCTGAGCAAACGGATCCTCCGGACGACCTTCAGGGAAAACAACCTGCTCCAGCTTCGGCTCAAAGAAGGATGGGCCCTTCAAGGTTTTGCCTGTCTCGCCGTCGAACACAACGTACTTGCCCGGGATGGAAGACTCGCGGTACATGGCGTTGATCGGGGTAGTTTTGCCGTGGAAGCCGTTGCCCAGTCGGTACTGCTCAACCGCAAATACAGCATCCTGCTCGGTATCGCAGAGCTTGCTCATATTGGACAGGTAGACCTGCTCCATGATTGCGTCAGCATCCAGGCCGCAGTCGTTGGCCGCGCCGTAGACAGTAACAAGGCTGTCGCCGATGGCGTCGGCGATCTGCAGGAGGTCTCGGGAGTCAAAAGCCTTTGACAGCTCGGTCTGTGACTCTTCTTTGATCATCGCCAAGCGAAGACGGCACTGACCCAGAGACGGGACGATCGGAGCCTGAGCCACGCCTTGGCCAAGTACGGAGTTGAAGTGGGTGGTCATTTGAAAGTTGGTAAGCTTGTTCATACTTATCTCCGAATGTATCTAACTATCTTGAATGAATGCTCGTTTCCTTGGTTTCTTTCAAACTTGCTTTCAATGAAGCAAGGAACAAAACAAGAAAAAAAGTTAACTGGGAAAAAATGAACCTTTTTCCCTCCCTTCGAAGCTACGCAAGCATCAACGAAGGTAATCACCAATTCATCTACCAAGCCACTTTGCAGGTAATGTTGGTAGATTTGCGCCCCGCCGATGATGTCGGCATCCGCAAGGCGCGGAGGTTCTTTCACGAAGGTGAGGTTTTCGCTATTGGCCCGCGGGGTGCGGGTGATGACGATGTTGTGGCGCCCGGGGAGGGGATGGCCAATGCTGTCAAAGGTCTTTGAGCCCATAACAACAGCCCGCCCCATTGTCAGGGCCTTGAAGTGCTTGAGGTCGTCCTTAAGAGACCACGGCAGGTCATTGCCGATACCGATGATCCCTTCCGACGACATCGCTGCGATCAGACGAACGGTCATACCGCGACGGCTCCTTTGATGTGCGGGTGAGCGTCATACCCAGTCACATTTACGTCAGCGAATGTGTATTCATCGATACTGGATCTTGGCGTCAGAACAAGTCTTGCTTCGGCATCTTTAGGGTCTCTTGAGAGCTGGAGCTTGACCTGATCAATGTGGTTCTCATAGATGTGAACATCCCCGCCAATATGGATCAGCTCGTGAGCCTTGTGGCCAGTTTGTTCGGCCAGCATATGGGCCAAGATGCTGTAGAAAATGAGGTTGAAGGGAAGGCCCAAGAAGTAGTCAACTGACCGTTGGTAAACCTGCATAGAGAGCAGCCGCTCGCCAGTCTCCTGATCTAATTCCGAGAAGCACTGAAACATCATGTGGCACGGCGCCAGGCGCATTTCATGCAGGCGGCCAACGTTCCAGGCAGTGACGATCATGCGGCGATCGTGAGGGTTGTTTCGCAAGGTATCGATCAGGTTTGCGATCTGGTCGATGACTCGGACAGCGAGACCGTTTGGGGTCTCTTCAATAACGCGCCAGGCTCTCCATTGAGCTCCATAGACAGGCCCAAGCTCACCTTTCTCGTCGGCCCACTCGTCCCATATCGTCACGCCGTTATCATTCAGGTAGCGAATGTTGGTGTCGCCGGAGAGCATCCAGATAAGCTCATGGATAACGCTCTTCAGGTGCAGCTTTTTGGTGGTGATCAGAGCGAGCTTGTTGTCGGAGAGATCGAAGCGCATCCGAGAGCCAAACATGGCGATGGAGCGAACGTCGGTCCGGTTGTCACGTAGCTGGCCAGACCCCAAAATCTGAGATCCCAGCTCAAGATATTGCAGCATGAAAGGACTCCTTGTGATGAAGTCCTTATAGTAAGTATTTACTGAATTTCAGGCAACAGAAGATGGTTCTAATGGCCCGTTGGATGTGGTAGCCAACCGATCGTTTGACTGAATTTTGTTCTGGGTGTAGCATCAGTGTTGCCTACAGCTTGTCCGGTAAATGTACGGACAATGAAAACTCCCCGACCGAAGACAATATAATTAAAAACAAAGGAAATGATTATGCCCGTAACCACCGACGCCGAAGAGTTCCCGATGAATAGATAAAAGGAGAACCGCATACAAAAATTTGTTCACGCATCGTCCAAGAGACGTATAAGTCGACTGTCCACGCATCGTTCGTATGACGAGTAAGTCGTTACTGAGGTACACACATGAAAAATGCCGCAAGCGCAAGCGTGATTTCGGCACCCAAACCCCAGAAGCAAGAAAGATTCGAGTTTCGGGTGACACAAGACGTAAGAGAGCTTTTTGAGCAAGCAGCGAGTATTAATGGCGTATCTGTGTCCGCATTTCTAAAAATGGCCGGACGCAAGGTTGCGGAAGAAATCATTGAAAGCGAAAGGACCCTAAGACTTACCTCTGACTCCTACGCCAAAATGGTCGATCTTCTGTCAAACCCGCCTGAGTTTAACGATCGCCTGACTGCCGCAATCGAGAGCTCTCATTCCGGGAGAATAACAATTGAAAACCGAAAGCGAAAACCAAGAAGTGCAGTTCAGAGTATTCAGCGGTAAAACAGACAAGGATTTTCTCTGCCAGGAAAACTCATTAAACGAGCATTACCATAAGCGGTTGAAGAAGCAGGCTAAGTTGAAACTGTTCGCCGCTTATGAGGCCGTAAACAACCGAGGCGAAGTGGTAGCTTATGCCACAATGTCTGGATGTTCGGTGGATAGAAATGCCCTTGGAATTTTCGGTGAAAAACTCCCCTACCAGAAGGTTCCGTTCACTCTGATAGGGCGCTTCGCAGTTGACATCGACTTTGGCGGGCTGGGCATAGGAAAAGCCTTTATGGCCTACCTTATCGCAAAGGCCAGAGATGTTGCAGAGCAAGTTGGGTCTTTGGGGATTTTTGTGGATGCAGTCCCCAGCGCCATTGGTTTTTACGAAAAACTTGGCTTTGTTAAGTGCGAAGCGGAAGAAAAAGAGGAAAGGGCGACAACGCCGATGTTCCTTCCTTTCCCGCGTAATAGGTGAGGGGGCTTCGGCCCCCTCTTTCTTATCAAGCCGGGGCGAGCACTGACCAGCCCCAATCGCCAGAGAACGGCACAACGCTGTAGTCCGTCACTCGCTTCTCGAAGAAGTTGGACATCTGGTCTCCCAGAACCTCAGCCACCCATGGCAACGGGTTGTCCTGCACTTCCATCCAGTTCTCCTTGAACCCGATCCCGAGCAGGCGGCGGTTGGCGATATAGCGAACGTACTCCTTTGTCTCAGCAGCAGTCAGCCCCGGGGCGTCGCCTTGAGAGAAGGCCAGGTCGATGAACTTATCCTCAAGCTCAACCGCATCACGGAACATCTGGTAAACCAAGAACTTGAACTCATCGGTCAAGACCTCCGGGTTTTCCCGAATGTACTCGCGGAACAGGTTCGAAATCCCATCCACATGTTCGGTTTCATCGCGAATTGACCACTCAACGACCGTAGTCATGCCCATCATCATGCCGAACCGGCAGTAGGTCAGCAGCATGATGAATGCGGAGAACAAAGCAACCCCCTCATTCACGACCGACTTGGCCAGAGCCAGAGCAATGTCGTGAGGAGTGTCAGCTCGGTTGTCGGTCATAAACGTTGATTTGGCGGCCATCTCCTCGTACTCGAGGAACGCGGTGAACTCACTCTCCGGCAGCCCCAGGGTGTCGTTCAGCAAGGCATACGCCCGCTGATGGATGCCTTCGCGAGCGGCAAAGGCCAGCAGCATGCACCGGATCTCATTGTTCTTGAAAATCGGAATGAAGTAGTCGCAGTAGTTGCCCGCAACGTTGGCGTCTGTCTGGGTGAACAGACGCAAGATCTGGGTGATGTGGTTCTTGTGATGGGGCAGCAGAGTGCCGTCCTGCCACTGGTTAACGTCAGCCTGCAGGTCGAGCTCATCCTCGTGCCAGTGGATCAGCTCGTGACGGTTGGCAGCCTGCATTGCCCAGGGATACTGAAACGGCTTGTAGGTGCGGCTCGGGGTAATTACAGACATCTATAGGCTCCTTATGCGTGGCAAGCCAGGCATTCTTCGGTGTTCAGTTCTACTCGGGAAATACGGACGCCAACCTTGTCGGCATTGCCCGCTGATTTAGTGCGCAGGTAATAAAGACCCTTCAGGCCGGAAGTCCAGGCGCGGAGGTGAACCGAGTTCACATAGGCGCGGTCAGCTTTTGCTGGGAAGAAAAGGTTCACGCTCTGGCCCTGACAGATGTAGATCTGGCGATCGGCGGCATGCTGGACGACCCAGTGCTGGTCAATCTCGAAGGCGGTTTTGAAGGTGTCTCGGGTGTAATCGTCCAGGAAGTCCAGATGTGCAACAGAGCCGTTGTTGGCCACGATGCTGCTCCACACCTCATCTGTGTTGCGGCCAAGCTTCTCCAGCACCGGCTCCAGATAGGGGTTTCGAATCATGTGAGCGCCGGCACGGGTGCGGTGCATAAAGGCGTTGCTGTTGATCGGCTCGATAGAAGGGGTGCAGCCGCAGATGATAGAGCTGTTCGCATTGGGGGCGATGGCCAGCACATGAGCGTTCCGCTCGGAAGTCAGATCCGGGGCGGGGCCGCGCTCTACTGCCAGCTTGCGAGTCGCCTCTTTGGCTTTAGTCCAGATGTGTGCGAACACTCGGCGGTTCAGAGAGACAGCAAGGCTTGATTCGAACGGGATGCCCTTCTGCATCAGCAAGCCGTGGAAGCCCATCGCGCCCAAACCAATATCACGGCTGCGCTCTGCGCTATAGCGAGCGCGAGACAGCTCGTCCGGCGCATGCTCGATGAAGACATCCAGAACGTTATCCAGCAGGCGCACCAGGTCTTCGATAAACAACGGGTCGTCCTTGAACTCGTCCCATTTCTCGAGGTTCAGAGAGGAAAGACAACACACTGCGGTTCGCTTCTCATCGGTCGGCAGATGGATCTCGTTGCAGAGGTTGGAGCCGCGGATCTTGAGACCCTTGGCGGCAAGCTGGGGATGCAGGAAGCGGTTGGCGGTGTCGATGAAGTTCAAGTACGGCTCGCCGGTCCGGCCGCGGATCTCCAGAATGCGCTCCCACAAATGACGGGCAGGAACGGTATCCCGAACCTCTTTCGTCTTAGGGCAGACCAGATCCCAGCTGGCGCCGGCCATGACTGCCTTCATAAAGTCATCGGTGATATTCAGCGCATTGTGAATATTCAGGAACTTCCGGTTGATGTCCCCGCCGGTCGGAACACGAACGTTGATGAACTCGGCCACATCTGGATGAGAGATGTCCAGATAGGCAGCATAGGCGCCCTTGCGCGTTTCACCCTGCTTGTAAGCCAACATCGCCCGATCTGCTACGCCAACAAAGGGGAGGGGGCCTGGCGCTTTCTTGGATACAGCACGAACGTCGCTCCAGTGGCCACCAACACCACCGCCCATGAGAGTGAGCCACGCAAGCTCGCTCTGATGCTCGACCAGACCAGCGCGAGTGTCGGGGACATAGGTCAAGAAGCAGCTGATCGGCAAAGAGTCCGGCTTCTGGCCAGGCACAAAGGAGTTGCTGAGCACAGGGGAGGCGAACATGAACCACTGCCGGCTCACATAGTCATAAATGCGCTGCGCAAAAGCCTCATCACCCTTGCTGTAACACTCGGCGGCACGAGCGAAAGCCTGCTGAGGAGAGGTCTCGCCGTTACGAATGTAATAACGGGCAAGAGCAAGAGCTTGATCGGAGAATAGAGCGTCACGCTCTAGGTTAATTTTGACTCCCATGAATCACCTTTCAGTAAGTGTTTACTTAAGGCGTAAAAGGTTAGCCAATATTCAGTGAAAGTTGAATCCCGAAGGCATCATTTTTTCACTAGATAGGGGGTTCTCTATAGCGCGTTTAAATGCGTTTTGAGAGCTCGGGGAGCGCTACGTATGCGATGACAAGCGAAAAGTTCGGGAAGCGCAAATTGAGTGCAGGGAAGCTGAATATCGAAGCACAGACATGACGAGTCGATAAGACGCTCTGCAAGCTGGGAAAGGTCTCCCTGGATTAACCCACCAGGGAGATCTGATGTTACGGCGTCACCAATCTCGACTGCTGAGCTGGAGTAAAGGGCGTGTGGGTGCCTATGCCAACGATCCTTACTTCAACCCCCTGAGAGGTGGTGAGCAATTGGTAGTGCAGATAGTAATCTGACACGAGCCCGTCATTTGATGGTGAGTAACTGGGAACGCCAATATGGTAGTGATGCAGATTGAAGGCCTTCGCAAACTGCTTCTTAGCCTGTTTGTCCTTGATACGACGAGGCAATATCCAAGACGGCTTGTTTCTACCTTGCAGAGATGAAAACCCATGAGTGATGAGCGTAGCTCGGAAAGCACCGACCGCTTGCTGAACGGCGAGGCTTTCTGCTTGCAAATCTGCAATTGTACTGGTCTCTATGGAGACCGTAATCGGGCCAGCGGGGTAAGAGTATCTATTCGTTTAGGGTGCCTCCAGTTGTTGAATGACACCTATTGTGCATTCAACCACTGGACAAAGTCATCAGCGCTTTTTACTGATCCGGGGACACAGACAAAATTGGTCTTCGCGCTCTCAACTCGGGACTTCATAGTCTCGAGGTCGAAGTCGAAATGAGGAGGCGGAGTTTGCCTGACATGGCGGCCTTTTGCTTTAACAGCAGCTTTCATTTAGGGCGAATCCTTAATGGATGATAGGTATATGGCTCGCAAGGGGAGGTCAATGGACCATATATGGCGCGCGCCATTTGGTAAATTATTGCGCAATGTGTCGAATCGGTCAACGAGTCATTATTTATAAAGCCTCATACGGAAAAGTGAGGGCCCTCTCAGGAGCCCTCACTTGATCAACACCAAACAGCCTTTTTCTCGCAGTCATCAAGACTCGGCGGGGAGCGGGGGATAACAACAGGCGGGGTCAGGACGGGGACGCTGATCGATTTTTGCTTTGAGCTGGCCGGCAGGGTAACAGGCTTCGCTACAGCAGCAGGTTTTGGCGCACTAACCACAGCAGGTCGAGAGATGACCGGCGGCCGTGAAATGATGACCGGACGAGCGATAACAACAGCTCCATGCGCCAAAGAAGAGACGAGCAGAAGAGAGGCCACAAGTAACTTTTTAAGGGTTCGCATGTTTTACTCCTCCTGCAGGAACTCTTCTTTGCAATAGAGCGGGTTGGCATCAGGCTCCAGGCCTTCCGGGTCTGTATTGGGGCAGTGAAGCGGGGTTGTGTAGCCATCACCTTCAAGACGCTCACTGCAAACGGGACAAATCATGAATCCTCCTAAGCAGCTGACTGGCGAAGACGAACGGCGGCAACCAGACGGGCAAATTCATCAGTCAGGATGCCGGCGTGTATGGCGCCGATCGCATCGGCGATGTGCTCGTTCTTGTCGGCCAGCTCCGACTTGCCTCTGCTCTTTATCCAGTTGAGGTGTGGATATAGATCGGAAGCCCAGCTGATCATCTCCTGCTTGGAGGCTGTCTTAGAGCCAACGGCCGCCAGCTTGACCTCTGTCGGAGTGACCTCGATTAGAGGCTTGTCGGAGAGCGCGGCCAACAAGCCGATGCAGACACCGTAAGAGGCCATTGCGCGGGCGCTTTGAGAACCGACCGGCACCTCTACAAACACGATCGATGCGTCCTTGATGTACTCTCGTGCGCCACGGAACAACTTGCGGGCCCGGGCCAGATCCTCGCTGTTGCGACGCACAACCTTGCGAGCTGACTTGTCGGTCTCGGTACTTACCAGGGTGATATGCTCGACCACTACCGGCAGGGTTTCATCAGACATATCGATGGTGCCGCGGGCAAGGCCAAAGTTGCGGAGAGAAGGGTCTATCGCCGCGATTTTCAACAGATTAGACATTGTTACCTCTTTCATTAATCAGGCGAATGCGCCCCAGCGACTGCCATAGCTGTCAGCAACCCGCTCTTCCTCGATGCGGGCCTCCTCTTCAGCCAGCTCACCACCGCTCCGCTCCAGAAACTCTGCAACAGAACTACCAAAAGCCTTCTTGAAGGCATTATCCAGGTTCGCCATCTTGGCTACTGACTTGCCTGGGAGCTCGAGGAACTGGAACTCGCCGCTGGGTGATTTCGGCTTCATCACGAAAATGAGATCGGACTTTCCGGCGTAGACGCTGTAGACATGGAACTGTTCGCCGCCAATGAAGGCCATATTTCGGAACTCGCCACCCTTGAATCGCCCCTTCACGACATACATGCCGCTGGCGGATATGGTGCAGACCTCCCTCTGGAAACTCGCAAAAGCATCGTGGGAGCTGATGCGCTCGGCGAGGATTTGCAGAACGTCATGTCCGATCTTTACTGAACTAGCTGCAGGGGTTTTTCTTCCGCCCCCGCCCCTCGTTGTTGTTACAGCCATAGATGTCTCCATAGAAAGCCCCCGAAGGGGCCGGTTTATTACTCGCCTACTGTGTCTCGCTCGACACAAAGAACGCCTTCCATCTCGGAAAGCCCGCCGCGCTTGCGGACGATTACGTGCTGACGAACCCAATCACGAATGGGGTTGTGACTGATGATCAGCACAGTCCCTTTCTCCTTCGCCTTCTCCTCGAGAACGGTCATCAACCGCTCAAGGCCGGCGTCATCGACCGCGTCGTCAATCTCGTCACCAATCCACAGCCGAATTGGCTTGGCAGCCCGGGAGCTCACCAAGTCCTGCAGAGCCAGCGCGGTTGCAAGACGCACCTTTCGCTTCTCACCGCCTGACAGAGAGCGATAGTTGGAGCCGCCCGTTGCGCTGGTGACACTGATCTCGAACTTCTCGCGCAGCTCACCTTTTGCTGTAGTGCTGATGGTGTTCCAGGTCGCCCGGATGTTGCCGTCGGACAGGATGCCCAGGTAGCGAGAGGTGCGATCGTTGAGGAACGGCGTGACCGTATCGAGGATGTGAGCGCGGATACCGGCAGGGCTGAACACCTCTACAACCTTCTCGGCGACAGAAAGCTCTTCACGGGCCGTCTCCAGAGAGGCTTTCAGCGCAACGATCGACTCCTCGATCTCTTGGGCCTTCAGCTCCGCCTTCTCGATGCTGCTGATGTACGGGTTGACCTCGGACTCGATGCTTTCCGCTCTGGCCCGATTGCCCTTTGCAGAATCGACAAGCGACTGCATGGACATCTTGAGGTTGTTCAGTTTGACCTGAAGAGCATCAAGCTCAGCCAGGCGCTCGGTCTCCGCAGTCAGGTCGGTCATGGATGACTTGAAGGCTTCAAGCTCGGAGGTGGCCGCAGTAAAGGCAGCCTCGGCTTCGGCAAGCTCGGCCGCGGCGTTCTTCGCGCTATGAACATGGCTTACGGCCTTGCTCTTTACGCTATCCATCCTGCCGGCTACATCGGACGCTTCCAGAACATGCCCGCAGCTCTCGCACTTGGTCCCGATCTCGGCTTCTACGTTGGCCATGATCTCTTTGCAGCGGGTGGCCTGTGCCTTTTCATCATTCAGGCGTTTTTGGACTGTCGAAACCCGAAGCTTTGCCTCGCCATGAGCCGAGATAAGCCGGCCGAGTTCGACACGCTCTCCATCTACCGCGGCGATCCTGGCTGAGACAGCGGCGCGTTCAGAGACAATACCGGCCTCATCCAGACTGCTTATCTCTGCCTGAATAACCTTGGCCTTGGCGACCGATTCAGCCATTGCCGCTCGCTCTGCAGAGGCCTTGGAAGAGCGACTGACCTCATAATTGTCTCGCCCTTCAATGAGCTCTTTTATGCCGCTCAGACAGGCGTCCAGAGCCGCCTGGTGGGTATTTACAGAGTTCTCCAAGGAGGTGACGGCGGATTTCTTCTCCACCATCCGGTTCTTGGCGATAACGTGAGCCTCCTGCATCTTGTCGATGCCGGCCGCCTCCTCCACGATCATCTTCAGGTTCTTGTCGGTGAGGCTAGGCAGATCAATATGAGCCTCCTGCCCGGAGTAGATGGCAGCGCGGAACACGTCGCTTGTGCAGCCGACAAGTTTGGTGATCACCTCTTGAGTGGCCTTGTCGGTGCCCTGGGTCAGGTCGATCGGATCTGCAGGGTCGGTAACATCGATCAGCAGCACTCGGTTCTTGTGGACGGGATGCTTGCGATGACGGATGACGTTGTACGTGCGAGGCCCGTCTACCAGCTGAACCATCACCCGGGTGCCTTTCTTGAGCTTGCGGTTGACGATCTCGTCTCCAGAATCGCCGCGGGCGGTCTCGTTGTAGAGAGCCCAGCACAGCGCCTCCGCTACAGTGGATTTACCCGCGCCGTTGCTGTTTTGAGAGGTGTCGTCGTCGTTCTCGCCCTGAATCAGGACAAGCCCCTTGCTGTCCAAGTCAACGGTGATTTGGCCAATGGCCATGAAGGCGTCGATTTCTAAGCGGTTAATCTTCATTTGATAGGCTCCGCTATGCAGCCGGGCAAATCAGCCGAACCGATAGCTCTGATAAGGGCAGTGGACTTACCGATGCCGCGAATGAGGGCGGCTGAGGCTCCGTCGAGAGCGGGAGTAACGACAACACCGAACAGGTCGTAAACCCCAGAGATTCGCACGATCTCATCCTTGGAAGCCGGTCGGCTGACGAGAAGCTGGTAGAGAGAGCCGGCTTTGATGACGCCAGGCGGTAGCTCGGTGATCTTCATACCTTCGCTCCCTCAGAAAATCGGACTTCGTGTGCTGTAAAGGCATGGTGCTGCTCAACCAGCTCTCGGAGCTCTGGCGTGTCGCCGAGCCCCTGCAGGACGTAGTGATTTGGGACCGTCGAGCTCTTCACGACCGCTCGTACCACGGCCGCATAATCCTCACGCTCATGCAGGCGGAACACAGTGCCGATGACAAAGTGCGAACCCCCATTGATCAGCGCCTTGTACTCTCGTCCGAGCCGATAGCAGGACTCGGGAAGATCGCTCAGCCTCATACCTTCGCCTCCACTTCATCCATGATTTTCTGTGACTCGATACCAACCACTTCGTCGAACCCACGCGCACGGCACCAGTCATGCAGGCTGACGCGAATAGAGGCGCCGGCTTCGATGCTGCTTCCGCCCTCGCGGGAGACCTCCACCTTCGGAACATGGATCACCTGGACAGACGCAGCGCCCTGTTCGTTCAGGAATTTGCGGACCTCCTCGACCTCCTCATTGGTGGCCGACTCCAGACGAACACGAACGAAATGGCCATTGACCTGCTCGAAGGTCTCCATCTCGTCCCACTCCGGGTCGAAATCCACAAATCGCGGGGCGTTGGAGGTGTAGTGGGTAAGCAGGCCGGTTTCGAGCTCGTGCAGTACAAAGCCAGCCTTACTACCGACATCACTGAATGTCTGGTGAGTCAGGGCGCCGACTGACACGACAACGCCGAAGTCCTTGTGGTTGTGGTAGTGGCCGCAGAACACTCGCTTGAAGCCGTAGGCCTGCAACTCGTCAGGCGAGAAGCCGTGATCTGGGATGCCAGACAGGACGCCATTGAGGGGAGCGTGCATGTAGAGACACCACTGAGCGATCTCTCCGGCATCGCTGCCCTTGTCACGGATGAACTTTTCGATGTGCTCGCGCACCTTGTCGCAGCTGTCGAAGTAGGGGATGAAGAGGCGCTTGTTCTTCTCGTCGGCAAAGACGTTGGAGATAACCCAAACGCCGGCACCGGTCAGAGCCTCACCCGCGTTGCCGAGTGTGGACGAGTTGTTACCCTCTAGGTCGTGGTTGCCGGCCAGAAGGTACACATTCAGACCGAGGTCGTTGTAGATCCGGCTGTAGAGCTCAACTGTCGGGTTAAGAACGGATGGCGCCACACTGCCGCGAACATGGAAAATGTCACCGGTATGAATGAGCGTGTCACCGCCCTTTTCCTTGACCATCTCAGCCGCTCGCCATGTCTCGTCAAGGATGTGCTGCAGCCGGCTATTCACGCCATTTGGCAACTGGTGAGAAAAGACGGACCAGTTGTGGTTGTGGGTGTCAGAAATGATCCCTTCGATGCTCACTTCGCCATCTCCTTCTCTGTGATGGTGAAATGAGCGCGGAAGAGAGACTCGTCGCAGGTCTCGTAATAGTCGGGCCAGAGATCGGACGGGAACACCCGATAGTAGGGCTTGCCGTGCTTGTCGTGGGACATGTGCATGTAGCGATACTTCTCGCCGCTGACATAACCCTCGAGGCCGCCTTTACCGCTAGGCTCAAGAATGCACTCGCAAGTGCCTTGATCTTGAATCACGTTGTTGGTCGTCATAACTGCTCCATAGTTCAGCTCAATTACAAGCGCATTATAGTAAGCATTTACTGAACAATGAACAGTTAAACCTACACGTTGAGGGTCGGCCTACGCTGATATAAAGCGATTATGAGGGATGAACTGTGATGGGATATGGTATCTTGCTAGTTGGATTCTATTCATGAAGCAGGCGAGGCATATGCAAAATCGGCGCGAAATACTGTTGCGATACCTCTCGAACAATGTAGCAAGGCCGAGGGAACTGATTGATATTACAGAGGTTAGCCAATCAACCCTTTATAGAGACCTCCAGTCTATCGGAGAACGTCTTGTCACAGTCGGAAGTGGAAGATCTATTCAGTACGCGCTTCGAGACACCCAAATTGGCATACCCGAAGTGCCAGTCTACCGAGCAGATGCGGCCGGGCAAGTGACACTGTTGGGGACACTGATCCCTGTCCTGCCGGAGGGCTTCGTCTGGAAAGGCTCGAGAGGTGAGGAGAGATACTTCGAGAGCCTGCCATGGTGGTTGTTCGATATGAGACCTCAAGGGTATCTGGGGAGAGCATACGCATCGGCTTTTGCAGAAGAACTTCACCTGTCGCACAACCCAGAGGAGTGGTCAGACGCGGAAATCATCGGCGCCTTCCTGGCTCACGGAAACGATCCGGTTGGCAACTTGCTAATTGGCGAGGGATCTATGCGCAGCTTCCTCGAAATGCCGGATCCGACACCAGTTGACCGAGCCGTCGATTTCCCATTGTTGGCTAGAGCTGCCGCGCAAGGGGAAATCCCAGGCTCTTCGGCGGGCGGTGAGCAGCCAAAGTTCTGCACATATACCGACAACGGCCATGTGATAGTGAAGTTCACCATCGCAGCAGACAATCCGATTAGCGAGCGATGGGCTGACTTGTTGCTGACCGAGCACATTGCGCTTGGCGTACTCGGGGTGCGCACTTATATCCATGACTTTGGGGGGCAAAGGTTCTTAGAGATCCCACGCTTCGATCGTGTCGGGGAAAGAGGGCGTATCGGCATGTTCTCGCTTAGGGCCCTGGATGCGGAGTTCGTTGGTGCAAGGCCGCAGGTGAGATGGCCCTCCTTGGCGAAGAAGCTTCTTGATGAAGGCTGTGTGACTGCTGATGCAGTCAAAGGGACGGCTCTACTCTGGGCATTTGGCCGGTTGATTGGCAATACCGACATGCACAATGGCAACATTTCGTTCATCGCCGAGGACGGTAAAGGCCGCCCCTACCATCTTGCCCCAGCCTACGACATGCTGCCCATGGCCTTCTCGCCAAAGACGAGCGGGGAGATCTCTAATCAAATGCCTTTAACAATGATAGCGGATGAAGTGGGGATCGATGTATGGGCAGATGCCTGGCGACTGGCTCAGGAATTTCTCGATTTATCTTTTGAAGATAAGAGGTTCTCGAAGAACATTAGGAATTGTCTAATCACAATTCAGACCAATCTCGTCGTGGCTCGTGAGTCGATCAATATTGGCCTAGACAAAGCAGGCTTGCCAACGCTGCCGAGGCCGAAAGAAACGGCAGAACTGCTTGCGGCTGAAAATGCCGAAATAAAAATTGAGTAATCAGCCTGCAGGAAGAATAAGAATGCCAATACACCATCATCAGTGCCGGAAGTGCTACTGCACCGTTCGAATTGACCATCACCACCTCACTGAGGAGGAGGAGAAGGTTTACGAGCAGGGAGGGGAGGTTAAGACGATTTGGCTGGATCAAGAGATCTGCGACATGTGCGAGCGGGAAGAAAAGCGTTAGGGGATCCCCTAACGCTGGTTTGAGCCTATCAGATTGGGCTCAGGTAGAGCACTGATAGCCCAAAGGACTTGGCGTAGAAACCCTTGCCATAGCAGTTGGCCAGCACTCCGGCCAGCTCGACAGCGGGAGATGCCAGCGTCATGCCGATGTGGTTACGGCCGGCGTGTTCGGCAAGCACCAAGTCCTTTTCCTTGCCCCAGAAGTTCCCCTTCACCTCTGCAAACGAGAGTTCTCGTTTTACGTCATCCCACACGCCGACCCGGGAACCAACCGGCAGGCGATCGCTCCAAGCCTTCCCGATCCGAATGGTGTTGTAGAGGGGCAGATCGAGATTTGCGTTCACAGCGAACCGGAGCACCGGTACAAACTGATCGCAACGCTTCTTCTGATAGCGCATGGGGCACTCGCTAGACGCAGCACAAGCGTCACAGAGCGCGTTCCCGTTGCTTGCGCATGTCAGCGTGAAGTGATTGTCGGGGTAGCGTCTGAGCGCGTTTGTCTTGATGGTGAGGAAGGTTTGCATTGAAGTCTCCTGTTCTGTTTGAGACAGATTACAGGAGACTTTTCAGTGGGGTCAGTCAGCGAGTGAGGCAGTTGAGCGGTAGTGTCAAATCGTAGGCTCTTCGTAGCGGAAGACAGGGCGCTCGGTCATGCCGAACCATGTCACTTCATCATCGGCTCCGTAGCGGCGCATGTGGGCGACGATCAGCTCGTTCAGTTCCTCCATGAAGCGCTCCCTAGCCTTGTCTCGCATCTGAGCAGCTGCGCGGTTGATTCCGGCTTGGGCCATCGGATCAAAGACTATGGCCATCACCCTTCTCCTCTTTGACCGCCTCTTCGATGAGCAAGAGCAGGTTGTCACGAGCCTCTGTCATCTTGCCGATGGACGCATTCATAACCATGACGGTTGAGATGGCCTGCTGGACAGTGACCGGGGCATGCCCCATGGCTTCGGTAAACGTAGCCGAGTGGCTGCTCGCGGAGTTAATCAGGATGTACGGCAGCGGCTTCGAGTTATTGTTCAAATCGATCGTCGCTTTCGAGCTGGTGTAATCCTTCAACATGCTCAAACCCCTTTAACACCACGATTGTGAATGGTCGAGAGCATAAGAACAGCCTGGCTCTCTTCCACAATCACCTCTTCATTCTCGCCGTTCGGAGACTCGGCAATCTTTTTGTCCAGGAACTCAACCGCCTTGGAGTCCTCTCCGAAAATCGCAGCGGTCATCTTGCGATAGTTGCCAAGAGTCGAGTCTTGGCCGGTGCTAAGTTTCATCATGCTGCCTCCATAGGCTCGCTGGTTTCGCAGATGTAGATGTCAGCCTGGCCAACCTCATCGCAGATGAAGTCGTAGAGCGCCGATACCAAACTGTTTTCATCCCAGCGCTGGCCAAGCATGGCCAGCGCATCTGCATGAGACACCGCAGAAACCAGCACCTTTGTGCAATCCTCGCCGGTTTCCCCTTCGTAGTCGATTCGAATGTCGTGAGTGCTCATGCCAACCTCTATTTCTTGGCTGCGAAGTTCTGGATGTCCCAACCGTACTTGGCACTGAGCTCGTCGGCATAAGCCTCTGCATCAACGAGCTCGGAGAAGTCGCCGACACATGCAACGCGACCCTCTACCAGATGCAGGTAAACACTGAAGAAGTCAGGGTTATCATTATCCACTTCGCAGATACCGCTCGGGCCTTCGCCATCCACATTAGCGACCCCCTGGATCTCAATGCAGTCGAACAACGCGGGGTTTCCGTCGATCACTTCATCGGCATAACGGTGAGCCATTTTTTCGATTTTACTTGCCATACTCGCTCCATCAGTAAGTGTTTACTTTGGTGTCGAGGTAAAAAAAAGAACTACTCTTTACGCCCGTTAAGGGCGATGACAATCAACTCTCCAAGCGTCAATGTGCGAGCCTTTTGTGCCGGCAGGCCCTCAGCTTGCTCGATTCGCTCGGCAGCGTCAGAGAAGCGCTCAAGCGCTCTGCTCGCTTCCTTCAGGCCGACATCAACGACCAGAGTCACTTCTTTCTTCATAGAAGCCCGTCCAGCTTCATGTCCTCTACCAGATCTTCGACCCGCATCCCGTGCATCGCGGCTTTAACCTCAATCCCATCGAAGAATATCGCTCGACTGCCGGTCACAGCGACCACCTTCGGACAGGGGCGACCATCTGGCAAGGTGCCGGTAGCAATGCCAACCTTGAGAGCGCTCACTGTGACATTCAGCAAGGCGCAGACCTCTTTCAGGCCGAGTCTGCGGTCCCAGTAGTTCTTCGCCATGCGATTCGTGGCGCCAACTGCGCCGATGCCCTTGTTCGGCTCTCCGTTACTGCTGGCCTGAGCAATCGCCCGGGTAATAACCTCGTCATGTTTCATGGTTAGCTCTCTGTTAAGCGATAACTGATTTTTGCATACAGTCAGCGGGCACTGAACATCAAAACCTCAAAAAAGTGAGCAACAGCGCGGGTTTTGACCTGTGTGGAGGTTAAGACTCAGTCCGATACCCCTCCTCTGCAATGGCTACCATGTCCAGATTGTTGAAATCCGAATCCAGGGTGCAGTCGATCGCTTTGGCGATCAGGCCGGCTTTGATTGCGTCGGCCAGCTGGCGGAGTGTTTGATTGTTGGAGAAGGCCATGTCCTCAACGATGTCGATGACCTGCTCAAAGCTCTTACCCTCTACCGGCTCCCACAGGGTCAGCTCGTCAAAGAACTCACCATCCGAGTCTTTGAGTTTGAGATAGGCATCAAAGGCATCGTTGAAGTCCTCCAGGCCGCAAAAGATGCAACCCATAGCCATCCCAATGGCCATTTTATCTATCAGTGTGTACGCCATAAGCTCACCTTAAGCTGAGAAGTAGCGCTGGCCAAACTTACGACGCAGCATTGAGGGGATGATTTCCAAACCGCACTGAGCGGCAACCTGTTCCGGGCTGATCTGTTCGAACTGGCCGTTGCGGTAAATGCTGTTCAGCTCCTCAACGACTGGCGCATCAGGCCCGATTATCTCCTCAACCCCGGGCGGAACGATGAACAGTCTGGTGCCATCAGTGAACCAGTGTCCACTTTCTAAAATCGGGTCACTCATCACCTGCCTCCTGCAGCTCAAGAAGAGCATCGCCACTTACCAAGCCCTCACCTGGGAAGAACAAGCTTTGCCCTTCGAAGTGCGCCCCTTTGATGGCAACCACGAAGTCAGCAACAATGCCCTCATCGTCCAGTTTTCTGGCGACCAACTGCATCGCATGCTCGCCGCTTGCCCCGTGTGAGTGAGTAGCAAACAGCTGCCCGTTGCTCTCGTAAACGCCTATCACGGTAAAAGTCGAAATCTGTGCGTTCATCAAAACCTCGGCATTCAGTCAATATTTACTCAATAACAACATCAAAAAAAATCACTTCCTTGCGGCCAGCGCCTTTTCTACTGCTTCGAACCGCTCCAGAAGGTCTATTGAGCAGGAACGGGAGAGGCTGATAGCCTGCTGAAGCCTTGCTCTTAATTTCCTCAAGTTGTCGGTACTCATAGCCTGGAAAAGAGTGCTCATAATCAGCTCCATTTAGTTGCTGCTACAGAACAAGAATAGTAAACACACACTGATCACTCAATCAACGCGCCTTGACACCAGTAGGGATTGAGATCGTGATCGAATCCTCGTCCTTGTTGATCCAGAAACTGCACTTGGCTCGGCGAACGGCCGGCAGCTTGTCGCCAATGACTGACCCGTGGATGGCAAGCTCTGACTTGCCGGACCGAACCTTGATGTTTGAAAGCGCCTTGCCTTCCTTGCCAAGCTTGAACCGAACAAAGATGGATTCGCCAGTCCTGACGGCTCCCAACAGCGAGAGGCGAGTGTCCTCTGGGTATCCGGCCGATTGCAGAAGGAACCTGTCCAGGCACAGGCGGAGTCTCGCCTTGTTTTTAAAGGTGATCCGACCGTCCGGATGCGTTTTCAGCGTGGCCGGCGAAACAGTCGCGGTGATGCGCTCGTCAGTGGGGATCTTTACAGATGGGTCAAAGGTCATGGGCGTCCTCTCCTTTCAAGAAATGGCTGGCCATCAGATAGGCCTCATTGAACTCGGAAACATCAACCTGTCGGCCCCAGGCGTTGTAGATGGGGTTGGAGCAGCACTGGGAGAAAATCGAATCGTGAGCCGACACCATCTTTCTCAGCGCAAGCTCGGCATCTGCCAAGCGAGCCTGCAGCTCGGCCAAAGCCTCAACCGTCTCGCTCATTAACGCCCCCTGACCAGATCGCCAAACGCCCACTCAGAACCATCCTCAGCCACGAAAATCATCTCGCCTTTGTCGTTGCGGGCGGTCTTCTGCTCGTTCCAGTTAACATCGGTAGAGCCCTCGTATTCGGGGACGCCTTCGTCAGATATGGAGAGCAAATAAGCGGTGCCGGTGAGCAGCTCTTTGGTGCCGACAATCGGGGAACCGCTCGGGCTGAAATAATCGTGCATAGAGACTCCTTGCTTGTTCAAACTGACAATTACCACTTCAAAACCTTCAACCCCGGATACGGGTACAAACTGCGCGTGACAACTCCGCTCCTCTCCTTCTCGATGGACAATGCGTGATGAAGAGGTCGAGGCTTTCGCAGGTTCTCCTCAATGAGGGCAAGCTGTTCCGGCGTCCTCTCGCTCAGCCATTTCTCTCGCAGCGCCTCGTATTGAGCGATTGCCCTCTGCAGAACAAGCGCCTTCCGGTCTTCCATCGACAGTGCGATTGCGGCAGTCATACGTCCCCCGTCAAAACCCAGAATTGAAAAAGGCCGGAAACCGGCCTTGAGTTAGTCGCAGCCTGCGCTGCTGCTTCCGCTGCAGGTGTCACCGCTGCTATAGCTGTCACCACTGCTGTACCCAGTATCTCGACTTCCATGGTCATAACAGCTGCTGGCGAAGACCGCCGCCTGACTATCCGTGTCTCGATGCGAGCGACGCTCATCCCGCTCATCCTCACAACGGACAGAGGGGGACCTTTCCGCCTCATCGAAGATTACGTAAGGCATTGAGCGGCCTTGAATGCCACCATTCGCTTTGCGCTGATGCTCCATGACTGCCTTCTCCGCAGCAATTGAGCTATGGAAGCGCGGCTTCTTCACTGGACGCTCTGCACGGACAAATGTCGCTCGCTTGCGGCGAGAGAAGACTTTCCGCAGCAGGTCGCGCAGATTGAACGGTTTAGCCATTCAGCAAATCCTTCAGCTGTTTACCGGACTTGAAGGTCAGGTCGGTGCGAGCGGGGATCTGAATCTCTTGACCGGTTTGCGGGTTGCGGCCGGTACGAGCGGCGCGAGTGACGGGGGCAAACTTGCCAAACCCGTGAATGGCGACCTCCTCGCTGTTCTTCGCGGCGATCTGAATGCGTGAAACCAAGGCATTCAGAAACTTCTCGGATGCGGCCACGGTAAAACCGGTGTCTTCTGCGATAGCGCGGATCAGATCGTTCTTGTTCATCGTTACCTCCAGAGTTTGTTGCTGTTGTCGTGCTGGTCGCACTGAATGAGGCTCGGGAAGAGCCTCATGCGGTACGATCAGTAGCGCTTTGGCTTGCTGAAAGTGGAGCTCTGGGGGAGCTTGTAGGGTTTCGGCTTGTAGGGCTTATATGCCTTGTAGGGCTTTGGCTTTTTGTAGACCGTCTTCTTCACGACCGTCTTGTGGACAATGACGGGGGCGTGGCTGGCGCTGTGAGAGGGGGAGTTGATTGCGTTGGCGACAAGACCGCCCACGGCAGCTCCCAGGATCACATCGGACAGACCACTATCGGAACCGGAGTTCACGACAACTGGCGAGGCCGGGGCGGCCGGGGCACTAACCTCCGACAGCGATCTCTCCTTGAGCTCCAGCTCCTTCTGCTTGAGCTCCAGCTCCTTCTGCATCAGCTCAATCTTGGACTGAGCGATCTCTTGGGCCTTCTCCTCCGGGTCATCACCACATCCGGCCAGCATCAGACTCACTGGCAGCAACGCCCATAGCAACTTACGCATTTCTATCTCCACGGTTTAACAACTGAAAAACGGCCTCGTGATTGCCCAATCACCCTCACGCACAAACATCGAGGGGAGGCCGTTTTTCAGTTGTGGCCCCGCAGGGCCACTCGTTAAGACTCGGTTTTCTTCAGGGCCGAGGCCCGCATCAAACAGGCTGCAGCAGCGATTAACAGGCCATCGGCAAGGGTGGACATCAGCTGATTGGCGAAATCCACAAACACGCTCAGACCCATGAAGGCGTAGGCGCCGTTCTTGTAGAACCAGGCTCTCACTGCAGGAAGTCATCCAAGTTCTGGTTGAGCTTGCTTGCGATAGCCTTCAGCTCTTTCTCTTCCGCTTCGCTGATGTTGCCGTCGGCCAGCGCCACCTCCAGCAGGTTGCCCATGACGTCCTGGGCCTCATTGGGGTTGTTCTTGATCTCCTCGATCTCGCGCAGAATGCGCAGGCGGGCGGTGATATAGCCGGCCTTCAAGGCATTGTTGGTCTGGTTGAAGTAATCGGTCAGCTCGTTACCGAAGGAGCTCAGGTTAGGGTTGGTGCGCAGAAGACCTTCGATCTTGGTGCGCTCGCTGTCGTCCAGGTTGCGGTCTTCGGAGTAGGCAATGAGCAGCTGGCCACCTACAATCGCTTCCATCAGATTGCGGTTCTCGATCTTCTTGGAGACAACTTTCAGTTCGTTAGCTTTCCCGCCCAGCAGTCTTTTCAGTCCAAACATTACTATATCCTCAGTTGATTGATTGTTTTCAGTAAACGCTTACATATTAAAGTGACTGCAGAGGCGCGTCTATACACGCCCCTGCAATTCCTCGATTTTCGCTATTCGACCTCTGCGTTAGCCTTCTCGAAGTCGATCAGCATTTGCAGCAACTCGGTGTAGGCGTCGGCCTTGCGCAGAGCCTCAACCAGCGGGCCGCGATGCACTTTCTTGCCCTTGAACTCCAGGTACGCACCGGCTTTGGCGATGATGCCCCGATTGACCAGGTAATCGACCATGCCGCCGATGCGGTCGAGGAAGCCGGAGCCGTCCTCATCGAACAGGAAGTCCCACTCTGCGGTAAGGAACGGCCGACCGACCTTGTTCTTGACGATCTTGGCCACGATGGACTGACCCAGCTCTGCCCCGTCTTTCTTGATCACCTTGCGACTGAGAGCGATGCGGATGGTCGAGTAGAAGCCGGGCGCTTTGCCGCCGGATGTCTTGGTGTTGTCGCCGAACATGACGCCTGGGTCTTGTCGGATCTGGTCGAGGAATAACATCAGGCAGTCGGTCTCTTCGGCCAGCACAGTGAGCGCGGGGAACACCGAGCTGCACGATGCCGCTAGGGCCAACTTGTCATTCATCTTGAGCTCGTCCAGCTCCTTCTCCATCTTGCTCTGCGGCACCATGGAGTTCAGGGAGTCGAACACGACAATCAAGGGGGCGGACTCAGGCACCAGCTCGTTGTCACGAATGTATCGAGCCCACTTCACCGCCTTTGTGATGCTCTCTTCGAAGGTGCGCGGGTACTGCAGCGAGAAGCGGCCACGCTCCATATTCAGGCCTCGCGCCTCGGCAAGGTCTTTCATGAAGGTACGCTCGTGGTCCATAAAGAGCGCCAGACCGCCCGCCTTCTGTGCCGCAATCATCAGATCAACGGAAATGACCGTCTTGCCGGAAGAGCTGTCTCCGTACATCTGGACGATACGGCCGGACGGCAGCCCCTCGAGCGGGCGACCGGTCAGGGCCATGTTGAGCGGAGCGTAGCCGGTATCGAGCCAATGACGAACACCAACGGTATCAGGCTCACCTCCGAAGATTTCTTCGATGGCAGATGCAATGCTTGCTGTTTTGCTCATTACCTTGATTCCTTTTTTAAACGACTGCTTCGGAGGTTGCTTTAAAGGTTGGAACCTTTTTTACAACTTTCCTTGGTTTGTAGGTTGGATCCACTTCTGTTCTCGAGGCGACGGCAATCGGTCGGTCGAGGTATCTGCCGCCGTAGTCCCAGATAAACCAGGCATATTCAGAGGAGTCGGTGCCTCCGCCGGTAAATGTCGGTCTTGGGGTCAGCGTCAGCGTGTGGGTTGGAGGGTACAGGCTCCAAAATTCATAACGGATGTGGGCGCCAAGGGCATTCAACCGCAACAGCATCGCAACCGTCCCACGAGGCTTGAGGTCTCGGTCTATAGCGGTCTTGATGAACTCCTCCAACAACAGGTAGGGAGGGTTGGTGATGATGACGTCAGCAGAGAGGTCGAGGTCATTGTTTAGATAGTCCACCCCCATCGACAACTCGGCCCACTTTTTCGATTCCAGCGCAACCAGATCGTATATTGCTGAATCACCTCTAGCCGGCTCCAGAAACACATCGTCTGGCCTCAGCTTTAGGCGTTTCAGCAGCACCTTTACAGTCCATTCAGGACTCGGGTAAAAGTCGTTTTCACGACGTTTTGATCTGCCTGCAGAGCTCATTGTTACCTCGCGAAAAATGCGTTAATCCAAGGGGCTGGCTTGCCAGTAATCGACAGGAAGGCGAGCTCCCCGCAAGCATCGAAGAAGCCGAGCTCGTCTGGCTTTCCCTGGATGAATTGGATGTTGGGGATCTCCGGCGCACGGGCCAGATTGATGAGGCGCTGATTTCGGATGTAAATCTCCATCGCGCCGCCTTCGTTCGCACAGAAGGCATTGAGCTTCTTGAGGTGGCGACTGAAGTCAGGGCCGAGCAGCTCCTTTGTGAACCCACCTGTGGCGCGATACTCCTTCACCATCTCCGAGATACTGTCCCAGCGAGAGAAGATCAGCTTGCATGCCTTCTCGCCAAGCCCGGGGACCCCATCGATGTTGTCAGAGGTGTCACCCTCTATGCACTTGGCCGCAACGAAGTGGTCGATCCGGTCGTAGCCGGTGAAGTCGTCGAAGAAGTTCAGGTTGCAGGAGCGGTCGAGGCGAGGGTCGTACCAGGAGACATCTGGCGACAACAGCATTTGCAGCCAGTCTTTGTCAGAGCTGACCAGCTTCACCTTGTACCCCTTGGCCACAAAGCGCTTGGTCATCTGATAGGCCACGTCGTCCGCCTCAAACCCGTCTATCCGGATTTGATCGATACCGAGCAGCCCGACCATCTTCTCAATGAACGGCTGTTGGGAGTGGTACTCCTCCTTGGCCTTCACCTTCTCGGGAGTGTCGCTGCGCTTGCCCTTGTACGAAGGCAGAATGTCGAAGCGGAATTGGGCCCGGCTGTCCCACAGATAGAAGATGCGAGCGGTCGGATCGAGAGCTCTTTGATTCCGCAGCGCCACGAGGGAGTTGTAAATCGCCTGGGTAGGCTGGTCGCCAGTTTTAAGGTCGGCGGCGTGTTGACCTGCATAACCGACGGAGTTGGCGTCGATCAAGATGATGGATGGCATAGTTGTTCCCCAATAGAAAAGGGCGAGCACTTGCCCGCCCTTTGTTCAGCGCGAATTAGATGCTGTCCAGTTCACCCAGCAGAGCATCGAGGTCATCGACACTCGCAGAGGAAGAGGTCTTGCTCGGCGCTGCCGCACCGTCAGTACCGGTCGCGGCCAACTCCTCGTCGATGGACATCAGTTCATCGAGCTCGGTGTCAGACAGCGCGGCGCTCTTGGGGGAGGACGGAGTGAACGGAACGTCGTCCTCGTCCATGACCACAGCAGACTTCGCCGGAGCAACGTCCATGTCGATAGTCGCGGCAGCCAGCGCCTTAGCGGCAGGCTTGCGCTCGATGGCGCGGGGAGCGAAATCAGCAGGCTCGATGATGCCGACGATGGCGTTCACCTGGGAGATAGCCTTGCGAGCGCCCTCCTCAGACTCCTGCTTGATGAACTCCTGCAGGTTGACCATGCCATTCAGAACGGACGGATCGACCTTCGCAGAGGTACGAGCCGGCTGAACGGAATACTCAGTATTCAGGCCGACCCCTTCGCGAGTGATGATCAAGTCAGTGCCCTCTGTCAGGCTGGTGATGTCGCCGTACTCGTCAACCAGGTCCAGAACCTTCGCAAAGGTGGTCGGGGTCATCTGCAAGATCTGCGGGATACCGGCTTTGTCGCTGGAGTTCAGGTGTAGAACGTTCACCAGAATTTCAGCGCGTTTGCACTGACTATCGGTAATCGCCTTGAGCTCCTGATCGTCAGTAACACCACGGCCGGCAGCCTCGAGAGCTTGGCAAACGCCACAGGGACGGCCAAAAGTCTTGTCAGTACACACATATACAGCCTTGGTCTTGTCCTCCAAGTCCTTGATGTAGTGCTGACCAAAGTCGGCCCAGAAGTCAGCTTCCGCGCCCAACTCAGGGTGAGCCGGCAGGATGCGGAACTTGTGCTTACCAACAGGGATCTTCAAAACATCAGCGCGAAGACCTGACTTGGCCTTGATGTCCTTCTTCTTGGCCAGAATGCGGTCGCGCAGGGAGGTGGAAAGACCGGTGGAGACTGCTGTACTCATAACTTTTTCCTTGTGTTTATGGTGCCTACCCCTCTGAGCCGCAGCGGTAAGGGGTTCAGCGATATGCTGACAACAACACTGTTGGCAGCTGTTTTTCTTAACTTCTAGCGCATTATAGTAAGTGTTTACTGAACCAACAACACACAAAAACGCATTGCCTATTCGTCGCCCATGGCGCCCTGAGCTTCTGCGATCTTGCGCTTGGCATGCGCTTTTTTGTCAGCCAGAGAGAGTTCGCCACGCAGATAAACTTCCCCACGAAGCTCCTCAAGCCGTGACTTGCCCTTCTGAACCAACATGTCCCTTCTCTGCTTCAAAGCCTCAAGGGACTGACGGAGCATTTCAGCTCGCATCCGGTATTTGGCCGACAGTTCCAGGGCGTCCTGATATTCGGGGTGAAGAGTCACCTCCGCCTCTAGCAGGGCCTCGGAGAACTTGGCACCCTTGCTAATCAGTCGTGACCGGACGTCCTTATAGGCCCGGGCCTTGGCAACTTCCGCACGAATTTTTGCCTGATCCGCTTCAAACTGCGCCTTTGCGTACTGCATGGAATAGAACCCATACAGGCCAGCCTGCTCAGTCATAGCCGAGTCCAGATCGGCATCATTGATCGCCAGGTCACGCCGCAATGTCTCGGCAGAGAAGCGCTCGCGTGAAGCCTCCGTCTTCTTCGTCTCCTCGACAGGGAGATCTGTTTCATCGAGAGGCAGTGCGGTCATGATCAACTCCTTAATGCAGCAATGAGGGGAATAAATGGAATGACGGGCTGTCGCTGGCCGCAATCTTGACCATCTCCTCGAAGTTCACACCCAGCTCGTTGCAAGCCTTGCGCAGGTCGCTAAGAAGCTGATGAATGGCCATGTCGCATGGCACATTGCCAACGTCGTACCGGTCATTCTTGCAATTGGACGAATAGGTCATGTGAGCGCACAACGCGCCAACGACCGGCATCAGAAAAGAAGGAGAGGAAACCTGCTGGGCCAGTTCCACAGCCTGTTCAATATTTTTTGCCATTGTAACACCTAAACAGTAAACATTTGCTGACCACGCAAAGCAATTTCATTTTGCTTGGCAAGGCAAATAAACTTCACCCGCTCGCAGGTTTTGACGTCGAACATGCCGATATGGCAGTCGCTCTTGTCGATCCCGAGCTGCTCGGCCAACCAGCCATAAGCCTGTCCACGCTTCATGTGCTTTCCCTTCCATAGAGGGTCGAAAGCGGCGTGAGCCTGCTTCTTCCAAAACCGCAACTCTTTGTCCGCGAGCCGGCCAAGAGGCTTAACAGTCCCCGGGTGGCAGCCGACATAGGCCCATCCAGGGAGGCATTTGCAGAGGTAGATAGGGCCAAAGTCTCGACCGCTGTAGACCTCTCTACTTGATGTGAAAACCGATCTCTCGCCGCAATACGGGCATATAGGGGTATTTCTCTTCATCCTACGGCCTCAGAATTTCGAAAATGTGCTCTGGCGAGAAATGAACGAGGTCATAACACGACAAGATCTCCGGCGGGATGAACTCCGGATTGTTCTTCAGTATCCCCTCGTACAGATATGGCTGGCCCTCTAGCTTGTTCAGAACAAGCACCCACATCCGCTCGGACGGGCAATTTTCAATGCAAGGGTCGAAGCCAAGCTTGGCATAGATACCTGGCCCAAGAGAGGCTCGAGCCTCCGCATCTGGGAGCTTGAATGTGTCGGGTGATTTAGCCGCTTTCTTTTCGGCATTGAGCAATTTGTAGGGTGTCATAGCGACCTCTCTCTGTTCAGTTCACGCTTATTTTCGCGTAATGAGAGTGGGGGCTCTACATCGCCCCCACGGGCTTATCGCATCATTTCGGCAACATCGCACATGATGTTGTCCAGCACCGTCTGGACGTCAGGCTTGGCGTAAACCATCTGCGGGTTGGGGGCGAAGATGATGGTGCAGTCCCGCTTTACGTCGTAAACGGAAGTCCCCGCAATCGCCTCCCAGCCGCCTTTGACATCCGGGCACAGGTGTCTAGCCACTGCGCCCCCTGCAGCGATGATCACGGGAGGCTTGAGGAGCTCGATCTCCGCATCGAGGAAGTGCGACCAAGTGTTTATCTCCGCTGTCGTCAGCTGCTTATCCGCCTTCTTGGTCTTCACCAGGGCGGTGTAATAACCGTCTGACTTTTTGAGCTCTGCCTCTTTGAGGGCGCTCAGCGTGTAGTTGAAGCTCTTCCCCTCGGCAAACCGCTTTGACTCGCACTCGGAGTAGGCCGGAGAGTCCGTCACGAACATGAATTTCGGCTTCTTGCCGTGAGTTGGAATGACCGGCTGAGGCCCTACCGTCAGGCCCTCATCGTCCAGTCCCATCTTCCGCATGTCATCGAACAGAACCTCAAGCTGACTCTCCACAAACGCATCGATCAGGATGGGACGGTTCGCCTTCACACTTCTCAGCATGAGGTTTGGCAGCAGGGACTTTTGATCACGGAGACGATCTGGGTGTCTCGGATCCAGACTGCCAGGCTCTATCGCGTAAAAGGCGCCTACCAGCTCCAGGTTCTCCTGAACCCGCTTGTTGACCAATCGACGCTCCACCGACTCGATAAAGTGAGCCTTCGATTTGAAGCGGCCGCCATGGGCCTCTCTCGCCTTGAGGATCGCCTTCACGCCATTGTCCGACACCTGTTTAACCGCTTGGAGCGGGGCATAGAGAATGTGCTGCTCCCGCAGCATGTCGTACCCTATCTCGAAGGCGTCGGTGGATGTGTTGATGCAGGGCGGGACCACATAGATCCCCGACTTCTCGGCATCTTTGACGATTGAGGGCAACTCGTCCTCTTTCGCAATCGACAGTGCGGCGGCAAAAAACTCCGCGGGGTAGTGGACCTTGACCCACATGCACAGATAGGAGATCAGCGTATAGGCGACTGAGTGGCTCGCGTTAAATTGATAACCACCGTTGACCTCTATGTTGTGCCAAATTTCTCTCGCCAGCTCTTCGCCCAGGCCCGGCTCTCTGCTAATTACCTTCATGCAGTCTCCTCGAAACTTTTAAGCCAAATAAACTCAAAGCCGTTGCTTGTTAGCCATGCAATCTGCTCGTTAACATCCCTCGATTTGCACTTGCTATGCAGAGCCGTATGGACAGAGGTATTAAGGACGATCAGGTTCTCCGGCGAACAGTTGAACTTATCCCTGTCTGCATGGTGAACGTGCTCCTCTGTTGCTAGTGGCCGGCGTAGCAGCTTCTCGGCTAGCGCTCTATGTGCGTACTTCTTCCCACCTTTCGTAGTGACAGTTGGATACGGGGTAAACTCGCCACCCTTCCATCTGTTAGATGCTGGGCCAAACTTCCCTCTCTTTGCTGCAGCCAACTTCTCTCTGTGTTCAGGCGACTTTGGCCTACCTGTTAGAGATTTCGATACGCCAGCGACTCTCTCGTCAGTTTCCTTGGTGGCCCCTGAGTTCCACGAGCGCTTGCCATACATGGGATTCAAACTGCCACTTTTCTTTTCCGCGGCTCTCGCTATGCGCTCGTCAGATTCTTTACTTAACCCCTCCGTCCATGACTTCTGAGTTTTCTTTTCTCCAAGTCCCAGCGCTTTAGCTGTCAGGTCAAACTTTGAAATCCAGTTGTCTACGCAAGCCACAGAAACGCCGTAGTGGGCCGCGAGTTCCCATCTAGTCATCATTTGATCGATATACAGCGCCTTTAGCTCGTCTCGCTCCGGGGTGACGAATACATACGGCTTTCTCTTTCTTAGGCCGTATCTCTTTGCCAGGTAATTAACGTGGCTTTGAGAGCAACCAAGTATCTTTGCTGTCTCGATCAGAGTTCTCCCCTGATCGATATAGACAGCCTTCAACTGTTCCTTCGTAATCATAAAATCAGCTCAACCCCCCTCTCGATTGCTTCATCAACAGTGAGCTTCAATGATGCGTCCCCTTTAACTGGGAATCGGGCGGCAGCGTGTACTTCCCTGCGAGTACCATCTTTCAGCTCGACAGTGATCCATCCGGCTTGAGTCTGCTCGATGAACTTGCTACCAATGGACTCCATCAAGGCCGCATCCTTCTTACCAATCGCCTTACGGATCTTGTCTGACTCGGCCATCGAGAAGCCGGCTAGGTCACGCGATAGCTGCATGGTCTGCTCCTGAAAAACCATGACGCCACGGGTTTTACGGAGCGCGTCTTCTGCGCGAGGATGTGGATAGTGAGGCTTCACCATGCCTTGCTTGATGCGGACGTACTCTTCCGTCATGCCCGACTGGAGAGGGCCTGGGCGGAACAAAGCCGTTGCCGCATAGATGTCCTCGAACGAGAGGTCCCTGCCACCCTCGGACAGGTCTTTAAGCAGCTGCCGCATACCGTGGGAGACGAACTGGAATACACCGGCCGTATCCCCTGCCGCGAAGGCCTTAAGCACCTTCTCGTCATCGAGAGGGATGGATGTGAAATCGAGCTGAACCTTATGGCGGTCTTGGATTTTCTGTCTGGCCAGGTTGAGTGTGTCCAGGGTGGACAGGCCCAGAATATCGAGCTTTATCAACCCAAAGTCCTCAACGACCTGCTTGTCCCAGTTGACCGTCTGCTCGCCATTCCGCACCTCTACCGCGCTACGGCGGGTGAGAGGTTCACCGGCAACCACAACGCCCGCGGCGTGACGGCTTAGGCTGCGCATAGCGCCTTCGAGCGTCTCAGAAATGGCAAACTCTCTCGGGTGAGCGGAGGCGTACCGGCTGATCTCCGGCAGCTCCTTGGCCTCAGACAGACTCATGCCCTGATCGATCACCTTGGTGCAGCTGTAGTCCTGCTGCGGGAGGTCATGGATACGTGCAACATCCCGAATAGCAGAAGCGGCCGCCAGGGTGGAGTAGTTACTAATCCCAGCCACATGATCCTGCCCGAACCGATTCGTGATGTACTCAAGCACCTCATGGCGCCGGCTACTCATAAAGTCGGTATCGACGTCGGGATAGTCCAGACGATCTGGGTTAAGGAAGCGCTCGAAGATCAGGCCAAAGCGGATAGGGTCAACATCGGTAACGCCAATCAAAAACGCCACCAGTGAGCCGCCCGCGGAACCCCGGGCAGGGCCAACCATAATGCCGTTGCTCTTCGACCACATAATGATGTCCCTGATCAACAGGAAGTACCGGTCGAACTTCATGTCGCGCAACACGCCAAGCTCATACTTGAGGCGGGCGCGGTACTCGGGCAACTTCTCGGGCGAAGGCTGGTAGCCAAACACCTTCTTGGTCAGGCGATTTTTGAAGCCCTCCAGGCACAGCTTGGTAAGCTCTGCAAACTCATCCTCCGCCATCTGCGGGAGACACATGCCTTGCTTCTGCCAGCGATACTGGCAGTCATCGACGATGGCCTGAGTGTCGTCGGGAACAGTAATGCCTGTCCGCTTTCTCCACTCCAATATCTCCGCCTCCATCTCCGACGGGGACAGCATGTGCAAGTCGCGGTTGTACGGGATGTTCCGCAGTGGGTGGACGGCGCTACCTTGGCCAATGATGTAACTCATTACATCGCGGGCGTCATCCTGCCCCTTCTCGACGTAGAGAATCGGCCTTGAAAGCATCACGCGGGAATCGCTCTCAATCGCTTTCTGAGACGCTATCGAATTGACGCGATCAAAGTATGCGCTCTTGAGCGGGACGAGCTCTATGACGCGCTGATGCGCTGGGACATGCTTGACCAGAGCAGAGTAGATCTTGTCTGCTTTGCAGTGGGCAAACAGCGAAAAGAAATCACCGGTCGTCAGGATCAGCCCGTCACTTCTCAAGGCTTTGACCAGATCGAGAACCCCGATGCGAGGCTCATAGTAGAAATACTCCTCAGACCTGGCCTTGGTCAGAAGAGAAAACAGAGCCTTCAGCCCCTCCTCATTCTTGACCAGAAGCTTTGCCTCCCAGAAGTGATTCGGCTTTATCTCAAGGCCGCTCTTCTTCGATGGCGGGCGATAAGTAGGGTCATCAAACACCTTGATGGAGGTCCCTATAATCGCCTTGGCGCCGCAGTCTTCGGGCATGGCCTTAAACAGGTCAGTCATCCCGGATATTGTCGCGTCATCGGCGAGGATGACGCTTTGATAACCCATCTCCAAAGCCTTCTTGACGATCGCGTCAACCGAGGACACGGCTCGACCCATCGAGAAGTGGGAGCGAGCGTTAGTTAGGTGCATATAAGCCATCTCCGACTTGGGTAATCACCTCCAACGCCTCCAGTGCGGAGATAACGAAGGAGGATGTGTTGTTCATGCTGGACGGAGAGAGCGTCACCGCTCGCCCAATGGCGAGTTTCAATTCGAGCCTGGAGAACGGGCGTCTCTTGTTCAGCAGTTCTTGGATTTCAGCGAGGTAGCCGGGCCGCATCTTCATCGTCTTGAACGAGTTCACGCCTTGCTTGGAGTCGGCAACCATATCGATGCCTGACTTCTCAATGGCAGTGGCAATACGCCTTGCGTGAACGGAGAGGGACGACAAGTCGCGGCGACTCTCAAATCTCTCTCTGCTTTTGCCAATCAGCGGCTTGGCCCCGGAGACAAGCTCGACCTTGATGTCGCCGCGTGACACGCCCTTGCGATCAAGGAACGCCTGGACGCCATGCAAAAGCTTGGAGACATCAATCCGCTCTTGAAGTGAGTGGAGGCGAGAACGCACCTCCAACGCACACTCCTTGTTTTGAGGGCACTCCTTGCAGCTCTTGGCGCTGGCAGAGAAGCAGACAATTTGGCCCTGGCAGTGATGCCAGGGCTGAGGGGAGGGGATCATCCTTCGACAACCCGCGCTGCGATTTGGGCGCAGGTCTCCTTATCAACAGGTGTCAGTCGGTTCAAGAATGACAGCTGCAGGCCGGTCATGAAGGATGCTCTGGCCACACCGATTCGGGCGGCATTAATCAACACGCGAGGGCCGAGAGTGGCGCCAATCTTCTTGGCATCGAAGGCCTCGCGAACAAGGTTGGCAAAGCGGACGAGTCGCTCCGCATCCGGCATCGCAATATTGCCCTGAGACGAGACGACGGCCGCCTCTTGCTTGGCCGGCATGTACTTCATCTGGAGAACAATGCCAAAGCGCTCGAAGTTCGCCGCGTTCTGGATGTTGGTGCCCAGGTACAGGCCGCTGTCATCGCCAGATCCATTAGTGTTCCCAGTCGCCATGAAGTGGAAGTTCGGATGAGGGTGAACAACCCGCCACTCAGAGTCGGCCGGCGCGTCCTTGATGATTAGCGGCTTACCCTCAAGCACGGCCTGATAAACGGCAAGCACCTGGGGGAAAGAGAAGTCGTACTCATCGGCGAGGTATCCCCAGCCGTACTTCATCGCAAGCGGCAAGGGCCCGGGCGAGAAGAAGGTGCCTCGCTCTGGGTCTGCAGCCATCTGGCCGAGAATATGAGCCTCTTCGGTTGAGCCGGTGTGCTGGATCCGAATAATCGGTCGATGAAGCCTGGCGTACATCTGCTCGAATATGGTCGATTTACCGGTGCCGGCGTGGCCCCAGAGATAAGTCGGGATCTTCATTACCATGCCCATCAGCAACGTCTTCAAAACGTCCACATCGAAGACATAGCGGTCATCCACATCCGGGATCTGCATATCCCACTCTGTTGAGCCGGCGACCTCGACCATGATCGGAGATCCGTCCGCTCTCATTGCCCCTTTACACTTCTTGCCAAGCTCGAACACATCGTAGAGAGGCAGGTTCTTCGTCTCGACCATCTTCATGCTGGCCGCGCTGAGCTCCGCTGAAGCCGTCAGCTCCTCTTTTGTCTTGTTGCGGGCGTTGATGCGAGCGATAGCTGCCTCGCTCAACAGAGGCGCATCTGGGTAGTTCGCCTTGTATTGCTCAACGGTCACGTCGGGGTGGTGGTCGCGAAGATGGAGCTGGATCGCGTGAACCTTTGCGTGACAGATAGCGCAGGAGATTTTTTCATCTGGATTGGCAATAGCGGTGAGATCAGTCATGTTTCCCTCTGTTCAGTAAGTGTTAGCTTAAACAACGCTGTCATTCTAAACGCGAATCTCAGGGCGATAAACAGTCAATATTTACTGACCAACGGAGGCGACCGAATCGCCCTGATTGCGATGATTACCGGAGCAGCACTCTCTGCACCTGCTCAACAAGTTCTGTCGGCAGCTTCGTCACATCCCGCAGGACGATATGGTCGTCGTAGAATCTCGACACCGAGTCGGTATCGATCCCCACCCCTATCACCTTGATGCCGGCCTTCTCGGCTGACTTGACCGATTTGGACAAGTGGCGAGACAAAGAGGAGTGATCGTAGGTGTGACAAGCCGGGACACCGTCCGAGAGGACTATCAACATCTTCCCCTCTGACCGCTGAGCTATAAGCCTTTGAGCGGCAATCTGGACGCACTCGCCATCAACGTTTTCTCGCAGGAAGTTGTCGGTCGAGAACGCAGCACCTATTCGCTCCATCGCTTTCGGGCCCCACCGCTCTTCGAACGATTTGAAGATCGGCATGTAGAGCCAATCTATCCGGCCGAATTTGACCCCATGCTTGTGCATCTCCCTGTGACAGGATTCGCTCCATTCGGAGGTGTGAGATTTTGTAGTGAACCCCAAGATCTCGAAGTTCACGCCGATCCGGTGAAGGGTGTCAGCCATTGCGTAGGCGGCCACCATTGCCGTCTGGAAGCGCGTCAAAGTACCGGAACCGTGAGCCATCGAGCCGGAGCAGTCGATCAGCAGGGAGACATCGAAGCTTTTACTTCGGTGCTCTACTTTGCGACGGAACACCCTGGTATCCCCCACAAACAAGCGCGAGAGCGCCGCTGTGTTTATCCGCCCGCTCTCTTGAGCCGTTCGCCAGTGCGACTTGTTCTTCGACACCAGCGCTCGCTGTAGGCTGTTCTGCATGACGCCGACCTGATGCTTGGTCAACGCCTCAATCTTGGGCAGTGCTTTAGCCGCAAGGGCTGCCATCGAGTGAACCTTGAACGGCTCAATCGTGTCGTTGTCCGTTGAGTAGATGACATAGGAAGACTTCTTGGCGGCATCCGAGGCCATGGACGCTATTGACCCCTCGAGCGCCGTCTCCATGTCGCCTACCGAGTAGTCCATGAGAGACTCGCCCTCGCCCGGAGTCCAGACCGGTTCCTTGTCCTCTTCCGACTCAGGCTCCGCTTCGGGCTCTTCGCCCTTTGCCTTTTTAGGGCCGCCCTTACCGGAGAGAGAAACCTCATCCACATCGTCAGATTCTCGGCCAGCTGAGGACATCTTGGCATCCAAATCGAGATCTTCGTCCGGGCCGTCGCCTTCTGCAGTTTCATCAACCTCGTCGTCGAACTCGTCAGAGCCAAAAGTGGCCCCTTCTTCCGAGTCGTCCTCGTCGGTCTCTACAGTGGCGTCTTCTTCCAAGTCAGCCTCGGTTTCATCATCGCCAGAATCATCAGTTTCGCCCGCGTCGTCTTCTGAGAAACCGGCAGGGGCAGGTTCAGATGAAGGAGAGCTATCTTCGTCGCCTGGCGCCTCTTCTGCTGTCTCATCCATGCCGTCAGTGGAGGGCTCATGTTCCGGCTCTTCGTAATCACCCTCCTCGTCGATCAGAACATCGCGCTTGGGCGATTTACCCCTTCCTGGGCTGGACTTGCCAGATGGCTCGGAGCCCGGCTCGGACGACTCACTGTCGGCCATACCGGTGTCATCATGCTCGTCATCATCCGGCACCCGCATGATGGCATCGATGAGGAAGCGAGCGAGGGCGATGTTGTCGCTGGTGCTATTGGCAGCGCAAACCCTCTCAGATATGTCGGCCGGCAGCTTCTTGATGATTGGCTCTACATGGTGCCACTTGTCCTTCATGTACTCGTCGAAGGTGACGAACTGGTGCCAGGCACGGGAGATACACGGCAGCAGAACGCCAAAGTATTCGAGAGGGTTTACGGATCCTCTGTCGAGCAGCTTTTGGTAGTTTGCGTTGACAATACGGTCGATAAAGAAGGTATGGAGCCGAGTGATAGTGGCTTTCGACCCTGGGAAGGCCTTCTGCATATTCTTCTCAACGAACGGGTCCTCCAGGACGTTCTGCATGTGAAGCCAGTCGGCGTCATGGCCAATCTCAAGCACAGCCTTGTTGTCGGTAAACAGAAGATGGCCAACCTCGTGATCGAGGAAGCCCTGTACCGCCAAGATCAGATCGTCACTGGCGTCATCAGGAAGATAGGGGAGGGTGACAGATACGGGCTCGCCGGTTGCTTCGCTATAGGAAACACAGGCTACAAGCCCACGCTGATAAACCGCGATATTGCGGCCAGCGAGAATTTGCGTGATAGCGGAGATCGAATTTCGGATGACCGAGACAGGCGTCAACAGTCCAGTGTAAGCAGTCATTAATGTTTAACCCCTCAAAGTGTTCAGCTTTCACTGAATGATAGCGAACACTGTGAGGGGCTAAAAGCGACATTCCGCGATTAATCTACGAAAAGTTGGGTGCGGACGAACTCCATCAACCGAGCTTCCTTCTCCGGCGTCATAACAACACGCTCGCCTCGCTCTTGCTCCACCGCTCGAAAAACCTGCAGGATCTTTTCCTCAGATTCATCGTGAGTCCCGTTGATGACTTTGTGAATCAGTTCCCAAGCCTCCGGCTCATCTTCGGTGCGCTCCTTCAAAACAGAAGCCAGCAGGATCACCGGGTCAAGTTTTAGTGCTTTTGCAGTTCTGGCGACACGGCCAAGTTTTAATCTTGAGGTGCCTTTTTTGATCATGGACAACATTGAGGTTTGATTGGCAGCAAATCCGATTTCCCGAGCCAGCTCTGACTGACTCTTGCCAGGATTATTGCGGTCCACACCTAATTCAATCAACTCTCGAACGGAAGGAATATCAGCAGGGATTCGGCCCCCTTGTGCTTGAACATCGTGCATTTTTAGACTCCAGCGAAAACCATCAGTGGCAAAATAAAATCAACAATCTATTAAGAGAATACAGTAAAGATTGACTGAATCAAGATCGGATCAGTTAAAGACTCATTTGATTGTTGAGGTAATTTTTATCAGTCGAAACTAGAGCTAAATCTCTAATTATTTGCCATCTGCTCAAGCATTTTCTTTTTAGCTCGCTTTGTGAATCTGCCAATTTCCTTCGCGATCAAATCCTTGATGTTGGTGTCGGTGTAGGCAGAGATCATTCGCAGATCGCGCATTATCGACTCTGGGATTTGAGCATTTAAGGACACCATTTTTTCAGAGCTGACCTGCGGTGCGTTGAGTTCGACCTCAACCTCATCGTTCTTCAAAAGGTCATCAAGGGTGCGGCCTTCGTTGTTCATTTCAATCTCTCCATCAGTTCATCAGCGATCTGGTTCACGCTTTCAGCAATATCTAAAACTTGGTCTTTGTCGAAGGACGCTCTCTCACTGGGATGGCGTCGCTTGTTTATCACCTGATTAATCATCGAGGTATTCTTGGCAGCATCCAGGATGGTGAACCCCAGCGCGGAGACGGCAGATATGACGTCCGCAGTTCGAATGCTACGCGACATAAGGTGACACCCCATGTCCCCAATGAGTCGAGCCACATGCTTCGTGGAGTTGGCAGAGGGGTTTACCTTACTCAACACGTAGGAAAGCCCCAGCTGCTCGTCAGCCTCTCTCTGGGTGTTCTCGTGAGACACCGCATCGCGAACCAGCTTGGTCGGCTCCAGGTCAAACTCGGAAGCCTGAACAGGCGAAATAACGTAGTCTGACATCCGAAGAAGGTCGTGCTGGAACTGGTCAAACTCACCCTTGGTATCCACGATGACCACATCGTAAAACTCGGTAATACGCTCGAGCTGCTTCCGGTACGGAGCGTTAGAGGAGATTTTCGCTACCTCCGGGAACCCCATATCGAAGTCAACCAGCTCTGACTCGTTGGCAGTAATTCTTCTCTGGCCGTAGAAACTGACCGCAGAGGCTTGCTCGTCAGAATCAACGATGGCGACGCGAACGCCCTTGCAATGGAGCGCGTGGCCGATGTTTAGCGCTATCGTAGATTTGCCGGTTCCGCCCTTCTGCGTGGCCAGCGTCACTATCTTCCCTTTTCTCATATCTCTTGAACTCCAAAGTGCTGTCTAACCTCTTGGGCCGCCAGCTCTGGGTCTATAAAGACCATGCTGGCGAACTTGCTTCTCAGCTTGTCGTAGTCGCACCCAAAGGCCATTTCGACCCTAAAACGAATGTCGGCCAGTTGAGCAACGCCGTTACCGGTGTCGCGCCAAAAGACAAGATCTGATCGGAGATGACGCGGCAGGCTCTCAAGAACGTCCCACGCGGCATCGCTGATGATACTGGAGATAGATTTCACCTCTGGCCAGGTAAGCTCGGACACGCGCTCAAGGCTCCACCCCATGATGAGGGAAAAGAAGACACAGCGGCGGTCAGCGAGCTCCAGCTTTTGAAGCCCCTGTCTGAGATCGCCCAACAGCATTGGCGTAGAGGCGATCCGGTAGTTTTCGAACCGGTCGTTGTGGACGAATCCTTGATGATTGGCGTTGGAGATGTCACGGGCGATGGCCTCAGCGGCGGCCTTGGCGGCTTCGCGAGAAACCAAAAACTTGGCTCTGTAAAAGAACCCACTGAGATGGATTGGAGCAACGTTGTCAGCGTCCATATCCCATATGGCGAACTGATGCAGCTCCTCTGGGAAGTTCCGCTTCCCGCAGAGATTTTCAAGCGTAATCATTAGGCAAATTCCAGCGATGAACACGCATAGAATGAACCAAATGAATGAAAAAAGGAAGGCACCGAAAATAGTGCCTTCCTTTATCGCTACGCAACTACCAAGGAAGCAATCTTTTTTCCTTGGAAACTATCAAACCAATTTTCCTTTTTCCAAGATGTCTCTGAACCTGTGGAATCGGCCGTGGCGCATGGAGCCGTAGTTGGTTATTTCATGATATTTAACCTCAACAAGGCGCCCAATTATGCTTTGCCCGGAGGGTTTTACCGTGTGGGTCACAGTGATCATTTCATCCAGTTCTTCCTCCCATGACACACTGGTATAGGTGACGACTCGGCCAGTATAGTCAGCCCAGATTTCAGCCCTCTGCTTATCGGTAAAACCACCACCGATGCGGACCTCCACACCGTTAAAATCGACAATAATGCCGCCGGCCATTCCCTCGTATTTGCCCTCACCTTCGTAGACCCCGATGACCTTAAGATCGACCTCGCCCGCAGTCTCAACCTCGTCCTTGAGTTTGAGGTATCCATTGTTCCGGCTCCGCTCGTAGAAGGTGTGGGTTTGCTTAACAATGATCCCTTCAAACCCCATAGAGAATTTCTCTCTGAATTTGGCGCGAACCTCTTCGTCATTGCTGGCGATCTCCTGCTCGATCAGCTTAACAGCCAGGTTGTCCATCTCAGCTTCACCCAGCGTTTCGGCAGCACGACGGAACAGCAGCTCAAGCCGACCTCGACGGCGCTCTTCAGGTAGCGAGCACCCTTTCACGAACTCGCGCTCGGTCATAAATTCGAATACGTGGTACTCGGCATCTTTGGCGTCGAAAGTCTTGCGTCTGACCTCACTGACAGTTTTCAGGAAGTCTCCGGTGATGACCTCCCCATCAAGCACAACAAGGCCGCTGGAGACATTCAGGCCGGCTGTCAGGAAGGTGATTACATCCGACGACAGGGATCGAAATGCGTGGAACTCCTTGCCGGTTCGGGAAAGGAACACGGCTGTCTTGGCCGAGAGATCAGCGATACAAATTGTCCGAACGCCATCGTGTTTGATCTCGATCTTGACCGGCCACTTCTTGACCCGCTTGGCAGCATAGGGGTGGGCAAGATTGACCTCAAAAATGATGATCTCTTCTCTGCCAAGGGCTCGGTTTACCGATTTCCCTGACATGCCGGCTCGGACATCTTTTGTGATGATCCTGGTAAGAACATGCCATGACTCCTCTGAATAGGTTGAGTAGAGTCTGGCCAACTCGGCCTTGGCTGCACCGCCCTTCAAGGTTCTGTCCTGCAACTGGGCGAGGATCAGCTCAGCCTCTTGGACGGACATGTGCTTGTCACCAAAGCCAGACAGCTTTTTGATGGCGGCCTTGATTGTTTTCTTGCCGATGCCGTATGTCAGCATCGGATCCAGGGCTCGCTTCATCGCCCAAAGAACGTCGGCGTTTTTAAGCTCCTCCGTCAGCAGGTCGTTTTTGGCATTGCCGCTGACGGCCGCGATACGCTCGAATGACTCATAGATGTGTTTCATGCTGGCTCCATGTTGGGAATTGATGCTTTGTCTAGGGGATGCGCTGTTGCTGCGAGGGTCTTTGCGGCGGTCACAAGACGGGTCTGAGCGTCTTTGTCGAGACGAAATTTGCTGATGATCTTGCTCATCTCCTGCCGCCAGAGATCGCGATCTCTGCCGCGGATAAGCTTCGCCACGTACTGAACAAGAGGAGTCGGCTCTTTCTTGCCGATCACAGCCTCGACTGCGGCGTCAGAGACGGCTTCCGCCAGGGTGCTTTCCTTCACGCCAAACAGGCGCTCTGACGCGCTCACCGGGGCAGGTTTGGGAGCTGGTTTAGGCGCAGAGCGGAGAGAGGGTTTGCCGGTGCCTCCGGAGAGAAGACGACCTGCGGCGTTCCAGCCGCGCATGTAGCTCTCGGACTCCGGCTTTGTCGGGCCTGTGATCTCAACCCGGGGCGCGTCCTCGACCTTGACGACGGAGATCTGACGCTCTTGGTAGAAGAGAGCTCGGCCCGCTTCGATCTCTTGCTGACGGAAGCCTACGGCTCTGCACTCGCCACGCTGGATATGCTGATAGCACTCCGAATCGGGACGAAGCTTCCCTTTCTCATGCGCGTCAATGGTGAAGAGGCAGACGGCATAGGACGTTCTGCGCTCAATCTGATCGCAGTGGTGATAAACGGTGTTACGGCCGGAACGACTGGCATCGACAGGCAGCACCTCAACAGTTACAGGTTTCATGATTGCCTCAGTTAGTATTTACTGACGTGACGGGCTTTAAAACATGCCCCAGTTTTTGTTCGTCTCTGACGTGGCCTTCCCGAATGTGGTTGAGGCCTCTTTGGCGAGAAGTTCGTCGTCAGATATGCGAGCAGACTCCTCATCAGCTCCGGCCTCTCGGTGGCCAAAGAGCTCGTCCTCTTTTCGCTCGTCAAACTTGCGAGCCTCTCGTTCGGCCAGTACCTCATCCACACGAGAGCGAAGTCCTCCTGCGAATGACTTGGCTTTGGCGATCGAGACCTTCATTTCGGCTCCGGACAGGGTGTCCACAAATTCCTTGTCGCTATCCAGGTCGAACTCCTTGTCGATGGTCTGATAGGTGATCCGGTTTCTGGCCAGCTTGGACTCGTTCTTTTCGGAGTAGAGCTTCTCCATCTCTTCGCGGCTTTCCGAACTGCTGATTTTCAACAGGTGCTTGACGCTATTGGCATTGGCCGCGTAGTTGATCAGGTGATAATGACGAACCGGCTCACCATCGGCCTTTAGCGTCAAAATCAGGTTCACATAGTTTCTTTTCCGCTCGTTGTCGGCATCACGCAGAATGGAGCCGACCACATGGACCGTTTTCTTCACAACACACCCCCTTACTCAAACATTCCCCATCCTGGATTAGCCAGGCGGCGACACTCTTCATCCACAATTCGCTCAAGCTCTTCCTCATCCTCCTCCCGCTCGATCATGGCCAGCATCTCGGCAAGACTGTCATTAACCTCTTGAGTCACCGGCACGGCGGGGGCAACCCTAGCTAAGGGACGCTCGAGCCGCCCCTCTTGAAAGAAGGATCGAGCGACAACCTCCTCTGCAAGCTCAGAAATAGGGGCATCGCCAGCACAGGCGGAAACGCAAAACATGGCGATATGCTTGGACAGGCCGACAGAGCCGAAGAACTTGGTCCTTGATGCCAACCAATCCTGCGCATCCTTCACCACTGAGAAGGTGGTTTCACACTGCAGGACGTAGAGGCGAGAAATATCGGCAATCCGGTTTCGCCAGTGCTCAAGCCATGCTTCGGCCTCCTCTTGGCTGCCAACAACCTCTTTGGCGAACAGATAGTCGGGCTCCCGACCAGAGATCGAGGTTGACTCATTCGCTGACATACAGAGCCAGCGCTGATGGCCATCGCAGTCGGCCCCCACCACTAGGGCGATGTTGTGACTGGTTTCGTCATAGTTCGGTAGGTAATAGACCTTCAGCAGGCGGTTCACAGCGTTCTCCGTTCAGCTCTAAATTCAACATCAGCATGATAAATACTCTCACTCGGGCTTTGACTCTCTTAGCCGAGCTCTGCGCATTAACTCGCGGAGCAGTCGCACGTCCGAGCAGGGCATTGCCCTTTCATAAGCATCAACAACGACAGAGGGCGGCACCTCGTTCGGATCTTTACCCTCGGGCAAGAGAGCAACCTTGGCGGACAACCCGACTGAGCGAACAAGCTTGGCCGACTCGATGGCGGCCTTGATTGCATCCACCTCGCCGTCCCACATAAAGACGACTGACTTCAAGCCATGCTGCTTTAACCGGATCAACGCGCCGAGCTGATCTTGCCCGTTATGATCGCCATGGCTGAGGTGCTTGCCGAAGGTGCCAATCTGACCGACGGAGCGGAGATGGACTTTTGAATCCATCGCGATCTTGGTGGCCATGACGTCAAAAGCACCTTCGCAAATGACAATCTCTTCGCAGCCAATGACGTTGTGGCCGTTATAAAGAAAGCGGCCAGAACCCGGGAGTCCGGGCGGGAAGAGGTACTTGCGAGGGGCGTCGTTACTGATGTGGCGACCCTGGAAGGTCACAAGCACACCATCAAGGTCGTAAATGGGTATCAAGACCCTGTTATCGTAGTTCTGCCACATCCTGCGGCCTTCGCCGTCGATGTAGATGTACTGCCCTTTGTGACAGAATCGGAGGTGAAAGTATCGGGCGAGATCGCGGTCTATACCGCGCTGCTCAAGATATCGAAGATTGCGGCCGCCGTGCGGGAGCTCGATGCTCTCCGGCATGTCAAAGTCGGTCACCTCTTCAACCTCGGCAGAGGTCGAGCGCTTAGCTACCCACCCCTGATCACGGGCATAATCCTTGAGCCTGCGGATAGTCTCTGACGAATCAGTGCCCCAGAGATGGCGAGAGAAAGAGAATAGGTTGAACCCCGGCTCTCCGGCGCAATCACCGTGGAAGCAGTTGCCAAGACCGCTCGAGGCGTTGAGATAGACTTTCCATCCATTTCCCCCGCATCTTGGGCAGGTCTTGATGTTCAACTGCTGCCCAGACGAACCAAACGTCCTCTTGAAGCGGACACCTTCGTAATCAAGGAACAGCTCTGGGTCGATATGCTCCAGAATTTCAGACAGGTCGGTATCTGGCTTGTGTCTCATGGCGTGTCAGTTCAGCAAACTAGGGGAGTACCCCGTCAAACAATGTCTATCAGCCAGATGATCAGCTCGATCATCTTCCATAGACCTAGCAGGGCGAACCCTGCCAGGACTAAGAGCAGCTGGCTGACGATCTTGAAAGTGTCACCCAGCATCACTAGCTAACCCTCTAAAAGCTCGGGATGGACCGGCTGCGCTACCGCTCTGGTCATAGCCATAAAGGCTGTCTCCAGGTCGGTTTTCGCGATTGCAGCCCATCGACGAGGCTCTGCTACCCGATGACGCGCAATAACGTCACCAGAGGGCTCAGGAGCGATATGGAACGCGCCTCCAAGGGCATTCTTTCTCGCTGCTGCTGCAGCGGCTTCGAGATGGTCTTGAGTCTCTATGTGGGCCAAGACCTTGCGATGAAGCCGGATGACCTGAACCTCCATCGCCTTGATCTCGTTCATCAGGTCAACCTCGAACTGGGTCAAATCGCGGTACCCACGGATCATCTTGTGCTGGTTATTCATCTTCCAAGCGCTCCTGCTCGTAGAGAGATTGGGCTCCGGCCAGGATTTCTTGCGGGTCGAAGCCTTGCTCGGTCGCGTAATGGAGCAGGTCGGTAATCAAATCCCCAATCATGTCTCGATGATCGCCCGGGTGGAGACGAGCAAGGCTCTTCTCCGGGCCGATATAAACCTGACTCATGAAAGCCTCTAGGGCGGTCTCAGCCCAGGCGGCGCGGTCTTTATTTGTGGGCATACCCACCTCCTTACTCGAAGCCAATAACTTCTTTGATTGCGTGACCCCGTGACAGATCGCGCTTAATCCGGATCGCAAACTCACCCTTCTGGTTACGAGACGCGGCAAAGAACATTCGAGCCTCGCCCTTGGCCATCTCCTCCTCTGTCGCGTTGATAGAGATAACCAAGTCAGCGGTCCGAATCTTGTTGAAGTCCTCTGCGGCATGCTCGGCCTTGGCCGTCACCGATTTATGACCTTCACGGTTGGTCTGGGTAGCGGAAATCATGGCGACCTCCTCCGTCTGCGCGATGCCTCGACAATCAACCCATATGGTCCGACTGTTCTCCGTCTCGCTTTGCACCCAGCGGTTAGGAGCCATGATGTCCAGGTAGTCGATGACGATGGCGTCGAACTTGATGCCGTCGGCTTTGTACCTGTCGATCAGGTCCTGCAAGTCCATCGGCCTGAATGAGCCGGACGGGTATTCGTGAAGAATGAGTTCGCCTGGTAACTTGCGGTCTCGAGTGGCGCGAATAGCCTCCATCACGGCAAAGATGGACCCCTCAATCTCGTCAATCGGGGTGTCTGATACGGATGCGTCGAGACGAGTGGAAAGCACCTCTGTGCTCACCTCGAGGGTGATGCCAAGCACGTTGTAACCCTGCAGCGAAATCAGCTTTGCAAAGTCCCAGATCGTGAACGACTTACCCTTCTTGGCGCCGGCCATGAAGACCGTAAGCTCTTTGATGCCGAAGCCTTTGTGAAAGAGCAGCTTGTCGATGCCAGGGATACCGGTGCTGATGCCTCGCGGCTTGATCTCTCCCATCTTCATTGCGCGGCGAACCTCTGTTCTGGTTTCAGCCTCTTTCCAATAGCTGTATGGGGTGGAGTTCGGGCGCGGGCCCACCTTGAAGGCCTTCTCCAAGATCTCCTGTACCTTGACGGTGTTGTGCTTCTCCAGCTGGTCAAAAGCGACAAGCATCGCGGAAGTAATGGCCTGGTGACGGGCAAACTCGCCGACCTGATCAACAGCGAAATCACGGCAGGAAACGATATCCATGCCGGCATCGAAGATGACCCGGATCTTGTCTTTAATCTCCTCGACCATGTCCGAGCGAATAACGCCTCTGCGAATGGCGTCTTTCAGCAGGGCAACTACGTTGGCCACATCTTTTGGCGGCCTCTTGTAGCGGTCGTAATAGCTGATCGCCAAACTGACGAGAGCCGCATCTGCGCGGCTCTCAAAGTATTCAGGCTTGATAAGACCCTCGGTTCTTCTGGCGAAGGTCTCATCCCTTACCTGCAAGGCGACCAGTCTTTCCTGAAACGACTCGTCAAAATCAACGAACTTGATTTCCGGAGTCTCAACTTCCATTTCAGCAACGACTGTCATGGCTCACCTCAAGCGCGGTTTGCGACAGGGCTAAACATCGCGACGGCATGCTTGAAGAGGTGCAGGTCTACGCCATCGCTCTGCTTGATCGAGAAGGAGTAGCGGTCGAAGTCGATGACGACCCCCTCTACCTCTTTTCCTGACATCAGGGTCACAGCCACAGAGGACGCATTACGTTTGCTGTTAAGCAGCACATGCTCGTGAGCGTCCAACTGACGGCGGGCAGGCTTCTTGTTTTGGGTCTCGGGGCGCGGGCGAGGGCGAAGAGACGGGCGACCGGCGTCGGAAGAGAAACGACGATGGGATTGGTTGTGTTGTTCGTGCATTTGCTACTCCATGTTGTTCAGCAATTCGCTAATGTAAGCATCTTACTTGCTATCTAACGGACTTTCTACAGTAAACATTTACTTAATAATGGGGCCAGCACTACTACCAGCCCCAGACTAAGATCAGGCTTTTTTGACAGCCTCAAAGCCGGGATCGATGGCCGGCATAACCTCGCTGAAGAGGTGCTCAATGCAGAAGCTCTCAAGGTCGGTCACTTCTGCCTCACCATGTTTGACCCGAGAGAACATAGTTGCGCCTTCGTTGTTGGACAGCAGAAGAGGAGGCTTGCCGGCTTCCAACGCTTCGCGATCGTGCCAGTATTTGAACTGGTAGATGACGGAGACGGACATCTCTTGAGGCTGTTCAGCACCGAACAGCTCAACGCGGTTGACGGTCTTTTGCGCATAGCTGAGCTCAAACACAGCTGCAGGGTGAGGGATGCCATAAGCATCAGTGAATTTGACGGTGAAATGCTTCTTCATAATGCCTCCAAGACAGTTGACCGAGCAATCATACACAGACGCTCAAAAGCCATCTACAGTAAGCTCTTACTTATTGAGCGAGCAGCAGAAATCACCTCCGGAGAGAAATGCACTCGCATATCTTGCGGGTGGATCATGTGGCGCTTGAAGCCGTACTCCATCAGCGAGAACTCCGGCCGGGCTCTTGACGCAATCAATCGACAGAGCCATGCCGAGTGCTCCAGCTGAGAAGGATGGCCTTGCCACTTCGGGAGGGTGTAGAAGTCAGACTCGGCAGCATAAATACGCTCGCTCAGAAGCGCTTCCCAGCGATCGATGATCTGCTCAAGTATGTTGACACTATAGAGCTGCCCTGGCGTTGGTATACGCTGCCAGATTCGCCCTATCGCTGCTTTCATCCCTGACATGCAGAACACATCGTAGGGAATACCGAGCAGGTCAGCCTTCTGACGCGCCTTCCAGATACAGGTCGTGTTTCTGAATGGGGATGACTTGCCGGTCTTCGCTTCTTTGGCAATGACACTGCTTGGCTTGCCGAGAGGGTCTTTTCTTGGCAGATAAGATCTCGGGGAGGGACCCTCTACCTGCTCATAATCGACATGAAGCCGAATCATGTGACGAAAGGCCTCTTCGTAGTAATGCGCGAACAGATATGTGCGCTTGGTAGGGTGCATACCTCGGTAGTCAAACCATGCCGTCTTGTAGAGCTCGCACTCCTCTTTTAAGAGCGAGAGGCTGATCCTCTCCAGGGCGATGAGCTCATATTCAAGATCGGACAGCGAGGAACCGACGAAATCATCCAGCATCATAACTTTAGGCTCGCTTTTCAATAAATAATTACTTGTTTTTGAGTTTACTTATATTAGAAGAAGCGATCAAAAGTGATTATAGGAACACCGCGGAATTTGAATTTTGCTTCGGAAGGAAAGGCCCTGACCGGTACACCTGATCGCTCAGGGCCGGAGCCTTACTCGGAAACCACCGAGCTTGGCATTGCGACCGATTTGCCATCTCTGGCCAGCCGGTCATTGAGCACCGTCAAAACGGTGTTGAGGCGAGCAATGGACTCGTTCAGCTTGCGGAAGTTTTCGCGGTTCTCGTTTGCAACAGCGTTCTGAGAAGCGGCGTGTGACTCGAGGACTGCGATACGGGTGTTTGCATCAAAGACAAAGCTGGCCAGAGCGACAATTGAGGTTGTCAGCAATCCGGTCACCACCTTGTTGACGTCGTTAAGCCAGTTGGGCATATCCTTATCCTATAATGTGAAATTTTCAGGATTATAACCGCCCTCTTTTTCAGTATCCACTGAACAACAAGAGGCCCGAAGGCCCCTTTTACCAGGAGTTACGGAGTGGCTTTTTCCGCTCGTCATACTCAATGCTGTCCCTGCAGTGGGTCGGGCTCATCATGATGAAGTTGATGATCTTCTCCAGCCTCAGCGCCCACCGCTTACCCTGCAGAGCGTTGTACCCAACATTGCCGGAGATAGTCTCGTCAGGACGACCGCCGAGCAGGGTGTTACCCAGCTGGTCGATAGAGATGGCCACACGGAAAAAGTATCTGGTTACTGCATTACTCATAGTTTCTCCTATCGGAATGTAGAGCCTTCACAGCTGACGTTTACGGTCTTCACGACCGCTCCGTTCAGAATGAAGTCAATGGCTGCCGTGATGGTTTCGTATCCTGGGAAGCCAGGGGAGCTGCAGGCCACACCTCTCCTGGTCCCGTCCGGGGTAAAGGCGACGTTGTTGCTGGCGCCTGAGAAATAGACCGAGCCGTCCCCTCCCGTGTGTCGGATCCTGATCTGGCACATGCCTTTGGTTAGTTGAACGTCGGAGATGTTCGTCCCTCCGCTCCAGATGTCATTCCCAGACCTCCAGAATTGGAGCACCCCGTCCCCTGGGTTTCCGTAGGGCGAGCCAGGGTCATTCAAGATGGCGAAAGCACTCATGCCAGCGAGATCCCCCGCCATGCGGGGGAGAGCTAAGCCGGCCTTGGACAAGATGTTGGAGGCCCATCCATTGCCTCCAAACTCCGTGTTTGCCTGAGAGAGCCAGAACGGCTTATTTGGTACCGGCATTTGCGGCCTCCAGTTGCTCGATGCGCTTCTGCATTTCCTGAATCACCTTGCCGGCCAGCGCCAGCACACCCATCGGGCGAAGACTCAGGTGCTTGTCATCTGGCGACTCGGTTACTACCGCCGAGAACCTCTCGACAAAGTCCTGTGCCACAAAACCAAGCTCGCGGGCGCCCGCCTTGGTGTATTCGGAGATGCGCAGCAGCTTCCAGAAGTCCCAAGGGTCGGCGATCTCCTTGAAGTCGGACTTGAGCCGGATGTCAGAACGGATCTGGACATCGTTCACCGAGGCGTTGCCGTTGCAGTACCAGGTGCCGTCAGCGCTGAGGTAAGCCGCTGCATCTGTGCCGTTCGCGGTCCGGCTCTTGTTGATCATGTAGATGCCGAACTGCGAATTACCGAGGCCGCCAAGGATAAAGTGACGGTCAGCATGCTCCTGACGGACAATTGCGGAAGCGGCAGCGTTAGAGACGGCTGAGCGCCCTTGAATCGCGTTGGACGACCGCATATCGATCCAGGAGGTGCTGCCGGTGTTGATGTACGCCTGACCGTTAATATCGACGTTGTGCCCGAAGTTCACGTTGCCAGTGGCGAGGTTCGCGTACATCGGACGAAGGCCGTTGTAGCTGCCGTATTGATCGCTGGCGTTGGTAAACATCAGGTACAAGTTGGACCCGTCATTTCGCCAGAACGTCCCGTAGTTGCCCTGCACGATTCTCATGGAGTTGGCAGACAACGAGCGAAGTTCCCCATTGACCGTCAATGCCCCAGTGATGGTGCCGCCGCCGATCGGCAACGCGCCGACGTCAGCAGGGCCGATGTCCTTCCACTGGAGAGAACCGGCAGTGGCCCCGGCCATCAGGAACTTGCCGTTATTGCCGGTGCCTGTGGCGGGCACATGCAAATTCCCATCGCCACCCGGGTGCGAATAGCTGTTTGCCCCAGCCGCGATACCGTCCAGCTTCTTCTTGTCAGCGGCACTCATAAAGCCATCGGCGGTTCCGGTAGCATTCGCATGAGCGTCACCTCCTGATCCGACGTGACCGCTTGGCGCCGCATCGGTGATGCCATAGCCTGCAAGAGTCGTAGGGTTGGAACCGCCGGTCACATGCCCTTGGCTGTTAACAGTGACAGACCGATATGTGCCGGCCGGTACACCCGATCCGTGGTGATAGGACGAGATGTTCCCGCTATCCACCACGACCCGCCAGTTCATGCCATTCGTCCCGACAGTGCTGGTTTTCTTCCAGTCATTGGTAAAGAGCAGCGAGCCGTTGGCGGTCCCCTGATCTACCGTCACCACGGCGCCGGCCAATCGGGAGGTAGTGTCCGCATCGGCGACACGGGTCAATACCCATGGCGTTGTGGCTGACCCAGGATTCGTTACCGCATAAATGCCGTTCTGAGCAGAGCTGGTTTGGTTCTTCACCAAGACCCGATAACCGGCCTGGCAGGCAACGCCATCGATAGACAGCGCCCCGTTTGCGGTAGCTGTTAGTGTTGCGCCAACCCCTGCTGAGCCGTTGGCATATGTGGCAGCAAGGTTCCCAGTAGTGGCGACATCAGCGGCACTCTTGTAGGGGTCGTCCAGAGCCAGAGCGCCGATTTCGTAGGCAGTGGGCTTGTTTGATGGACTGTAGACGCGAGCATCTAGGTCGAAAACTTGGCCATCACGAAGGCTGTAGCGTCTATTAAGCTCGCCTCGGTCGATAGTCGTCATCGGGGAGTAGACAGCTTTATCCGCGTCTGTGTAGTCGCCCTCAATCACGGAAAAGGTCGTATCGACGCCATAGTCACTCTGGAGACAATACTTCGCTCCACCGCCTCTGAGCCAGAAGGCCATTCCGTTCTTGAGGAGGGAGACCCGGGCGACCATGGTTGAGTAGGTCTCGGAGAAGTGATCCACGACCCAGTTCTTGGAGTTGCCGCCCCAAGCGCCGTCGCCGCTCCACCGGATCGAGAGCGTCAAGCCGCCTTTATGGGTCGCAGTGTTCCAGGTGTTTGGGGCGGGCCAGTTATAAGCTCGGCTGAGCATCACCCGCATGTCACCGAAGTCCGAGGTCATCGGCGCAACGACAACCATGTAGTAGGTATTGGGGTCGCCACCAACAGTAAACTCTTTCCTTGTGCCTTTCAGCAGGGTCGCGGCCTGTTTCACTGCTGCGGCGGAAGCATACTTGGTCTCGCTACCATCAGTGATAGAGGATGTCGCGGCCCAGTTGTTCAGCAACTCCAAGCCCAGATCTGCCTTGGTCGGTTTAAATCCTTGGTGGAAAACCTGGAACCCCTTCACCCGGAGGTTGTCGGCCTTCAAGGTCATGACGTCGGTGACTGTTGAGCCACTGACAACCTGCCACTTGAAATACTCATTGCCGTTATCACCGGTCTTAAACCACATGAACGAGTCGGTGTCGGAATCAGCGTCATTTTTGAAACCAATGGCCGCGAAGTCGGTGTTGCGGCTCCACTGGATCACCGAGTCGTTGGTGAAGGTGACGTTGCCAGTGAGATTACCGCCAGACCTGGCCAGCGCCGCATTGGCAATGTCGGCGGCCCGCTTTACAGCTCCGGCTGTGGCGTACTTCTGATCGGAAGGGTCCGTAATCGAGGCTGACGCCTCCCAGTTGTTCAGGTTATCCAGCCCAACGTCGGCAGCGGCCAAAGACGCCCACATGATCGCCCCTGCAGTTGCGCCAGCTTTCAGAACCTTACCTGCGTTTGAGGTGCCGGTCGCCGGGACATGGAGATTGCCGTCGCCGGTTGGGTGCTCGTACTTGTTGGCGCCCGCCGAGATGGAGTCGAGCTTCACTTTGTCAGCGGCGGACATGAGGCCATCCTGCGATGCAGAAACGGCGCTCGTATCTGGGACACCCAGGGTCGCCCGCATTGCAGCTACGTCCGCGTCATCAAGGAGGGCTCTAGCAGCTGCCGTCACTTTCATCGAAGCAGCCGCATTCGCTGCAGTGAAATAGGGGACGCTGTCGGCCGCCATGGCCAAGCTCTCGATGGCGCGAAGCGTTGCACTGGAAACCCCATAGCCGGCCAGATTGGTTGGCTTGCCAGAGGTGATCTTCGCCCAATCCAGGTTAGGGATGTCCGCAGCTGTCTGGCCGGATGCGGCGGTCACACGGCCTTTGGCGTCCACAGTGACTTTGGTGTAGGTGCCTGCAGCGACGCCGCTGTTAGACAATGTCACCGCCATCGATGTGTTGGTTGAGCCGTCAAAAGACATCGAGCCTGTTGCGTCACCGGATAGGGACAGAGTGCGGGCAGATTCGAGCTTGGAGGCAGACACGGCGACGCCGGCCGCAGCGGTCAGCACTTTGGAGCCCATGGAATAGAGGCCATCTGCTCTCATCTCGCCAATGCGATTTTTGTTCACCACCAAGCTGACGATGTGGTTGGAGAGTGTCCCGAACGAAAGGTCGTTTCCTACAGCGGCAATCTCGTTCGGATCAAAAGCGATCCCTCCATTGGCGCTGCCGATCCGAAGCCAACCGTTGCCGAACGTTGCGCCGCCGATGGTTGGCCCGTTCGCGATGTTAATGAGCGTCTGACCGGTAATGGAGCCGCCGGAGCTTGAGAACAAGTCGGCGTGAGTGTGGGTCAGCGGGGCTGCATCAATGATGCCGTAGCCGGCCAGGGTCGAAGGCAGATCCTTGAGATTGGAGAAGGTGTGCTTGTGGCTGTCGTCCTTCACAACCAACGGGATGGCCACGTTGGCGGAGCCGTCGAATGTGACGGAGCCGGACCCGTGGCCTGAGATCGAGATAGACCGACCGGTGGAGAGCTTTGCAGCTGCAACAGCGGCAGCAGTCGCGGCAAGCGCCCCAACATCAGCAGCAGTGAGCACAACTGCGCCTTTCTTGTTGTTCACGCTGACGACAGCGTCGGTGTTGTCGATCTTGTAGTAGCTATCCGTCGAGCTGGAATAAACGAGCGTGTCGCCAACCTCATAGTCGATACCGCCGACTTTAGAAACGCCAGCGGTCGTTACCTTCCAGAAGCAAGCGATGTTGGAGCCGGATTTGCTCTTGAGCGGGGGAGGGTAGTCGCCGGACGCCATGCTGACTTCGCCAGCTTCAACAAGCCCACCGGTTGCAACCGCAGCCGCATCTTGGGCGATTTTTGCTGAAGCAGCAGCGGCATCGGCCTGTGTCTTTGAGGCAGCAGCGGAGGCAGCCGAATCAGAAGCCGACTTGGCGGCGGCAGACGCCGATTGGCCAGCCTCACCAGCCTTTTGGGTAGCCGTTGTGGCGGAGGCGCTCGCTGATGAAGCAGAGGTCCCTGCTGCATTCTTGTTGTCCAGTGCAGACTTGGCGCTTGCAGCGGCCTCGGTAGCTTTCGTTGTGGCCAGGGTGGCCTTGTCAGAAGCGACGGTGGCGCTGTTGCCTGCCTCGTCGGCTTTCTGTGTAGCGGTCGCCGCGCTTGCAGCTGCCGCAGAAGCGGAGGCATCGGCCTTTGTCGCGTGGTGCAACGCGGAGAATTGCCCAGGAGAGACAGCGGTGTCTACTGGGTTAGCTGCCCACTTCTGGGCGGTAGTGGCGCTTTGGGATGCCGCATTCGCTCTCGTGGTTGCAGTAGTCTCGCTGGTCTTGGCGGAGGCTGCACTTGCAGATGCAGCGTCAGAGCTGGCTTTTGCCGACTTTGACATCTCAACAGCCACGCTCGCGCTGGATGCAGCCTCTTCAGCCTTTGTCTGAGAGATGTTTGCGGAAGCTGAAGCCTCGCCGGCTTTCGCAGCGGCCACGCCGGAGGCGGCACTCGCGTCAGCTGCTTTGGCTGATGCAAGCGCTGCGGATTCGGTCGCGGCTTGGGATTTTGCCGATGAGACGGACGCTGACTGCTCTGCCTTGATCGCATGGTGCATCGAGGAGAACTTTCCAGGTGTTACGGCGGAGTTCTCCGGGTTGGATGCCCATTTTTGAGCGTCAGAGGCGCTACTGGCGGCAGCGTTCTTGCTGGCCAGCGCGTTGGCTTCGCTAGTAGCGGCGTTCTTTTTGGAGGTATCTGCAGCCGAGGCAGAGGAGGCGGCAGCTGACTGAGACGAGGCGGCGGCGTCTCTGAACCCGACCAGCTCGGCTCGGGTAGAAGTCATCTTGGCTGAAACCTCATTCAGCTGGCGACGAACGTCAGCCATTTGAGGCGCGAGCTCTGCAGGCTTCAGGTCGGTAATCTGCTGCACGGCGTCAGAAACGATTTTCTCCATCTGCGCCGGAGTCATGATTTGCCGCTTGTTGCCAGCAGCATCGGTCATGACCCGATAGCCTTTTTTCTCAGGGTTGTTATCCGGCGGGGCAAGGTCATTCGCAGCTGAAGGCCCAGCTTGCCAGTTCATTTGCTGGTCAAGGAACCGCTGCCAATTCGCCATCATGTCGCCGATCTGGGCATATAGCTCAGTAATGGTCGGTGTGGTCATAAAGCCTCCAATTCAACATTGGAGGCATTATATTTAAACCATAGATGATCGGTAAGCGTTTACTGATCATCTATGCCGCTATTTTGCTAGGGGGTGGAGAAAATCTAGGTTCTTCAGGACGCTGTTTTTCAGGTCACCCTCTGGCAGATAGGGCAGAATAAGCCGGTAGAAAAGAGCCGACTTAGTTTGCCGCATTGCTGGTTTCAACCATGCGTAATGAGCAACAACCGCCTCGTTGAGAATAAAATCGATCCTCCTCGCATAGGTCACAGTGTCAGTCATAGTCGCCAGCCTACTCATCATCGCATTGAACTTCTTGGGAAGAACACTCATGACGCCCAAGTCGTGTGCGATGAAGTTGAGAAAGTCTTGGTCTGGGTAAACAGCCCGCCGATGACGCTCGAAGAACGTCTGCAGCTTGGGAGTCAGCGGGCCGCTCTTGCACAGGGCCAGAACGTTGAGCGCGAGCACTCCGCTGTTCACATAGGGGTTAACGTCAACGACCGGTGCTGCACGGCCAGCCCAGCCAGAGCTTTGGCCGGTGTCTTCCTCATCGACGTCGAGAACACCGCCGAAAACTCCTCCGCCGTCCAAAAACCTGACGATCTCGGTGAGGGGTCGCAAAACCACGGTGTCGGTATCCAGGTAAATAGCCTTCTCAACCCCTTCTTGAGCCAGCCAGTCAATCGCGGCGACCCTCATGCACATAGAGATGCACACATCCCGACGGTACTTGCCAAGCTGAAACTCACAGAGCTCCAGGGGAGGCAAGGTGATCATGCGATGAGGTACTGGCAGATCGAGAGGCTCATAGCCGAAAACGACAGGTTCTCCGGCCTCTCCGTTCTCAAGAAGCGAACGAATGGAGGCGATGAGGTAGTCCTGGTCGTTACCGTCCGAAAAGTAGAAAACCACTGGCTTCATTTGTAGATCCTCCTGCGTAGTTCATCCCGTAGCTTTCTTACCTGCGAGTCCGGCGGCAGCAGCTTCTCCAGCTCGTCGAGCAACATCCTGTCGCTCTGCTCCAGACGAAAGGCATCAAGAGTCAGCTTGAGGCTCTCGGCTGTTACTCCGATGACGGCCTGCGCGGACGGGATATTCAGCATTTCCCTCGTGATAGGGCCGCTATTGATGACGATCACGGTCATGTTGTCGTAAACACTGGTCGCGTTGTCATAGACCCGAACCTCCGGATCCGGGTCGTCCTGCCAGTCGAGCAGATATGAGATGTCCACCTCCGTCAGCAGAGCGACCCTTTTACCAGCCTTTCTCACTGACAGGGCAATCGAGTAAGCCATGTCAGTCGAGCCGACAAAGTCATCCAAGCTGACCACAGCCACGTCTCCAGTGATTGAGGCGCCCGCCAGGGGCACCTCTACGATTTTCGCCATTTCTTCTCCTTAGCCCGGGCCTGGGCCGTTGGGTTGGGTTGCGTTGTTGGCCGTATCTTCGATTCGGAAGGTCAACTCGTTGGTGCCGTCGTTGAACCTGTCGTGCAGATCTCGAACGGTGATTCCTACATCGAGAGTGCCATCCGACCAGTAGGGCAGATCGTTGAATTGCAGGACAAACTCATAGAACCCGAACGACCCGGGCACCCAAGAGTAATGGTTAGGGTTTGGCGGGTCATAAGCCGAGAAGGAGCAGGTGCATGTCCCGTTCGGCATTGCCCAAGAGATACCGCCGCCCGGGCGCTGACCGTCAGATCCGTCTTGTGACACTGCAGGGGCTTGCCAAGACCAAATAGCGGTGCCGCCAGCGTACATGATGAAGGTCAGCGCCATGTTGGCGTCGATAGCTCTTTGACTGCCGTCGGCCCACACTCTTACCGTCACCTTCGGGGAGATGAGCTTCCTTGAGTAGCGGAACGCCCTTGAGCGATCAGAGTGGTTGTAGCTCACGATCGGGTATGAAAGGTTCGCCCTGTAGGTGCCGCCACGGTAGAACTGATCCCATCCCAAAGAGACTTTTGAGGAGACATCTGCGACCACCCCGTCCAGGTTACAAACGAACGGAGCATTCTGACCGTGAACCCCAACGATGGTTGGCAGGTCCATTGTTCCATATGTCTCCTGGTTGGCCCACGAGAGCACCTGGAGGCCGGCATCAACCACGAACCGAGAAGCTTGGATGTTTGTGCCTCGGATAGCGCCGCCTCGAATAACCGCACCTTCGATATTGCCGCCGCGGAATGTCGATGCGTTGAAGATGCCGTTGATGTTCGCGTTGTTTGCGACCATGTTCCCGCCTTCATCAACGCTGAACCGTGAGCCAATCGAGATGCGACCACCGCTGATCACCGGAGCGCTGAGCGATGCTCCTGCCACGATTGAGCTGGCCACAACGCTCAGGGCGTTGATGTAATCCGCGGTGATCTTCTTTGCCACGATATTTTCGATCACGGCGTTGTCGATGTAGGCGTCGGATAAGAACGCCTTCCCGTTTACCACCTTGAATGGTGAGGTGCGAAGCACTGTGCCGGCTGCATTGCGAGAGATGAGTGCCAGGGCGTCAGCCTCGATGAGGAAGCTGGTCTCTTTCCCGTCATTGAAGAAGCCAATGCCGCCCTGCAAATCGCCAACCTTGGTCTTTACACCCCACTGGGAGTTGTACTTGCCGTCGATGCCCGCAACAGTCGAGCTGAGGGTCGATACGCTGGCAGAAACGCCGTTGATTGAGGATGTGAGGGAGGTCTGCAGGTCAGCCCTTGCCTTCTGTTCGGTGGCGATTGCAGCCTTGCGATCGCTGATTTCGGTGGCGATCTTCCCAGCCTCTGTGGAGATCAGCGACTTCAGGCTCGACTCAAGGCTGGTCAATGCGGAATTGACAGAGGTGATGGCAGATTTACGGTCGGAAATCTCTGTCGCGACCTTCTTGTCCACCGAGTCGATGCTGCCGCTAAGGCGAGTTTCAACAGCGGTAACTGAGTTGGTCAGAGTGACATCAGCCGCTTTCCTCTCCGCAATCTCTGCATTGAGCTTCCCGCTTACGCCATCAACGGCGCCTGACAGTTTGGTGTCAATCGCTGCAATTGACTCGTTGACGCTGGTGATTGCAGTCTTCCGGTCAGCGATCTCCGTCGTGACTTTCTTATCCACCCCAGTGATTGAGCCGGACAGCTTGGTATCGAGCGCCGCGATGGACTCGTTGACACCAGTAACAGCGGCCTTCCGGTCGGCAATCTCGGTAGCGACCTTCTTATCCACGCTGGAGATGGATCCTGACAGCTTGGTATCCAGAGCCGTGACAGAGCTGGCCACAGTCGAGACAGCGGTTTTCCGGTCGGCAACTTCGGTCGCAACCTTTGCATCAACGCCGTCGATATTCGCCTGCAGAGCGCTGGACTGTTCTGCAACAGCCTTGTCGATAGCAGTGGTCGCGGCCTTCCTCTCCGAGATCTCTGTGTTGATCTTGCCGGTCAGCGTGTTGAGCGATCCGGTCAGTCTGCTGTTCATCTCCGTAATGGAGGTGTTTAGGGCGGTAACAGCCGATTTTCGCTCTGTGATCTCGGTTTCGACCTTTCCATCCACGCCAGACACCGCGCCGGACAGACGGCTTTCCGTTTCTGACAGAGCCTTGTTGACGTCGGCAACCGACGCCTTTCTCTCGGCGATCTCGGTCGATACAGCCTTGTCCAAGGTGGAGATTGTGGCGCTAAGCTTTGTCTCCAGGGTGGCCATCGACTTGTTGAGGGTCGTGATGGCGTTCGAGCGCTCCAGGGTCTCTGCAGCAATCTTTTGACCAACCGTATCCAGAGAGGCTTTCACCCCGTTGATGTCGGCAGCCCGGGCGCCAGACTCGTCGGTGATGGCCTGTTTGCGTGCGTTAATCTCTGAGGTCAGCTGATCAGAGGCGGTCTTCTTGTTCGCGGCTACGGTCGTAGTCAGGTCAGAAATCGCCTTTTTCGCGTCAGCGATAGAGGTCTTCACCTCGTTGATGTTCGCCATGGAGGAGACATCGACATCGCGGAACTTGGCGTAGATCTCACTGATCTTGTTGGCCATGCTGGAGTCGAGAGATGCGACCGACTCGCTCAGCTCTTTCAAGCCTGAAGCAGCGCCGCCTTGGACAACGCCGATCATCTGCTCAACCTTTTCGATTGCGCCGCCCTTGCCGAGCACGTTCTCTCGCAGCTTATCGACCATCCCCCTTACACCGTCTGGGCCGTACCACTCGATCCGGCGCTCAGTCTCGTTGGTCTCTTGCTGCATCAACAGGCGCAGGCCAACCTCTGCCGTGGTTTGAGAAAGCGCCAGAGACTCCGATGCCTTCTTGTCGATGGTGGTAAGAGAGTCGAACGCCTTCTTGGCGTCCTCACCGGCCTTTTTCAGGGTGTCGGCAACATCGGTATCGAGGAAGTCGAACTTGATCTGCTTGTCCAGCAGATTGCTCATCTCCTCCGGGGTCAGGCGCACAAGAACGAAAGCGCCGCCGTCCGTATGGACTGGGCCCTCAATACCAGCCTTGTTGATGTGGCGAACCCAGACGTAGTACCCGTAGCCGGCGGCCGCCGCGATGCTGACCATCGTGGAGGTTTCCTCGGCGGCGAGCATCGTCTTCATGTCGAGCTTGGCAGCAGACAACGGGGTGCCGGAGGCGTTCACAAGGACGCGCTGGACGAAGACCTGAGTCTTGCCATGCCCCTCATAGACCGGCTTGTCCCAAGAGACGCGGATTGCGCCAAAAGCAGCGGTGACATTCACGCCGGTCGGCTTGATGGACGGCTCAACCGCCTCCGCCTCTTTCGGGTCGTAGATGGCGGCCGGCATAGACCATGATGGGTCGCTGAGCTCGTCTACGCTGCAGAAGCGGCGAGAAGAGATGAACAGCGCGGCGTCTTTGTTGGTGACTCCGGTTCGATCCGGTGTTTGCTTCCAGATCGACTCCACAGGGCGAGGGGAGTCATAACTGCCGCCAGTCGGCCGAGCCGGCGCCTTGACCGCGTAGGTGTAGACAGACACATCGTTGAAGGCGGCGGAGCGAATAGCCCTGCCGCTGCCGACGAACCCCATTGGGCCTTTGGCATCAACCATGTCGATCGTTCTGGCCCAATAGAAGAACCGAATCTTCTCATCGTTGCGGTCAGTGATGATGTGACTGAACCGGCCGAACTGATCGGCATACCCGATCTGCTTGCCGAATAGCTCGATACCCTCCGCCGTCACGACAGTAGGGTCCTTCAAGTCCTCGATCTTTGTCTTGTCGCCGACAATGCCCTGGCCATAGCCTGCGCCGATTACCGTGCCCTGACGAATTGCCCAGATCTCAACCTGCTTGACCCTGTAGGGGTCAAACTGGAGGCCAGACAAGACCAGCCCGCCGTTTGTTGCGGCGACCGCGCCTCCGGTGACAGGCATATCGTTGGAGTTTTGCGGGATACCGGTGAGGACGACACCCGTCTTGAGCACCGCGCCAGCCTTACCGCTGATCGCATAAGGGATGATGGTTACATCGATGCGGTCGCCCGGCTTGACCAAGACGGATGCGTGAGTGGTCTGACGGCCAAGTCGCTGGATCTGGCCGTTGTTGACGGTGACAGACACCTCTGCGTTTTTGTAGTTAGTCGATGGATGAGTCCAGGTGATGGTTGCCCGGACACTCATGCCGGCACCATCGAACACCGCGCTCTCGGTGATCTCCACGTTCTCAACAGCCGTCAGCGCCCGCTCGTAGGCGTTATCGGTGACGATGAAGTCCGTGTCGCTGTCATCAAACACACGCTCGTCATATTCCAGCGCGGTGATTTGGCGAGTCATGTCATCACCGGTCAGGCCAATGCTGCGAACGGTGAAAAGCCGAGCCTGGAACTCAGGGAAGCCAACCATGAAGTGATCGAACTTCTGAGGCTCAACGGTCAGGCCGGAGACACGAACTCGGTCTACAGGAGATCCGTAAACAGGCGGCGTGACAGCGGCGGAGACGATGACATCGGTATCGAAAAGTCTTACCGATGCGCCAGTGGCAAATGCGTCGAAGTCGCGAACCACGATACCTTTCTTGCCGTTCGAATCGACAAAGGTATCGAAAACGGGAGTCTCGACGTTGGCAACCTTAGCCCTTGAGACGCGCCCCACCTTGTCAGGGTCAAAGCCGGTCAGGATCACATAGCCGCCGAGAACGGATTCGACCTTGAACGTTCCTCGATCGACAACGCTGGTCTGAAGGTTGATCTTCCACGCCTTGCCCTTCTCGAAACTGATCTCATGGTCAAGCACGAGGTCGTATACGCCAGCCGCGACCTTGCTGACGCCAGCCAGCTTGCCGGCTTCGCCCCAGGTCATCATGTTGTGCTGGACCTCGATGACGCTGCCGATCGTGCATGCGAGCGCCTCTACCGGTGCGGTAAAAGTCACTGTCTCGACCAGCTTGTTCGTGTTCAGCATGAAGTTGGCCTCACGAACCGCCTGCTCGTTGGTGACTACGCCAACCAGCTTGGTCGATGTCGAGACCGGCTTGGCGCCTCTCGCGGCAGCCTGCTTGTCGTATACCTTGATGACGCGCTGCTTGTAGTCGTACTCCTCATCGTAATAGGTGAGCTCAATCTCGTTGGCCCGGTCATTCACCCCCATCCAGTTGATGGAGAAGGATCCCTCAACGATATTGTCCACGCCAAAGGACATAACCTTTTCCTTTGGCATCTCGATAGATACGGTGTACCTGGTGCCGGTACGAACAGGCACAGCGCGGCCAACTCGGAATACCGACGCCAACGCATCCCATAGGGTTTCCTTACCATCGATGACCGCTCGGAAGTGAAGCCCCTTGGCTCGGCAGTAGTCGGCCCACTTCTTAAACGCCCAGAAGTCGAGGCGACTGGGGTCGATGCCGCCGCCGAATCGGGTGTCAGTGAACATGTCCCAGGCGATCCAAGCCGGGTTGTCATGGTCGTAGACGCCGCCAACGTACTTGCCGGCAGAGGCCTTTGGCAGCATGTGAGCGGGCATTGAGAGAGCGCGGACGTTGGGGGTGATGGTGCCCAGTCGCTTCAATGTTTCCTTGTGCTGCTCTGCGGTGAGAGGCGGGAAATCAGCGGCCTCTTTGCTGCTGATCGGGAATTTGAAGTAGCCCGAATCGGCACTGGCCACCCACTTACGCTGGGCCTCATCCCACACACGAATCACACGGCCAAGGTTCTCGAAGGTGACTTTCGGGATAGAGCTGATCTGATCGCTGATCTTGACCTTCACATACAGCAGCGCGGTGTGGTTATAGGCGATGTCCGAATAGACGATCTCGGACACCTCGTTGAGCACGACGGTGTCGCCGATCTTCTCGTCTGTCGAGTCATCAGTGGTTCTTCTCGCTCGCACAACATAACGCCCTTCCGGCAGTCTTGGAGACTCGAAAGAGAAGCGCATAGTGGCGCTCGCGTCGCGACCGGTAAGGCGCAGCGTGGCGTCGTTTTGGGTGTAGGTAGTCACTGAGTCGGCGTTGTATCCGCTGACCATGATGTTGGCGGCATGGAACTTGTGATAGGTGCCGACGACCTTGCCGTTACTCACCAGCTCGCCGTAATCGTACTCTGTCAGCCCAGAGGCGCTTGGCAGCTCTCTAGGGGCAACGGTGTTCTCTGGGCGACTGTGACCATATGGCCGGCCGTAGTAGGTGGTGTTCTTTGCGCCGTTGGGCGTTACCGCTTCACCTACCAGCACGAATTTGGTACCCGATTTGACGTAGTAGTTGCGGTAGAGACCGGAGGCCTTGTCGAAGATGTTGGGCCGGGTCTTATCGATGAACTGGGAGCCCTTCTTGACCTCCTTGATCTCACCGTTGATGAGTCGAGCGCCAGCCATGTCGATTTGCCAACCACGCGCTGAGTGAGCGCGAGAAACGCCGGTAGTTAGAGGGCGAAACTCGGTATCCGGCGCCCCGAAAGGCTTGATCTCGGCAATGACGTCAACGCTATGAGGCTGCTCATTACCGTTGTCGTCCATCCGGTAGAGGCTGGCGAGAAAGTCCAGGCGGACACCTTCAACCTCTTTGTTGACGCTCGTAGTGAACTCAGTCCAAACATTGGACTTCTTCATCTCGCGGTTGATCGTCACCTGATTGGGGGTGATTTGCCGATCAAACACACCGGTCGTCTCCTGGCCATCGTTGCCGTGGAAGAAGCGGTACTCCACATCGGTGAGGGAGTCGATCGGCTGATCGTTCAGCTGGATACTGCCAGGCGCGACGCCAGCGGTAACACCTTCGCCCGCGTTGATCAGCAGGTGAAGATACTGGGTCTGGCCTGACAGGGTGGTGTAGTTACCGATGATGTTGCCGGCCTGGCGATGGCGGCCGTAGACAACAGGGATCGGCAAGCCTTCTTCCGATGTGTTTTTTGCGCCATCAACGCCGTATGTCCGAGAGTCGCTGCCGCTGTCTCGTGAACCACGCGCATTCATCTTTGAGTAAGGCAGCAGGGCATTGATCATCATGGTGCCGCCGATCATTACGGCTGCACTTGCTGCCACCATACCAGCCGAACCGGCGGTAAGACCCGTCAGCCCGCCGAGCGTATACGCGCCAGTCCCCATGGTGAAATAGGTAAGCGCAACAACGGCGACCAGCCGCACGATGCTCTTTCCGCCGCCACCGCCACCACCCATCGGAACGGGGGCGATAGCAATGACATCACCGGCTTGGGGGACTTCGAGGCATAGGTCGCTCTGGGGAACGACTCGCCCGTTCACGGAAAATGCGTAAACCCCGGACAGCTCTCCGATGTATTCGGAAAGCGGCTTGCCGGGGCTCAGCACTCGCTCTTCAATGTGTTTTACATCAGGGACGAGCGGGTTCCTGATGATCACAAACCGAATGGTCTGTGGAGTATTGTGCGGCATAGCGATACAGCCCCTCGATGCGATTGATCCAATTCGAAAGGCGCTCTCTGCAGACCCCACCCGTAATTTCGCTGGTATGAATAAACTCATCGTCGCCGAGGTACATGGCGACGTGAGTAAAGCGCCCAAGGCGCATAAACAAAACGACCCCCGGCTCGACATCGTCTACCGGTTGCCAAAGATGAAGTTGGCCCCGCATAAGCGCGGAGATCTCGGCCGCGCTTGTCGGGGAGGTGTAATCGGGGAGCTCTATCCGGTAAGCGCGGCGATAGAGCTCCATCAGCAATCCATAGCAGTCGAGAGCCTCTTTGGGGTCTCGGCCGCCATACCTGAAAGGAACCCCGATCAGGTCTCCACAATAGATCACGACAGCACCGCGACCGTGATAGACGGGGCGCCGCCAAATCGACTTTCGTTCTGATGAGCTCGACACCCGTTATCACCAGTGAGAGTCAGGTCGCAAGACGGCAGGTCTCCTGAATATCCGCAGCAGGCTGACTTGTACCGGAAGCTGCATCTGTCGCGCATCTGCGTTCTTCCAGGGAACATCCTCATCAGGGGGTTCTCTGCACCCAGCTCGATGCTGACGGCGTAGTCAGGGGACGAACTGCTGACGATCTCGAACATCTCAGAGAAGTCGATCAGGGTTGTTTTATCTGTGGGGTCAACAGTGACGATCATCATGGTGACTCGACTGCCCACGGCCCCTCTGTAAGTCTGGAGATAGGGACGGATAAGACCGACCTGATCCTGGATGGTCAGGGTGACGTTCTGGAGCTCATTCGTGTCGTCCTGCAGGGACAGGTCGAACCCGATCTTGGTGTAAAGGTTCCCGTCGATGGTCAAATCGGTGTCGTAGTTGGCGATTCGAAGCGTCATCACGTAGTTTCCAGACACCGGATCGATCAGCTCGATGTCGAGGGCCATCGTCATGGCGTTTTCAGAGCTGATCCGGTTCTTCTCAAGGACACTTGCGATACTCAGGTTGTTCATTGCGCCCCCATAAGTAAATATTGACTGATTTTACACCTCTGTCATTTCCACGTCAGTAATGTCGTAACGATGTGTCCCGCCAACGCCGACGTAATTCGATGAGGGGAGTGAGCCGGTCAGCCTGACCGAAACCATTTCGCCCGAGGTCGGGACCCGATAGGTAAAAATCGTGTGCCGGCCGACTTCGGAGAAGAAGCGCATCAAGGCGTTTTCCTGAGCAGGGTCGAGGTTGGAGAAGCCCGTTTTGAACACCCTTCTTGGAGGTCTGGCGCTTCGCGGGCGAGTGTAGGCGTACCCGCCCTCCGTCTTGTTCTCGACGGTATTGTCCTTGAGGCTCTTCTTGAAGAAGCGGGAGTCCTCTCGGACCCCCTCTGGCGGGAAGATTGATGAAACAGGCATCACTTAACTCCTTGCATTGCTGTTCTGAGCCTGCCCGGGCGGGACATGGCGTTCAGCACGACATCGATGATGTACTTCTCGCCGTCGAACTTCTGCCCTCTGCTCTCGGCCTCTACAGGCATGCCGCTTTGGTTGATCAGGTTGAAATGGACGGTTGGGGAGGCACCAGCCTGCGGCCCTGTCATCGTCACAGGGATTGTTCTGCCGTCCGGCAGGGGCACGTAAGCCTCGTTCATAGAGCCTTCGCCAAACAGAGCCAGTTGTGGGCTTGTTGCTACACCGCCTTTCGCATACTTACGCAATGGGAGGCTGCCGAACTCGGACATGATCCCGCCATTGGCAAAGCTAAACACGCCGCCACCACCGCCTTTTCCACCCTTACCGCCGCCGAAAAAGCCGCCCAGGGTGGACTCGAACATCTGCATCATCGCCATCTTGACCAAGAACTTTTCCAAGTCTTTGGTAAGCGAATCCATCATGTCCTTGAAGCTGTCTTTGCCCTCCACAATGCCGGCCGCGAATGCGTCAAACACGCCCTCGAATGTCGCCCCGAGCTTCTCGTTGATACCGTCCTTCATGTCCTCGAGGCTTCGCTTCCATACGCCATAGATGGTTGTCTGTTGCGATTTCTGCTGCTCGGTCAGCTCACGCTGCTTCTTGATGAGGTCGATATTCTTCTGGATCAGGTCGGCCTCCTCCTTGCTGGCGGAGCCCCGGGCCTTGGCGGCGTTCAGTCTCTCCACCTCCAGGTCGAGCAATTCATCCAGCTGGGCAATCTGCCGATCGAACTCCGCTCTTGTTCTGGCCATGTTCGGCATCATTGCCTCGTTGGTCTCGCGGATTGACTCGTTCATCTTGGCAGCGATGTTGTACTGATCAGCCATGCGCTGCTTTTGCATGATCTCGGCGATCTTTGCCGCGTCATCCGGCAGAACGCCGGAGGCCTTTTTGAGGTTCGCCTCGATCTCCTTGATCGCCTCGTTGGTCTGCTCAGCTGCTCGCTGCCATTCCAGGAGGGGGTTGTCGCTACGCCCTTTTGCAGAGCCCATCTTCTTCGAGATCGAGATGGACAGGTCATCCAGGCGATCGACGGTCGTCCGGCGCAAGCGAGCCCTTTCCTTGATCTCCTGAAACTCGGCGTTGGCCATGTCCCTTGCCATGGCGTCGATCTTCATCTGCTCGATGGTCGCGCTCTTCAGAGACTTGTATTTGCCGGCCGCGATTGCAGCCTCCAGCTTGGCCAACTCCTTGCCTTTTACAGCCTGCTCGTCCAGCAATCCGAGGGCGACCTTCTGCATCTTGATCTCTTCCTGCTTGCCAGCAGTGAAGATCTTGGATGACTGCATGTAAGAGACTGACGGATCGATCTTGCCGGTCTTGGCCATCTGGCTTGCAAGCCTATCCAGCCCCTCATGGGAGACCGAAATGGCCTCTTTGAAGGTGTCCCAGTCCTTGTTCACGCGCTCAAGGCGGCCTTCCAGAATGGCAAGCTGCTTATCTCTCTCAAGGACAAGACTCTCGTTCTTGCCGTCGGCCGGCTTCTCTGACTTGAGCTTTTCCATCTGAGCGGCGATGGCCTTCGATTCGCCCTCGAAGATGCTGTTCATCGAGGCGATTGCCTTCTGACGAGCCGGGGCAAGCTTCTCAGTGAGCACCTTCTGATAGGCATCATTTGCCGCTTTGGCATCGTCCTTGTACTTCGCCGACTCCTGCTTTGCCGCTGCTTCCGCCTTCTTCGCCGCCTTCTCATACTCCATGGATACCTGGCGGAGCGGGGCGGCCATGATGTTCGCGACAACACCAGATCCCTGGTTGCGGAAGGTCTCGCTGACATGCTCCTTGGCGGAAGAGATGGCCTCGTTTGCTCTCTTGATCCGGCTCTCCATCGCCTTGATCTCTGAGTCAGCTCGCTTCACATCGTCAAAGGCGCTGAAGAGCTTGCCGGACTGTACGGAGTTCAGCCCCAGCTTTTGAGCCAGCCCCATTTTTTCAGCGCTTGTGCCGCTGTTCAGGATCCGCACCTGCTCGTTTGTCAGCTTGTAAGCCTCGGTCAGCGCGGACACGGCCTGTTTCGACTCCTCGAGCCCTTTTTTGCGCTCCTGGAGCCGAGTCTTGTCCTCGGCCATTTGCTTGCTGGCGTACTGCAGATCTTCAAATGAGGCGACGAGGCCGCCGGTTTCGATAACCTGATCAGCGATGCGGCGCTGCTTCAGGTAGAACTCATCAAGGGCGTAGAGGGCCACACCGATAGCCGCAACGATTACGTTCGTCCAGCCCCCGAACATATTGGCCACGGAGTTGGTCATTGCGGACAGTCGAGACTGGCCGGCTTGCAATGTCTGGAGTCGCTCCTGCAGGGCGGCACGATCGAGATCGTACTGACGCTTATTCGCGTCCATGGCGTTCAGGATTGCTCGGTCTTGAGCTGCTGAACGTGATGCAAGGTAGTCGGCTTCCAGGGCAAGGCCGCGGCGCTGGAAGTCACGCTGGAGCTCCAGCATTTGGTTTTGCACCACTCTTGTGGACTCAGGCCACTTCGCTGACTCAGCCTTGTAGGCCTCGGTAAGAGCCCCGACCCCGGAGATGATCTTGTTTGCCCAGGACGCGCCAAACATGGCGCCGATGATCATCGTCAGCTCTTTCGCGTGGTCATAAATGAACGTGGCGACAGCGGCCATCATGTTCGACAGGTCGGTAAGCACCAGTCCCAGCCGGTTTGCGTCAGCAACCACCTCGTCGGATTTGAGGAACGAGTTGAATGCGTTGGCCAAACCAACGGCGTTGTCATAGAAGCCGGTATCTCCGGTGATCACGGCCAGCTCTGTCAGAGAGGTGGAAATTCGGTTAAGAGCACCGTCCCATGTTTTTGTCATCTCTACTGCAGCGCCAGCAGATGACAGGTACATCTCTCGGGAAAGCAGCTCAAGCGCCTGCTTGGCCTCTACGGTGCCCGTGGATACCTGCTTTACCAGATCACCCATAGACACGCTGGCAGCGCGAGCCATCATGCCCATCGCATCCGGCACCGCCTCGCCGAATTGCTGGCGCAGCTCTTCCATCGAGATGACGCCCTTACCGGCCATCTGTTGGATAGCGACAGACGCCCGCTTCAGCTCTTCTGAACTCTTACCGAACTTACCTGCGGTGTTCATCAGGCCCGCAAGGAAGCCGTCTGGGCTGGCCAGGTCTGCAGCCTTGAGCTTGGTATAGGCGTCAACCAAGGCGTTCATCTTGTATGGAGATGACGCAGCCGCACTCATCAGGTTCTTAACCTCGACCGCAGCTTGTTTCTGCGCCTCGGCAAAAGTGGCGGTCTCTACATTGAGGCCAGCCAGAAGCAGAGTCGTCTTATCGAAAAAGGAGGCCTGTTCAAGCAGGGCTCGGGGGAGGGCGGTCAACCCTGCAGACAGGTTGGCAATGGTGAGTCGGGCCAGCTCCATGTTGAGAGCCATCTCCCGAATACTGGTCGAGACAACCGAGTTTGCTCGTCTGGCCTTCTCGGTCGAGCGAGCATAGTCATCCATCTTGTTGGCAATGCGGTCCAGGGAGTCCGCAGCGCGAACCACCTGGACCTTAAACTCATCGGCCCCTTCAAGAACGAGGCCGACCCTTACATCTCCGGCTACAGACATCAGTCCTCCGCTAAAACAAAGCCTTGAGCTTGTCGATAGCCCCTTCCTCTGCCGCTACCAGCGAGGAACGAGCTAGGACGTACACTTCTCCTTGTTCAGCGATAAGCACCTGATGAACTCTCTGAGCCGTCTCCCCGCTCACTGACGAGGCGCCGACTGCCAGGGCTCTCAAGTCCCCCTCCGCCATGATTCGAACGATCTGGCGCTCCATCGTGAAGAACATCCGTGCCGGCATGGCCAGCACGTAGTCGGGGGTTAGCGAGTAAAAATGACAAAAACGAGAGAACAAAAAGGGGAAATCGACCCCCTCCAGTTCGCGGGTAGTTACTTTCCCTCTTCGGAGGCCTGAGCAGCCTCATCGGCATCCGGTAGCATCTCGTCACGCGCGGACGCGAACTCAACAACAGCCGTCAGCTGGCGGGGGCTGAGGGTGCGAACAATCTCTCGAGGAGCGTCCGGGATCAGCGCTGCGGCAGAGTCCAGCATGTGCTCGAAGAAGGCTGCCTGATCTTGGCGGTCAACGCTCTTTTCACGCTTGATCGCATCGATCAGGTTGCCGAGGGACTGTTCGGCAATGGAGTAATCAACCCCTTTGATTCGCACAAAGCGCTCGGTCGGGATCAGGTCGTCCAGGTTCAGTAGCTTCATGGCATCTCCTATAAAAAGGCCCTGTAACAAAACAGGGCCATACTACCACACATCAGTCAATGTTTACTGATCATTATCAGCGAACTATTTCGCGCTCGCATCCGGGTCGCCAAAGCTCACCAGCAAGCGAGTTTCGGGATCCGGATATCCCTTGAACTCAACGTTGTAGATGCGCTCTTGGTCGTTTTTGTAGGCGAACTTCAAGGCGCCAGAGGTGCCGGCTCGCTTGATGATCACATCCTCTGACTTATCGGTGTCAGGCAATGCGACAGGGTGCAGGCGCAGCTCTTTTGCGGCTGAATACAGGCTCATGCCGGAAGGGACGGTTACATCGACTCGCTTCTTGGTCGGCACAGTCTTGTCAGTTACAAGCTTGGCGCCAGGCATGATGCGAACCATGTTGTCCAGGTTGGTCTCCGCCATAGGGACGGTGACTTTGACGTTGCGACCGGTGATGATCTCCTCAACGACGGAGTCGCCGAACTGGTCAACCTTGGTCTCGTGGGTAGAGGTAGTTACCTCCATCTCCACGCCGCCGATGGTCAGGCCGAGATCCACGTTGTCGTAAAACACCTTGCAAGTGCCAAGGCGAATGTTTTTGGTATCTGGCATTGAATCCTCCTCAATCTATGGTTAATGCCAATTCGTAGCTCGACAGCCACTCGGTAAAACCACTCTCGTCCCTGCCGAACGGCATAGGAAGCGCCTCCGGCTGGCAGACGAGCACTCTCATGCCTTCAAGCTCCAGCCCTTCAAAATCCATGACGTCGAAGACCTTTCTGGCCAACTCGCCAGCATCGAGATAACTGGAGCTCCGAGCGGCGACAAACACCGTTCCTCGGAAGTAGCGGCTGATGTCGGTGTGGCGCATCAACCCCTCGCCAGTGGTGAAGAGCAGAACGCCCTTTTTTCCGCTTGGCATCTCGCTGACAAAGATGGAATCCCCAACTTTGCCCACGCCCTTTTGCTCCAAGTAACCAGCAAGTGCGGTGAGTACATCCATCAGGTAAGCGCCTCTCTAATTGCCCTCTTCAGGTGAAACTCGATAGCCCCTCGCCTCTGGTTTGCAGCGCGAGACAGGAACAAGCGGCCCACGTACTTGCCACTTGTTGTCGGATTTGGCGACAGGCCCAGCCTTACCGCCTTCTCGATCGACTTCTTTCCGAGCTTCCATTGGCTTCCGTTCCTGGTGATGCCGGAGTGGATAACCTCCGCATACCTCGCCAGTGACACCCGACGGGTGCCTACCAGCTTCCATTTCCGCAGGTTGAGTTCGACAGCTATCTCCTTCCGGCCGCGGGCGCCGGCCCGTTCAATGATCTCGAATGACGGCGTTGCCCCTGTAGACCCGTCCAAAAGGCCGGTCTTGAACGGCGCATACATTGCCGCCAAATGCGCGATCTTGCGGGATTCAGAACGAAGGACACGAAGCGCAGCATGGCTCGACCGCTCCGCCGTGTTCTTCAGGTTTACCTTTACCCTGGCTATGTCCCTGCGGACCTGCAGAAGCGAGCGGCTGTTACTCTGCAACGCAGTCCACCTCCCAGTGATGGAGTCTGCCCATGATGTCCACTCTCCGGTGGACCAGGATGACCTTCATTCGCTCGCCAGTGCTCAGGGTGATCAGGTCGCCTCGCTCGGGAGTTACCGTCTTTTCGATGACCATCCGGTAATCGATAGTGTCGGTTTCCGCTCTGCTCTTTGACGCAGACTTGTCAGCTCGGACTTCCGTCCGCTCGAGGGCTTGGCGCATATAGATAGGCCCCCACCCGAACTTCAGACCTTTGGCACGATAAACAGGCTCGTTATATGCGTTCTGCCCGGCTCTCTTGAACAGAAGGCCGTCTTTTCTGACTGGGATGAACATACTCACCTCGCCGCAATCACTTTCGCCCCGCTTTGCGGGTGCAAATACCGATATGGGACGGAAGAGGGTGAGAAGGACACCCCGTCACCAGGCTTGCCCGGGTTATCGATCCGAAAACGGATCACGCCAAGACTGGAGGCCTTGGCCAGATAAGCGGACACGCCGGCCATCATCAGCAACTCTGCGGTGCAGAGGTAAAGACGATGCGCGATAGAGTGGCCATTCCCCATCTTTCCGCCCGCCCAGCGCGAGAACCGGCCGTTTACGCTGGCTCTTGCCAGAGACATTGCAGCCTGAGCGCGGAGCCCAGCTGATGCGTTTACCATCGCCTGAGAGCCCATAGCGTTCAGGATCCTGACACCCTCGGCGCCATAAGCTCTCAACTCAGCTTCGACTCGCTCTTGCATCGCAGAGACAGACGGGGAGCGCTCTAGCATCGATTCTGACTGCGCCACAGAAAGCTCTTGCTCTGCTCGCTGACTCTCAGACTTGATCGCGCTCTGCAGCTGGTCATCAAGCAACCCCGCAAACTCTCTAGCCGCTCTTGAAGCGACCGGCACGATGCGAACCTGCAGCCTGGAAACCGCGGCCTTGGTGAGAGAAGAACCGCTGCTCATCTCGCTTGAGACCATGCCAACGATCTCGTGACAAGCCGACACAACAGGCTGAATGACAAGCTGGGCAGCCGCCTTCTGATCAAGCACGACCCAGTCTCCTCGCAGTATCCAAATACCGCCCGATACGGCGCATCGCTTCCCGACACAAACCGAGCTCGAGAGGGCGATTGGAGCTGAGGAACTGCTTAACCTCCCCAACCGTGTAAGAGAGCACCCCAGCCTCTCGCAAGGTCTTGAACTCGGTGGTACCCAAGAGATTGTTCGCTTCGATGACCTGTGCAGCCTGGAAGTCCGAAACGACTCGCCGGTCGAGCTGTTCCCACATTTCCTTTGTCAGCTGGGAGATCGATGTAAACGGCTCTTTCTCTCTTACAAACGGGAACGCATTCGGATTCAGAGGCAAGGAGGTCATGGCGTTGTGAGCACAAAGCAGGGCCACCTTCTGATCCTCTCTTGTTGCTGCCGCAAAGCTGGCGAGATTGGGGATCTCGCGCAGAATCGACAGGGCGCGAAGCGGAGAGACAAGGGTGTTGTTCGGCTCGGCAAACGCATCAGCGCTCTCGACCTGAAAAACAAGGCTTGATTCGAGACGACCTGACTTGGTAACGAAGAAGTAGGCCAGCTCATACGTGGTGTAAGGCCGCCCGGGGTGGGCAGTATTCACCTCTGCAGGGATCACCACAGAGACCGAGTTGGCCCCAGCCTCCGGAGTAGCCACGCCGGTCTCCGACACTTGACCGAACTCGTTGAAGACGCTCCACTCGACAGAATGAACGTCAGCAACAGGCTCGCCGTCGATCTCGAACGGAATAGCCAGCTTCAGCTCGGTATTTGCCTGAATCGTCTTGAACATGTGCTCAGCCTCGCTTCTCAAGGATTTTGTCGATCAGCACAGGAATGCTCTTGGCGCGGACACCAAGGCGATCTGCAATCACGCGAAGGCCGGACATACCCTCTTTGTCTGCGATGGCCTCGAGACCAGCACGATCAGGAATGTCGGAAAGATCGATGACCTCCCGCTGCTCTTCCCCGATGGCTGTCACAACAGTCACTTCGATCTGCTCCGCGTTCTCGGTCTCGTCGCGCAACGTCACGACCATCTCTCCAGGTTCCAACTCCGCAAGAGGCATGGCGCCCGGGTAGACAGGGCCCTCTTCTTTGCCGCTTTCATCGAGCATCGACAGACCACGAGCCTCCGAAGCGAGAAGCTGAGCCTCAAGGAAGTGGAGCTTGGCAACAGAAACGCCGTTTTCGAATGCAAACCGCCCGAACAACAGGCCGGAGAACCCAGCGTAGGGTCCGGTCAGCTTGACTTTGAAATGGGTCTTCATGGTGAATCTCCTGCATGGCTCAGGGGGCCGAAGCCCCCTGTTTATCGCTATCAACCGCCAACTGTCGGAGCAGCGCCAGGCAGCTTGACGTTGGACAGTTTGGCCAGTGCGTGAGTAGCCTTCAGCGCCATGCCCACGTACATCTTGATACGGGTGCGAGTCGCATCTTTGTTCTGGACGGTGCCCAGATCTTCGATGGCGAAACCAGCCGGATGGTTGGACGCGAACAGGCCGTGCAGGCCGCTGTTCTCATCCAGATGGAAGGCGAAGATGTCGGCTTTGCCGTCCTTCTTCTGGATGAAGTCGTTCACCAGAATCGGCACACCGTCGTGGGCCAGGATCGGGCGATCAAAGTTCGGCAACTGGATCATGCCGCCGTTGTTGCCACCCATCAGGCGCAGCATGGCCTTGTAAGCACGAACGTGCTCGGAGCGCATCATCAGGCAGTCGGCGCCCAGCTTCACGGCATCGGTCAGCTCGTCGAACATGGAGAAGCCCATGTCGTAGCCTTTCGCATCGATGATCTGCTTGGCGTTCACCAGAGTGTTCAGACCATCGAACTGCTTCTTGGCCTGAGTGCCGTTGATCAGGGCGTCCTGGAACTGAGTCCGCATACCCTTCAGCTTGGAAGCGATCTGAATAGCCTTCTGGCTGTTCACGTTCGACATGGTGCCATCCAGGAATTTATCCACATCGACGTCGCCGATCAGAATGCGGAGCTGGGTGGTCACTTCGTCGAAGGTAGACGCGCTTTCCTTCACTTCATCGTTCGGATCAAGCCAGTCACCGTTCGCCAGAGTTTTCTCGCGATGGTAGACAAGCGCCTTACCGGTGGTAGGGGCGAACGGCAGAATGCCGAACAGGTCATCCTTGTTGATGAACTCTTCAATCACACCGCGCAGCATGTCTTCTTGGGACAGCTTCGCGGCCTCTTCACGCAGCAATGGCATGTTTCATTTCTCCTTACGAGTGAACAACAGTAAACATTTACTGATCATGCCTCGCCGATAAAAAGCGTTACTTGGCGCTTTGCTTATTCAGAGCAGCCTCAATGCGGCTGACACCCTGGCCGATAGCCTTGGTGGGATCAGCAGCCTTGTCGGTGCGAGTACCGGAACCGGCTCCAGACTTAACGTTGGAACGGATCAGGCTTTCATAGTCGCTCTGAGCGGACAAAACACGCTTGAACGCCTCATCGAACGAGACGGGTTGGCCGTCCTTACCGACCAGAGGGGTTCGACCCTCTTGGCCACGCGGCTTGTCGTAACCAACAACCTTGCCATCCACGATGTCGAAGTGATCGCCATAGAGGCGACGACTGCGCTCGGGATTCATGGCCTGGACAAGCTCCTCACGGATGAAAGAGGAGTTGCTAAAGGCCGCACCGATGGTCAGGTCTTCGATCTGCTTCTGGAACGATGCGACTTGGTTGAAGAGCTCATCGCGCTCCTTTGCCACTGCCTGCAGCTCCGCACTGGACTGGGTGCGAACCTGCGCCAGGACACCTTCGTGCTCATCGCGCATAGCCTTAAGGGCTTCATCGAAACGACCCTGCTCGATCAGTCGAGCATTGGCTTGCTCACGCTCCTGCTGATCCAGTTTTTGCAGGCGCTCCTGCATCTCGCGGAAAACCTTCGGGTCGATACCCTCGAACTCCGCCAGTCGAGCCTCCAACTGACCAATCTTCTCCTTGCGGCTCATGGACTCCTTGAGCAACTGCGCCTCGCGATCAGAGGGCTTGCCGTTACCATCGTTGCCCTTGTTCGGGTCAACGTTGGCATCTGCGCCGTCCGCACCGGTAGAGCCACCGGATGCGGAGCCGTCTTCGCCGGCCGGAGTCATGTACTTCAGGAATTGGTTACGAAATTTCATGGTAAGCCTCTCTCTTGGCTATCTTTGGCCAGTCTCTCGGCCGATCTTTATTGCTTGGAACCTTGGTTGATAACTTCCTCGTCGCCTTGGTTGTTATCTTCCTTGGTTGGTTTGTTGGTTGCGTCAAATCCAGACAACATTGAAGCAACCGCGTCGTCCATCTCATCGATAGCGGACTCAATCTCTTTGCGATCCTCATCAGAGATGTATGGATACAGCTTGGAGACCACCTGCTTAAGCTGGTAGCGCTTCAATTCAATGGGGGCGGTTAACATCTCGATGCGACCTGAAATATCCAGTTCGTCATAGAGGGTTCTGGTGTCGAAATTGCGCGGGTAATGAACAAGCCGATCCGGCCCTGACATGACTACTTCATGCTGTTCGCCAGACCATTTACAGACCAGCTTGAGCATCTGCAATTCTGCAAGCTCAAGTGATGCGGCTTTGTTCACAAGCAGAGAGTTAACACGCTCAAAGTCATAGGCCTTGGCCACGCCTGAGCTGTTATCGATCCCGGAGCTGTTGTCCTGCTTCGTGCGCTCGCCAGCGACACCTACCGAGTGGTAGATCTCGTTGATGATCTGCTTGATGCTGGTGATGATCAGCTCCGCCTGCTTCGGATCGGGCGACAGGAAGAAAGGCTTGCCGCCTTCCGCTCCATCAAAGGTGAAGATGCGCTTGGTGCCGGCTTCCAGAACCTTGCTGTGGCCGTCGTCCCCGGGCAGAAGGCTCTGCGCGGGAATAGCCAGCTGGGAGAAGGTCTGATCCTGGATAATCGCATCCAGGTTGCTCAAGTAGTTGGCACAGGCTCGGTCTAGGTAGGCAATATCACCGATCAGGCTAGGGGCTGTGTAAATGCCCTCGCTGATCATATGGTCAACCCAGATAACCGGCACAATGCCAAGCTCGTGAACGTCAGTCTGGATGGTGAACTCGACGTTACTGAGCTCGAACCCTTTCCCCTTGTCCTTGAAATGAACGGAGAAAAGGAACCATTCCTCTCTTGTCCACAGTCGATAGCGATAGCTGACCTCGCCCGAACTGGCGAACGGGTCAGAATCGTCACGCACACGCTCGCGGATCAGAATCCAGCGAAGATCGCCGTCTTCATCCACTGCGAGATCCAGTACATCCTGGGGAGGCACTTCGTATGAATAAACCTGAGACTTGGTCTCAGCGAGTGACTCACCCTGTCTCTCGACCACACTATCGACCACCACCCAAATCCGGCCGTATACGCTGGCCAACTTGGAGATGTATCGCATGTAGGTGTCGATACTGGCGCGTTTTCGAGTGGAGGCACCCCAGAACTTACGGATGCACTCCGGTGCATCCTGTTCTCGCCTGCGGATCTCACCCTTGAAGGTGTACTTGTTCACAAGATCGACCACTTCTCGAGAGTGGTTGAAACGGTAAGCCCGCTTCACGCGATCCTGAAACTCGCCCTGGCCTTCTTTCATGTAGGGGAAGATGTTTTTGGCAAACCAATCCCTGCCACCCTCATAGGTAGCCTTCAAAAAATCCCAATGCTCAAGCATCCCAGAATATTCAGGGTGCCGGCGTTGAAGCATTTCGAAGAGAATTTTCTTGTCCAACTGTACCTTCTCCTACATTACGGCGCCATTTTAGTAAGTATTTACTGACCATGCAATCACAATGAAACCCCAGCAATGAAGATTTTCCGCACAGGGAACTCCATCTCGATGCAGTAGCCAAGCGCGTCGGTAACGTGTTCAACGGACATGGCCTTGTTGATCTCACGCGATCCCTCCTGATACATGGTCTGTTCAAAGGAGATAATCGTCTGGTGGCAATGCGGGGCGACGAACATACCGATATGGCCCTCCGCACTGAGCAGCTTCCTGTTGACGGCGTTAACCCGGTCGTCGATAGCCGGGTGTTTGCGTCTGAACTTGATCCTCTTAAATCCGTGATCCCTCAGAATATCCAGAGAGGACTCGCCCCGAGCGTGTTGTCTGGCCTTGCCAGCAGGGTCGGGATAGATAGTGATCTGGTCCATGTGTCTCCAATATCGGCGGGCCAGCTCGCTTGCAGCCTCATCAACGTTGGAAGAGAACTGCACGATCTCATCCACGATCCAGATCTGCCCATTGGTCTGCGGCTGCATGACAACCATGGACATCGGGTCAATGTTGAAGTCCATGCCGACCCAAATTGGCAGTTTCGGGTCGAACTTGACGTCGTTGCGAACATGAGTGCGCCGGTCGAATGGATAGTAGACACGCCCGGATACACTCTCGAAGGAAGCCTCGAACTCCTGCCGGAAGGTTCGAGGATCCATGTCTTTGCGAGCCTGGTCGATCTCGTATGCAGGGATGAAGGGGGAGGTGATAGTTGGGAACTGCCAGCTCTCCCACATCGGCAAGGTTTCATCCTGCCCCTTGATATAGGCGTCATAGAGGAGGTTGAAGGATTTTGGCGTACCGATAAAAACGGCTCGCCCGTTGGTGCTTGCCAATGTTGGTCGGATACACTCCTCCCACACCTCCGGCCGCATATCCTGGTACTCATCCAGAACGACGAAATCCAGACCAACGCCGCGCAGTGAGTCGGGGTTATCCGCACCTTTGCAGCTGATCTCGGTGCCGTTCCGCAGGAACAGCGTAAGCTCCGTCTCGTTGGGCTTTCTGGCCAGCCAGGACTTTGGAATGACCGCAACAAGATCCCGCCACATGATCTGTTTCGCCATGCGGAAGGACGGCGCGATATACCAAATACGCTGCTTGGGCTTGCGAGCGGCCTCCCTGATCATGAGGCCGCGGCAAAGGTGTGTCTTTCCAAACCGGCGACCGGCTACAACCACGCGAAAGCGAGCCCTCGAACGGGCCACCTTGCCCTGAGCCGGATGAAAGGCCATCGAGAAGCTCACTACTCGGCACCCTCCAGGGCGTCGTCATCGAAACTTTCGTCCGTGGTGAGCCCCATCTCTTCAGCCTGGAGGCGCTGCTGCTCGCGGATCGACTCGATCTCCTCCTCGAGCATGTCTCTAACCTCGAGGGTCGGCAGCTCGTCGTCCAGGGTGTCGTTGTCGATAATGCCAAGCACCGTGTATCGGTTTTCTCGGGTCAGCTTCAGAGTTTCCGCAGCGGTCTTCAGCGCCTTGAAGACGCCGAGGGACGTTGCGATAGATCGACCCTCAGACTCAACACCCACCATCTCTCGAACGATCCGCTTATCGATCGCCTGGTTAAGCCGGTAGTGCTCCTCTTTGGTCTCGCGGATCCGCTGGGCAATGATAGAAGCGTCTTCTTCAGCCGCGTCCTTCATCTTCTCGGTGACTTTTTCTTTGATTTCGGCGGCTTTGGAGCCCTTCTCGATGCCGTTGGCCTTCATGTGACGCTGAACGGTGATCGGGTGAACGCCAAACTCCTCGGCGATCTGCTCAAGGTTAAACTCGCCGGACTCATAGAGTGATTCTGCTTTCGCCCACTCCCCGGGAGTGAGCCTGCGCTTGGGATCGGCCATTTGCTCCATCCTGAATAGGAAAAATTGGGGCGAGCGAGGAGTCCTCAAAAGAGGGGCTCGCCCCGAGCTGAACAGGGAGTCCTAAGATCTCCGGCGCCAGTTTAGATCGAACCTCCATAATAAGTAAACACTTGCTGATCGGACGAGCAAGCATTACCGAGGTCTAATCACTTTTGAGTTTTTGAAGGACAGAGCCGGCAGGAGAGGCAGAAGAGGTTCCGCAGGTGGGTGAAAATCAACCCGGAGTGATTTCTTTTCCGCGGGCCAAGCCGAAGGCGCAGGCCTTGCGCGAGCGAAGCGAGCGCGTAGGTTCCGCGACTTGTGAGATAAGCTATACTAACTTGCAGTTTTTGGTTTTCAAAATTCCGGATAAGCTATACTGAACTATCATCACTTTTTGTTGCTTCTACTATTTATAAGAACTTTTTTCTTAAAAAAATAAAAACATAGACGCGCGTGCGCGCGCGAATACATCAAAACGCTCGGAAAGTCAATATTTACTGATTTGGCTTTAGTGGGAAGCAAAAAACAAGACCAGCTTTCGCTGGCCCTGATTTCTATCTTGAATGTCTCACATCGACACATCACCAGACGCAATAGAATCGATTTACAGCGAATCCAGAGTCTTTCTGCTAGTGTCAGACGCCCCAGAGCGTCTAAAACGCTCTAAATCGATTCTGCGCAGCTTCCCGCGAGCTTCGCCCCTCCCTCTCCGGTGACTGTTGTCATCTGATAGCCAAGCTTGGTTATCCGATAAACAACCCGGCTTCTTCCGCGCCGACACTCTCTGCCAGCCTTTTCGATAACCCCCTTCTCGATCATGAACCGGAGGGTGTGCTGGATCGCTTGCTTAGTCACCTCATAGCCGGCTCGCTCGATGAGCTGGTCAAGATCGACAAGCGATCCATCAGGGTTTCGTTTTTTGATTACCTCGATCAGGAGGAACATTCGCATGGTGAGGATCATGAGAGCTCCAGTGGTTGATTTACAGGTTGTCGGTCAAACGCCAGGAGAGGGAGCGAGGCGGGCACAGGCCTACCCCAATCAGGGTTCTCATAGAGGGCGTAAACGGTGTACCCGAAGATGAGCTGCTGCAGCTCCCGCACAAGGTCGTGATCGCTCATCGTCATCAGGTCGTCAGCTGTCTTGCCGAGGTTCTGGCCGGTCTTTTCGCGAGAGCTGTGTCGGTAGTAGAAGTCGATCATCTGCTTCCGCAGCGCTTGGTAGACTGGCTTCGGCTGTGAAATGAGCTCCTGGTAAACCGCTTCGCGATCGGCCGGATGGCATTCGAATGTTTCAGCCATAAACTTCAGGCCAACCTCGTAGGCCGCAGCCCTACGCAAAGGCGCTCTGACAAACCCGGCCTTTGTATCGAACGGGTTGTATTTGGCCATCGAGCTCACGATCTCGATGTAGCGCTTACCCTCCATCCGGCAAACAAGGTTCATCATCCGGTAGGAAACGCCGGTCCCGCGGTACATTGTCGATGTCACGATGCGCCCGATCCGACGCATATTTGCATTCAGCCAGGCAGGACGATGTTTATTGATCAAAGTTGTATCGGCGCCAGGCTTGAGCTTCGGCAGCATGTCGTGGCGCGGGCCAAGCAACAGGGCGACGGAAGAGGTGACCACAACGGCGACAATGTCGTTGGTCGTGGTCAGACGGCATCGCCAGAATCGAGGCGCGGGAGGCAAGTTCTCGGCCTTGTAGTGCAGGTGATGGAGCTTGTCCCAATCCTCCTTCGAGCCAACCTCGACAACCATGTGCTCAAGCAGGCTGAAAAGCCTGCTCTCACACTCAGGGTGGCGGGTGATAATGGTCTCACTCATCGCTTGCCGCCCTCTTGATAGGAGCCGGCAGAAATAGCTGCAGCCCGGGCGCGGAAAATCTCGACCCCTTTGTCGGCCAGTTTCTCTGCGGTTCGGCCACCGATGTAGCCGCCTAAACCGATTTGGACGATGTCCAGGATCTTGAGCACGACCTCCTGATCCATGTCCTGATGGGTCCATCCCATCCAGTAGATGCAGACCATTGTTGAAAGGGCCATCATGATGATCGGGCGCCAGTTTCGCTGCAGCCATGACTCGCCTTGGGCTTCCGCCACAATCACAGACTTCTGAGCATCAACCTCACGGCCAAGCAGCTCTACGACCGATGTGGTTAGCTGAGCAGTCAGAGCAGTCTCCAGCTCCTTCGCCTTGTCTTTGTCCTCGATGAACTTGCCGACAGTCCCAGAGACCACGTTGCTCACCGTCTCAAGAACACTGGATACCAATGGGATCATCACAAACCTCCTTTACTGATACGGTGAGCGCTCGCAACAACGCTCTGTCCATCGCCTCGTTCTGCCTTGACCGGGTCTTTGTACTTGAAGGTCTTGGCCACCTTTCGGCACCCCTTCACGACCTCTTCCTGCAGATAGGCGATCGCCTCCTGACTGTCAGCGTCGGCAGGAATGCCTACTCGTCTCAGGATGTTGAATGAGCAATGCAGAGCCTCATGGAACAGAACGAACTCATCCTCGACGTCTGGCACCCAGATCAGGTTCGCAACGCCGTTGGCAGTCGTGAAACTCATGCAGTAGCCACCGCAGTCCTCCAGGTCGTCTCTTGTGATCTCCCAGTCCCTCTCTTTCAGCCTTGGGGCCAGAAAGTCCAGGACGCGCTGATACGGACCGGTGAAGAAATAGAATCCCGAGCGGAACATCTCGATTGGGTAATAGGGGAGTTTCACAGTCAGTACCTCGCCATGGTTTCTCGGTCAGCAACCCGGATTGAGATTTCGTCGGCGAACCGCTTGTCGATGGTCATGGTCGGCCGGAGATCCCACATGAGATCCTTGTGAGTGGTCGCAACGATGAGAGTGATACCGGCCTTCTCGCACATCGCACGAACCGAATAGGCCACCACCCGAGCGGTAGTCCGGTCGAGGATCGCCCCGAACTCATCTGCTGCGATGACATCAACGCCGGCATCGAGCAGCTTGGCGATGATCAGACGGTATCGCTGGCCATCAGAGAGCTCTGACGGGCGGCGAATGAACAGATAGGCGTCGTTGAGCCCTGCTTTTGACAGGATCTTGCAGGCCTCCTCGGTAGACTTGCCGATCTGGTCGATCAGAGGGACATCCTCCAACTCGACATCATTCAGGGTTGCCACCTTGAGCCCGTAGTCATCGCGATACTGGCGGGCGAGCTCGCGCAGCATGATCGACTTGCCGGAACCTGACTGACCGGTGATGTAGATGCAGTCGCCTTGTCTGGTCTGGAACTTGAGGTTGTCGTAGACCACGAACTCTTGCTCTGAAACGCCAAGGCCGAAGGCCTCAGCTACCTCAAGAACTCGCTTTGACCGCTTTACGCTCGTCTGGAAGCGGACATCAACGGTGTGGTTGTAGATCTTCTGGGTCACTGTCGAACTCCTGGGCGGCGAACCGCCTCGCGATACGGTGGCTTTCCAAACCGGCGAGGTTCTTCACAGCATCGGCATAGGCCAGCTGCTCCCCTTCCTCGCTCGTCAAAAAGTCACCGACCGGTGGGTTAATGTGTCCGACGATATGGATTCCATCTTTAAGATTCAGGATGCAGATAGTGGTTGGGCCCGCCTTGGCGAACTCAACATTCTCGATCAGGTCTTCGACCTCCTCGATGTGGGAGAGGGGGTCTATGACCTCGAAGCGCTCTGCAAACGCCTCTTGGGTTATCAGCTGGCCATCGATAAAGACATCGCCGACAGCTGGCTGCCGGCCTGTCTTGTTGTCCACTCTGGACACGTTCATCACCCGCATATCCCCGAGTTGGAAATAGTCGGGGGAGGCGCCCAGAGCGACAACATGTTGGAAATCAAGGCCTCTCTCTCGATGGAGGCATCTAGGCATTGAACAGGGTCTCCTCTGCATGACGGACGAGTCCATTAACGCCGGGCTCTCCGTGAGAGACCAGAGCCAGGAATCGGGTCAAGACCCGAGCTTGTGATGCAGAGACATCCTTCACTCCAAATACCTTGGCCAGCGGAACACGAGACTCTGTGAGATCCTCAACATGCTCGTCCTCGCCGGAAACATCCGGCATCTCTTCGGAAATGCCCGGGTATTCGACAAGCAGATCGGAGCTCATCTCGCCAAGGTCTTCCATCAGGAAATTGAGCTCGCGGTCGTCAAAACCCAGGTCACAGAGGTCGATCGACTCTTCAGCGAGCCAACGGAGCTCTTCCTGCAGGATGTTGGTATCGAAGTCGCCCTCGCTAACCTTGTTGTCGGCCAGACGAGCGGCGGCGGCCTCGGCCTTTGTCAGGTCGTAACGCACGAAAACAGGCAGTTTTTTCCAGCCCAGCTCGATCAAGGCAAGCGTTCGGCCGTGGCCGGTGATCAAAGTGCCGTCCGGCTCGACGTTAGGCGGGTTGATCAGGCCGTGCTTCTCGATAGAGCGGGCGATTTTGGCAATCTGCTCTTTCGGGTGCTTTTTGGCGTTCTTCTCATAGGGGATGAGCCTGGAGATGTCCCACTCCTCAAGCTCCTTGGTCTTCTTATCAGCCATTTAGATCCTCCATGCCAAAATCGGCCAGCAGATCCAGCTCAGCGTCGGTCAGCATCTCGGTGCGGGCCGGCTCTTTACCGCCAAAGCTCTCTTCGTAGTTGCGGCATAGCCAAAGCAACGCCTCTCCCGCTCGAATAGCGGAGTCCGAGTCAGTGATGCCTTGCTCCTTGATGATCCGCTCGATCGTGTCCTTCACGAACTCTGAGTCCTCCACAGGCACCTTGTACTTCATCGCCTGATGGGTCTGGATCTCACGAACCGGCGCGGCCAGCGGCTCTTCGTCCATGGCGTCCAGATCATCCAGGGCGCCCAACAGATCTGCCTCTTCGGGCGACTCCGATGCGCCAAGCAGTGCGCCAAGCTCGTCAACGCCCATGTTCATCCACTCGGCCAGTTCGTCTGCCGAACCAAGCCCGGTCAGCAGTTCGCTCAGCAGGCCGGCATCGTCGTGCCCGTAGCGGGAGTTGTCGATCATCAGCGCCCGCTTGGCGTCTTCGTCGCTGATCTGGCCAAGGTTGATAACCGGCACCTCGGTCATGCCAAGATCGATGGAAACCTCGACGCGGTGCTCGCCGCCAACAATTTCCAGAGTCCCGTCCTCCAGGGTCCGAACCAGAATCGGACGGACATGGCCATGTTTCTGCAGACTGTTGCGGAGCTTGGCCTCCTCCTCGGGGGACATCTTGTTCGGGTTCCATTTGTTCTTAACGAGATGCCGTGGGTCTTCGAAGGTAAACTTCAGTTTTTCCTTGCTCATTGTGATAATCTCAGTGCGTGTTTAATGAACATTTATCCGACCTTATCGGTCAGCAAACACTTACTGATAGGTTAAGCAAAGTATAAGAGCTAGGCAATCCGATGATCGTAAAAATGGTGTCCAATGCGGTTAACGCGAAACTGATCGACCCTCCGAAGGAGCTGAGGCTGCTCGTCTCGGACATCCTGAGTTACTCGGTGGAGGGGTTTGAGCACATGACGAAGCGCCCAGGGTGGGATGGCCGCTCTACGTTCTTCTCATTCAAGACAAACAGCTTCCCAGCGGGCTTTTGCTATGTCGTCAGACGGAAGCTGAGAGAGGCCGGCTACCTCGTTCAGCATGTGACTCGTCCTTTGCCTGAGCCGCTGGGGCCGGAGACTCCGGTCGTTGACGCATTTGGCTTTGATCCACGGTACGCATACCAGATGGAGACAGTCCGGAAACTGGAAAAGTTCGGGATGATGACCGCCCAGCTGGCGACCGGCGCCGGAAAGTCGCGTGTTGCGAGGCTCGCTTATGCTCGCATCAAGAGAAAGACCCTGTTCCTGACCACTCGATCAGCTCTGATGTACCAGTTCGCCGACGCCTGCCGCGAGTCATTTGGAGATCAAGAGGTCGGGATAGTTGGGGATTCGATCTGGCAAGCAGATCGCCCGCTCGTCTGCGGCATGGTGCAGACGCTCGCAAGCAGGCTGGCCAACTACACCGCTGACGAGCTCATAGAGAGGCACCTGGTCGCGCAGGCCGAGCGAGAGAAGAAGGAGATCCAGAATCTCACGGCCAGACTTGCTCGCAAGAAAGCGCCCAATGACGAGCGAACCAAGGCCATAGCACAGCTCAAGCGAGATCTGGCCAAGAAGCGCATGTCTGACGCTGATCTGGCCGTTCATATCGAGCGCAAGCTCGAAACGCAGGCCAAGAACAGGGCTGAGACTCTGGAGCTCTTGAAGAGCTTTGAGTTCGTGATTGCAGAGGAGGCTCACGAGGCCGGCGGCAACAGCTACTTCGATCTGATGCAGTCCTGCACGAACGCCAACTACCGGCTCGCCCTGACCGCCACCCCGTTTATGAGGGACGATGCTGAGTCAAACATGAGACTGATGGCGGTATCAGGCGGTGTCGGTATCCGAGTGAGCGAGAAGCAGCTTATCGATCTGGGGATCCTGGCCACTCCAATCTTCCAGATCAGCCGCACACAGAAGCCTCCGAAGCTATTCCGCAGCACTGCCTATCAAAGAGCCTATGACGTCGGGATCGTCAATCACGACTGGCGAAACAAGCGCATCGTCGCGGAGTGCATCCGGATGAGCAGATACGGCCTGACCTCGATGGTTCTTGTTCAGAGAAGAAACCACGGCGACCGGATCAATGAGCTGCTGGGTAAGGTCGGTATGAGAGCGGAGTTCATCAACGGCGACGACGATGCGGAGGGCCGCAAGAGAGCTCTGTCCAAGCTCGGAACTGGCGAGATTCAGGTCCTCATTGGGACGAACATTCTCGATGTTGGCGTCGATGTGCCATCTGTTGGGTGCATTGTGCTGGCCGGCGGAGGGAAGGCAGAGGTGGCAAACCGGCAGCGCATAGGGCGAGGACTCCGAGCCAAAAAGACCGGCCCCAACATCTGTTTCGTGCTCGATTTTATGGACGAGCATAACCAGCACCTTCAAGAACATGCCCTGCAGAGAAGGGCCATCATCACCGGCACCGAGGGCTTTAAAGAGAACCTGCTCCCGATGGATCAGGACTGGAATATCGCCGATTACGGCTTTCAACGAGTAGGAGGGTAAGTGAGTACAGAGATCAAACGAGTCACGCTTGAGGTCAGCCCGGCTCAGCACCGGAAGTTGCGCGACGCCTGCCGTAAGTTCGACACCACACAGGCGGAGCTTTTGGGATACCTCATAGACATCACCCTCTCCAATACCGATGTGGTCAAGACAGCCGTTGAGTCGATGGTCCGCAAGCGGAAAATTGAGGAGGAGCGTCAGCGTCAGAACGAAGACAAGGCGAAGCAGCTGGTTTCTTCTCTCCCGCCGGAGGTGCTGGCAAAACTGCTGTCTGGTGAGGCGGATCTGTCGAAGCTATGAGTTGGTTCGCTGTTGTAGGGGAATCTGTGCCTCCCGGGCTGGAGCCGGTTCTGGTGAAGGTTCTGGGTGCTCTTAGCGCCAAAGGGATGTCGATGCGAACCCATAAAGGTGACATTGGTAACTTGGCCATGGAGCACTTCCAGGGCGGCAAATTCTCGTTCTGGCCCGGCTTTGAACAGACTGGAGCCATCGTGCATGTCGATCCGCGCAATACGGACCTCACCAAAACGCTAATCAGGAGCGTCCCAGGGTTTGCCAAAGCCTCTGGCCATGAGAAGAGCCTGGCCCAGTCTGTGGCCGCATCGGTGATCGGCCTGGATGGATCAGGTTCGTTCAAAGCATCCTTCGGGATAACAATGGAAGCAACGGAGCTTGATAAAAAGTTTCCTTGCTTCATTGCTTTAAAGCTTGGTTTGAAATTGTATAACATCGCAGACAGAAAACAACTTTCAGAGTTGGTTTCATTGATTCGTAGGTAGCTGCCTTCATTAAAACCAATGGAGGTTCAAATGAACGAAGTTAAGAACGTTGTTTTGCAGGTAGCATCCAAGGAAGTTGGAAAGCAAGAAATCCCCAAAGGTTCAAACTGGGGTCCTCACGTTCAGGGGTATCTAGCAGCCGTAGGCATCGGGTTCCCAGCGGCCTGGTGCGCGGCGTTTGTCTACTGGGTATTCAAGCAGGCCGGACTGATCGGGAAGATCCCAAAGACCGGCGGCGTGTTGAAGATGTGGCGAGATGCGCCGGTATCGTGCCGAGTTGCCGACCCTCAACCCGGGGACGTCTTCATCATGGATTACGGGAAGGGCCTGGGGCACACCGGCATCATTGAGAAGGTTGAGGGCGACAAGCTCTACACCATCGAAGGCAACACGAACAGCGAGGGATCAAGGGAAGGCTACGAGGTGGCCAGAAGGGTGCGAAGCAAGGCGAAGTGCTTGGGGTTCTTGAGATTTTGGTAATTTGAGGTAAGAGAGGAGGGCGATATAGATCGCCCTCTTTTCTTGTTGTAGATTCTGCTCCATCTCATAAGTGGAGTCCCAAACGAAAATGAAAGTCCGAGTATTGTTCTTGGCCGTGGCGGTAGCGCTCGGCGTGACAGGATGTGCAGCTAACAACCAACAGGGCGGTCAAGAGCAGGCTCAGGTTGTGTCCAGGCCGGAGATCCACATCAATGCCCCGTCCGACCGAGTCAAGTCAGAGCTGGTAGGGCGACTGACCAAAGCAGGCTTCAATCTCGAGGATGAGGGGCAGTTCAAACTCTCCTTTTCCAAGCCGATCACCGATCTGGAACGAATCATGAGCCTAACGCTTCAAGGCGTTAATTCCTCAGCTTCCAAGCGGGACATTATCGACTTCACAGTCACAGAAAATTCAGGAAAAACAACAGTAATTGCAACTCACTTTGTTGGACTTGAAAACGCATTTGGAAAGCAGATAAAGATTGAAGAAAAACGGCAAAATGACGCACATAAAGCGATACAAAACAGCCTAGAAAAAATGAAAAAAGACATGGAAAAGTGATAAAGAAAAGGCCGCAAAATGCGGCCTTTTTTGTTCCGTAAAATCACGGTAGTAATGGCAAGAAAATCAGCAGTGGCAGCCGTCGTAAAATGCCAGCATTCTGGACACTGCGGGGGAAGAAAGCTCAATGTGCGCTCTCTCTACCAAGGTGATATGTGTGAGGCTGACTCGCAATATTGCAAACCTCCCCCGCAGTCATTGCAGACAGTAAGCACTTACTGACGGATATCATATCACACCACCCCCTCCCTTCATCAACACCCTGAAACTAATTCATGTAACAATTTTATATTGTTACATGAATTGAGGTAACTATCTGTTTTTCAAGGCTAAAAACAGAGCCTCCTCGCTCGTCATGATACAAAAACATGTAACTTTCAACGAAGTTACACCTCGCGAAATTTTTGAGCCGAGCTTGGTGTTCGTGCTCGAAATTTAAAAACTGTTCCGGCCGAGCTTCGGCCATGGAGGTGATTTGATGAACGGGTCAGAAAAAGAACAATTGACCATGACAGCGATGGCGCTGACAGCTATCAAGGTGGAGGCGGGGAGGAAGACACCCGGGTACGGGCAAAAGCTGATCCAGCTGACGAAGGACGCACAAGCGCTGTACCGAACCCTTAAGGATCCGAATGCTCGACTGCCGGATTACGTGAGCATTTGCGACTCGACAGACCCGAAGCTGATGGCGCTGCCGCATCCGGTTCGGACGATGCAGCTGGGCAGGGTGGAGGTGAATGCAGCTCTACTCTTGGGCCCAGACTTGGTTGCCGACATCTTTGGCATGGCTCAGGTGGGGTGCAACATGAACGAGGTTCTCTACTTCATAGAGACCCACGACAGCCCAGACGTCCAGCGCTTTCTGGATGCTCAAAGCGTAGATCGCTCGACCGTGAATGACGGGGCACTCAGCGCGATCATTCACCCCATATTTCACTCCTTCAGCGGTGGCGGCATGTTTGAGATCTCCAACAACGTCGTGGAGTCACTGCTTAGCACGGACGTGAGCGGGGACGTTCCGTGCCAGTTCATGCGCTCGCCAATGCCCTCATGCTATATCGAGTTTGGAGACCGGAACGTCGATATGCCGCTCAGTGTTCGCAATAACGAGACGGGTGATCACCAGTTGCAGGGTGTCTACATCGTGGAGAGGGAAGTAACTCAGATGTCGGGTTACAGAGAGGCGGCCAGAGTGCTTGGCATGGAGATGAATCAGCCGGCCAGGATCATGGATCTGATGTTCGTTGGCAGGGCGAAAACCTCTCTGCTGGACGACGGGGTCTTCCACATGTCGATCTACATGCAGGATGACGCGATGTCGGTGCAGGAGCTAATTGAGCGCCATGCCAGGTTCTACTCGAACAAGGAGCTCCTGGAGTACAACGCCATTGTGGCCCCGGGGTTCAGGAGCGCCCCAAGCGCGGACGATCTCGAGAGATACGCCGGTTATCTACGGTGGTTGTCCAAAGTGCTGCTCTACCTCAACATCGCGGACTTCAGGCGTGAAGTGAAGAACGATCGAACCGATATGGCGTCGAAGCTCGCGTCTCTGGGCCCAAAGAAGGCCGCAAAGCAGGCCAGGAAGATGCTTGAGGTATACGACCGCATCGTAATTGACGCAATCCGTCCGACTTCGTTCTCAAGCCCATCACAAGAAGGGTATCATCGCACTACTCGTCCTCATTTCAGGCGAGGCCATATCCGAATGCAGCGATACGGGGAGGGGCGAGCACAGGTCAAGCCGGTGTTCATCCACCCGATCTTCGTGAATGCGGACGCTGTTGGGGTCGATTCCCCGCAGATCAAACCCTACACCGTCAAATAGCGGGGCTCAGGCCCTTTGGAGAAGCCATGTCGAAAACTGTTTATGCCGTTGATAATTGCCCGAACGTCGTCTTCTACAACCCCGATTGGGATCAGATTGTCCACGCCACCTCTTTTGATGAGGCCAAAGAGGTGCTGGCAGAGGAGATGTATAAAGATGCTCCTGACAGCGAACTCTCGGATGAGGACCGCATTTACGAGGCGAGCGGCATGATCCGGACGCTGACTCAAAAAGAGGTTCTCGAGGCAGCAGAGAAAGGGGAGGCTTGGCCGATCAAGCATAAACTCGTGACCAAGGTTCAAGTTGATGACTAAGCAGAGATCAGTTTGTCCCACTTGCGGCAAGACCGGCCAGGAAATGGACTTCTTTGATGAAGGCAAAACCTGTCGCAAACCGGAGGTCTTGTCTTCATGTGCAGGTGACTGGATCTGCCTGGAGAAGGCAAAACGTGGGAAAACTCCTCAAACTGCTCAGTTAGCGAACGAATCCTCGGTGTGAGACACTAGAGGCTCCCATTATGTCGTGCCGACGGGAGCCTCTTTGCTTCTGTTGGCGCATCTTAAAGCTGAACGGAAGAGCCTCAATGAGTAAGAAAGCAGCCACCATTGGCGACATCGGCACAGACCACGACGGTTTCCCGCCAACCCCTATCATCACCGGTTCGCCGGACATCATCATCGACAACAAGCCAGCTGCCCGCGTAGGCGACTCTCTGGCGCCACACTCCAAGCCCGGCAGTTCGCCGCACCCGAGAACCATCTCAACCGGTTCAAGCACTGTTTTCTTCAATGGAAAGCCTGCAGCGTTGACCGGCAGTGGCATAGACTGCGGCGGGGTCATCATCGGCGGAGGCTCTGTGATCATCGGCGACCAAGCGCCTGCGGCTGCCTCCCGTGCGGCACCGGCATCACTCACACCCGAGCAGGCCCAGACCATTGCTGAGGGCACCAGGGGCGCATTCTGGCCACCGTACAACCCGATCACTGGCGAAGATCTAACAGATAAGCTGCGCGCTGCTTTGGAGGCGAACCACAAGAAGGCGATCATTTTGACGCTGGAGGATGCCGCGGCAACCTTAAAAGACATTGCCGAGGAGCTGGCCGCCGGGCTCAAGGATAAGGCGGAAAACTTTTCTTGGGAAAAGGATGGCACCAACACGCTTGAAGCCGCCAATACGGCGAATGATTGGGGAGGTTATGGAGCTGCTGTTTATAAGGCCTACGACTTGGCAAAACAGTTTGGCGATTATGGCGTCAAGGCGGAAGTATTTACCTCTAAGGGTAAAGAGTATATTGCCATTACCACCAAAAATAACAGTGACAAGGTATTGCGACATGTGTTGGTTAACGGTGTCCGGGTTAAATTGAACGGCCATAAATACCGCACCAACAATTACAAGGTCATGCAGCTTGGTCTCACGCCACAGAGTCGGATGAGCGGGTACAAAGGAGCTGGAGTTGTTACGTTCATTATCTCCGCGACTATCAACACGAACGAACTGGTATTCAATGATGATTACCACTTGGTTGACTGGTTCGGGAACGTGGGCGCTGACATGTTTCAAGCTATGGCATCAATGGCCGCTGGCGAGGTCGTGCTTCTGGCATTGGCCGCAACATTCGGCGCGACAGGCATCATAGCTGGCGCAGTGGCCATTATTATTGCGAGTTTGCTTGTTGACTATGTTTTTGATGAATGGAAGGTCTCTGACAAGGTTGTTTCTGGGCTGAAAAATGCAATCAACTAACATACATAGAGGTAAAGCCTTCCTACTGGGAGGGCTTTTGAACGCATTCTCATTTGGAGCATTAATCCTATTTTCTAAAGAGGCATATCAGTCCTATTTAGACGTTAGCAACATGACGGATCTAGTTGAGGTAAATGTTGTTGCGTTATGGGCGCCAATTGGTGTTTTGGGTTTCTGCGCGTTCACATTGGCAGGCTTTTTCGTCTCTGTTTCTACGGGTGTCAAAGCTCACTTTGTTTGGGGTCGCAGAGGGGCTAAGTTTAGTGAATATTTGATCGGCGGGTTCGCGGCTATGGGAATTGTCGCGGCAGTCTTTTCGTACCAGTGGCTTACTGGTCGATTGGATCATTCAGGGTATTCATATTGCAAACCTCTGTCGCGAATTAGCGCCTTGGGGAGGCATGAGGTGTATACGATTAAGCCTGATTTGTGCGTCAAGAAGCACACAAAATGAAGCTTAAGCAATACATGGCATTTGTGGCTCTGAATTTGATCGCCATTGGCGCATGGCTATTCATCTCCTCAGCCGCACTCAATCCGTACTTCGCTCTGCAAGCAGGCGAGGGGGTGGTGAAGATTGGACTTCACACGCTATGGGCACCATTAGGCCTTGTTGGCGTTTTACTGGTGCTGCTCGTCACCTCACCTGTCTGTCTGCTGAAAGGCCTGCTGATGAGCGATGTACTGACCGGCCGAAGATTGAAAGCAGCCAACATACTGATGCTCAGCTTCCTGGCTGTCGGGGCGGTGTCAGGCTTTATTGGGTACCAAAAACTCAAAAGCCAGCTCGCTGATCAGGGGTACACGTACTGCAGGGTGCTATCGAAGACGACGCCGAGTGGCAAATATGTGACCTATGTCCGAGAGCCAGAGCTATGCGTAAAGGCGCCAAAACTGTGAGAATTGCTTTGTCTGTGACCGTTTCGGGGGAATGATGAAAATACTGGGTTACATCGCAATTGGGATCATCGCGCTGCTTATCATCGGCAACGCAATGAGGCCAAGCAAGGAAGAGCTTATAGCGCGAGGGGACTGGCTATTCACCACCTGTATCAACGAAGCCAAAGCGCATGACCGGCTCGACCAGACTCAACGAGAGATCTGTGGCACAGCTGCAGCCCGGATCAGGAAAGGCGAGGCGACTCTTAGCAAAGATGCAATCGACAGCTTCGAAAAGGGCCTGGATTGGGACAGGAAACCGCTGAAGGAATGAGTGAGGGGGCCATGGCCCCTTTTTTATTGCCTCACCGATGAGGCGGAAACTTCTCGACCTTGGCTCTCCATATGTCGTATTTTCATCTCAACAAAGCGAAGCTGATACTCGCTATGGGGATGCGAAAATCAGCGCTCTGAATCGACTACAGAGCTCGCCGAAAGCTTTGACTGCTGTGAAGATATGTCTCAGCTCAGGGAATCGCTCTAATCGCTTTCTGTGAAAATACTAAACTTGCTTCCAAGGAAGCTTTCTTTATTGCTGGAGTCATTATGTCGGTAGGCCGCAAGCCGGGCACCCCTGGTAAACAGGGCAGGGCGCCGGTGCCCACTCGCAAGCAGTTCAATGTCGCGCTGCAGCGGTGCGAGGGTTATCCGCACACGCTGAGGAACAAAGCGCTTCTCTCCATCCTGTTCGGTCTTGGCCTGCGCCCGAAAGAGGCATCAAGCCTCACCCTGGGGGACGTCTACGACTTCAAGGCTGACTGTCTGCTGCCGGAGATTACCCTGCTGAAGGCCTACACGAAGCGGGGGAAGGTTCGGATGCTGCCGCTCAACAACGACCTCGTCACCGAGCACATGATGAACTACATCCATTTCAGGAAGCAGACCCCCCGCCACTTCCGGCCGGAGGCGCCGCTGATCTTGTCCCAAAGGGGAGGGCCGTTCAGCTCAAATAGCCTCGGCAATCTGGCCAACGAGCTGCTGCAGGTGAGAGCGAACATCAGCAAGGCCTGTACCTACTCGGGAAGGCGCTTCTTTGCGACCACCTTGGTGCGTAACAGGGTCGATCTGCGGACGATACAACGCTTGATGGGGCATTCCTCCCTGGCCACCACACAGATTTACATCGAGAGCGATCCGGTCATGATGGCCGATGCGACAAAGGGCATCCTTTAATGCTGCCAACTGTTGATTTTCAGTAATTACTTACATATCATCGCCTCAGCTTAAAAAAAGCATCCTATCATTTTCCACCGATAGGGATTCCAGCGATGCCCGCCTCTGTCATCCCCACGGCGGGCTTTTTTTTGCCTGACAACCGCCTAAGCACAATAAATTTACCGCCTACCAGCATTGACTATCAGCATTCACTGAAATACCCTAGCCTCAGTCGCTTCTGTGACTACCCGTAAAGCTGAGACCCGGTTATCCGGGTCATTTTTAGGGTCACAGAGGCACCCTGGTTCGTTTTACGGCAACGACGACTGGCACTATCTACGACATGGCGAGCGCTCATCCTGGGGCGCTCTTTTTTTGCCTTTTCAAGGAGGCTGTGAGGGAGGTGCTCTTGGATGGGGTGAGAGACTGTTTTAGTCTCAAATTTGGGGAAAATTGAAACAAAAGGCCGGCGAGAGCCGACCTTTATCTCAATATCAGGCTGCTTTGCGCTTTTCGAGCGCCTTGAGCTGCTCCTCTTTTGACTTGCGCATCAGGTTTAGCAGAGCGTTCTCGGCCGCCTTGCTCGGGGTGAACATGTTGGAGTTCTCGTCCCGCGGGTCGCACAGCAGGATGGTGTCACGCTCCGGATCGTAGGCGCACAGAAGTCTCATGCCGCGCTCGTGTTCCCACCACATCGGGCTGACCAGAGCCATCCGGTTGCCGCCCTCTGACGCAACCACCACCTGATCGTGATAGGGGACGATCTTCTCGGAACCAAGCGACCAGATCGGATTGTTGGCGCTGGCCATCTTCTTGCGCAGCTCCTCATTCCGGTGGTTCAGGAGCCTGTTGTTCTCGGTCAGCCTTGTGTTCTCCTTCTTGAGCTCTTCGTTTCGCTCTCTGACGCCGTCCAGTCGCTTCTTCATGCCTTTGGGGTCGAGCTCTCGCAACTGCTTCACCTCGACAAGAATGGAGCCGTGCTCGGTCTCCAGCTTGCGATGGCGGGATGCCAGCTCGTCGTACCCCCGGGCAACGCGATCAGAAATTTCAGTCAGCCGAACGATTTCCGCATTCGCGATTTTGACCGACTCGTTGTGCTTTTCCAGAAGCGCTTTTCGGTCGTTGTGAACGTGCATAAGAAGGCTCTCTTTCTCGGCCAACTCAGCTCTAAGCCTTGCCAGCTCTGCCTCTAACGCCTCGTTATCCGCAACAAGGCGGTTGAAATCAGCCGTGTCCTGGTTGTGGGCCTCGATGACCAGATCGAGTGCTTCACGAAGGGTATTCAGTGGGTGTTTTGGCTCGTTCATAGGGTTCCTGCTCAACTACTAAAACTCAAAGCCACAAGGGCCTTTGCATGTGCATCTATTCGTTGAGCAGATTCTATTTTCGCTGATGTGGCATATCAACGACATTCAGTTAGTATTTACTTTTAAATCTGGAGTAAGGGCGATTTTCAGCCCTATCGCTCCTCGAGAGTGAGAATGACGAAGATCGCCGCAAGGGCCAGCGCCATGTATGCGTATAGCAATATAGAATTGGCGTTATCGACATACTTTCCAACGAAAGGCCCCAATGAAGAAACGGCAATCGTCAGCATCAAGAGTAAAGTTTTCTTCTTCATACCAACCCCAAAAAACTGCCAGCTCAATCAATCATGCCACGGTCTTTGAAGAACTTGTGGCAATTTGCGGTCGGATGGTCGGCTTTTGAAAAGGTCATAAAGTCCTTGATGGCCATCTTGTCGCCGATGAAATTGACCTCAGACATATAGCCGCTGGACTGGATTGTAGAGAGCTTTCCATTGTTCATGGTTAGCTTTCCCGAACTTCCCTGGATGGTCTCTCCTAGGTAATCCCCACATACGGCGTACTGCCCTTCTGGCGTTAGGTATAAGTTGTAAACAGCATCCCCTATCGCACTCTCCTGAGATGACAGCCAAACTCCCGCCTTGCCTTCCGGAGCCGGCGCAGAAGATGCAGTAACAAAGTTCCCCTTTGGAGCAACAGCGCATGCTGTCACCAATCCGGTCGCTAGAGCCAAAACCGCCAGTTGTTTAATTTTCATATCATTGATTCCAGACACTTTTCACAGATACGTCACTATACACCGAAGGGCAAGAATGAGCAGCATCGCCTCGTCTTCACTTGGTATCTATTGGCGTCTGAATATTCTTCTTATAGATACCGACACAGCCGCGGCAATAAGTACCATTGGTGTGAACTGAATGAAGGAGACTTGCCTAATGAACAAGAGCAGACAAGAGGCCCTAGAGCTGTGCGAACGCATTCTGAGGGGTGAGCTCGAGTACAACGAGAAAAGGGGTATCTGGGGTTCCATCAACGAGACAATAAGGGTTCTGCTTAGACAGAGTCAAACAATGTCCCCCGTATACGAAGAGCTCTGCAAAAAGCTGCCTGCCGAGCGCACTGTGGCTAGTTTTCTGGATGCGCTGATTAGCTCATTCACCCTCTGGGATAAAGACGATATGCGCAAGGCCAGAGAGGATAGAGACAGACTTATCAAGATAAACGAAGACATCTCCGATCTTGCATCTCGCATGGCAGGTTTGCTGAGGGAGAGAGAGAAGATCTGCAACCGCGGCGCGTTCGGGTGTGAAAGGGAAACTTGCTTGGCTTCACTGCTTGACCGTGCAGGAGAAAAGCACTCTCTTTACTCCATGTACGTGCAGGACGAGTTTGTAAGGCTCAAACAGAGGAATGAGTCGAAATACTGGCCAAGCATTGAGGACCTTCTTGAGGAGCTTGCGATCGACGCGGAACAGTCAGATGTGTACGCTCACGACGCAGAAACAGAGGCAGGCACCTCATCTAGGAAACCATCGCAGTACGATGCCCTACGCGCCTTCCAGGCAAAGCTTGACGACTATGCTCTCGGCGGCTCACTTCCCAGGAGACTCAAGCTATCTGATAGTGCCATGGCGACCATACTGAACTGCATCACTGAGCTCGATGTGGGCTCTCTGGTGACGGCCGAATACATCAAGAGCTTTCGGCAGAAGGAGCGAAAAAAGGCTTCTGTCGAAGCCTGAAGGCGGAGGTTATCGTGTTAGATTTACAATTCCTTCCCTAGTCGTGTTCAATACCCTTCTGTGCAATCGGCACTGGCCTGAACAGGAGAGGGCATCATGAGTGAGCACGACAACCATAACCAGAGTTCTCAAGAGGCGGAGGAGTTCGATCGGTTCATGTTCGAGACCAACAACCCTCGCCTCTTCGATGAGGGCAGTGGCGCGGGCGGCGTTGGCGGCGGCTTTGATGACGATGATGACGACTACGACGACGAGGATGACGAGTTCGAGCTGAACCGTCTGGCGGAAGAGGAGGAGCTGGACAGCTTCGTCTTTGACGAATACGGCGAAGGCGACTTCGACGAGTCTGGGCGGGCACCGGACGTTAATCCCTACGGCGACCCAGACTACTAACCCAGTCACCCTCAGACCCCTCGACCCGTTCACCCTTCTGGCGTCTTAATATAAGGGTCGTTATCAGGTGCGCGGCGCGGGCTAGTATAAGGGTGCCGGACGGTAGGGCTGATTTTGTAGGGTGGGGATTGGGGCAACTCGATTTTTTCTAGGACTTTCGATCTTGGTGTCGGTCGTCTTTGAGTCATAAGCAGGGGGCGATGATCGCCCCCTTTGTGATCGTGATTTACGCGGCGGCTTGTTGTGTGATTGCTGCGATGATCGCCCCCTGTATTGCATCAAACAGGGCACCTTGTTTTTGCATGGTGTGCGCTTGCTCTACTACTGGGCGCATGGCGCTTTCGTTATAGGTGGCGAGGTTCAACTGGCGGCCTGTCAGGTGGCAGCGGATAGACAGGGCAAAAGCGCCATCATTTTTCATCAATGAAATGGTGATTGATTCAAACATGGTAAAGGCTCCCAAAGCGTTTATATGGGGGCGCACTGGGCGCCCCTTGTGAGTAGTTAGGCGATGGCTTTCAAGGCCATGACGACGGGGTGATCTGCTTTAATCAGACATTCCCGCGCTTCTTTACTCCCGCGCTCGGTGGCCATTCCCAGCTTAACCAGCAGGCCGATGATATAGCTTGCTTGTGTCGGGCCGTTGCACTCGGCAGCCCAGTAACCGGCGGTGAAACGCTCTTTCACTTTCATGGTGTCGATCAGGTGGGCGATGGTGTTATGCCCTGTCCGCTTGGTGGCGGCTGTCGGATCCAGTGTTTTCAGTGCGTCATTTGCTTTTGTGAGATCGATCGAGTCGGGACGCTTGTTCTGTGCGATGCAAGCCACCAAGGTTGCAATCTGCAATTTGTGCTCACGGCTAAACCCGCCAGCTTTGGGATCCCGTGCCAGTCGGGACGCATCAACGCCCAGTTGCTTAAGGATTTTCATTTCTTTGTCAGTCATACCGGAGATCAAGCCGTTGCAACGGGCATGGGTTTCGGCGGCCATTCCTACGGCGCCCAGCTTGGCGCGGCGGCTTGCCTTTTCCAGATCCAGATCTGGATTGTTCACAAGGGCGTTTTTCAAGGATTCCTCTTTGATGGCGAGGAAATCCATTGCGGAGCCAGTCATATACTGACGGATCTCGGCGTTGGTGGTCGGTGCTTTTTGTTCGGTGGCGGCGGCTACAGTGGCGGCGGCGGTGGTGATTTCTTTGGTCATGATAGGATTCCTTATTAGCGATAATTTAGAGTTAGTTTTTAGTTTTCATCGTCACGCTGTATTGCGTTTCGATGAGTAGATAATAAGTGTTTACTGATCACATGACAATAGAAAACTTCTCTTTTTTATAGCTTAAAAACGAAAAACGTGAAAATTTGCGAGCTTAAGCACAAATTCATGATTTTTTCGCTTATGAGTGCGTTCCCGCGCTTTGCGCATCTTGTAGGCCCGTTCTTTTCGTGATAATCGCGTGTCGTGCGAGTCCGCACCGCTCCCCGTCGTCGCCCTCAGCGCCCCGACAGCTCCCCAACTGCTCCCACCCACCATCCGTACCATCGAGAAAGCCGCCTAGTCCTAAAGGCGCCGACCAGTAAGCCCATGGCGACACCGGTAAGCCCCATATGCGAGAGCCCCGCGGTTTGCCACGGCTGAACACGGAGAGATCAATTTGTCACACCATGGGGAGCCATGGGGCGGCATGGAGGCTGGCCAGCTGGGGCTGAAGAGCGAGCGAACAGAAAGAAGAGGGGAGAGTGACGGCCGGTAGTTTGGTACCGCGGGGAACCGAGGGCCGGACAACGGGCAAAAAAAACGGGCTCAACACACGAGCCCGCTATCAAATCGCTAATGTCAGTGTCCCTATCAGTGACGCTGATGACGCTACTTTATCGATGTCTTGCTGGACGTACAACTGAGGCACGGTATAGCAAGAGCAAAACCATGCTTCCCGAGCGAAAAGTCTAACTTCAAGCAGAGCTCGTCATGGGAATCGCGAGGGAAGCGCTCTCAGTCGCTTAAATTGCGCTTTCCAGCATATGAGATGAGTCATCGTAGCGACTCGACAGGTCAAACGCTTAAATCGCGTTTAAGAGCGTCAAAATTCTGCAGGGACTTCCTTGGAGATCCTGAAAACTGTATGCAGCTCACACACACACCACAGCCGGTAATGAAAAGACCCCTAGCCTGACGCAGGAAGACCCTCCGGCCTGGCACTCGCCCGCGGGGAACCATGGGGCGCTGGCATGTCAAAAAGGGCCAGCGATAAAACTGCCTACGCTGGCCAGATGGTGATAGGAACTGTTGTTGGTTATTCCGCCGGCAGAGACTCCAGGTGATCAACCCGAAGCGCGAACAGCCTGCCTATAGTCTCATGGCACACTCACTCGTGTTCGTAGATAGGGAAGCGGTCGTACAGCTCCCCGTCTTGGTCAAATTCGACGGCCTTGATGCCAAGGGCGTTAGCTTCGGCCAGCACATGCTGGAGATCTGCCGGCAGCTGGAGAAAGTCCTCCCGAGAGCCCTCATCCCCCTCCTCAAACCAGCAGCTCCGGCAGATGACCAGGTATCCATAATCTCGGGCGATAAAGTTGTTCCGCTCGTCCCCTTCGGTCAGGAACTCCAGGTGATGGAGTGTTTCAGGGGTGAGGTGGCCGGTGCTCAACACCAGGGTCTTGTAAATCTCCAGTTCCATGCTGGTCTCCTGTCAGAGGTTTTACTTGATGAACCACATCGGGTCGGTGTCATGTTTGAAGGAGGCAACGCGCTTTTCTGGGGTGCGAGCGTTCTGATGCAGGAACTCGCTCTCTGTGATGGACTGCTGCTCTACACCGAAGCGAACGGCAAGCTCGTAGGCGTCCAGCTTCATGGATTGAGTGAGCCCCTTTCTGGCCAGGCGCTCGCTTCTTTCTTTCTGTGTGCGATAGGGCTTGGCGGCGCGGCCGAGACCCATCATCTTGCGCTCCCGGGGTGAGAGTGCTGAGGGGTACACGGTTACTTCTACTTCCTGATTACCGACGATAGCGATGCGTTTTTCCATTATTATAACCTCGTTATTGCTTAAATCCGCGTCTGTCGTAGCAGACAACGCTAGATTAAGCACAAAACAGAGGTGAAACTCGCTAACACCCTATGTACCCAAAGGGTGAATCCTGCTAAATGGATGCGCGGCGCACCACGGGGCGCCATGGAAGAGACTGGGAGGATATGGAGATGGCCGGCGTCTCCTTGCCAAACTCTCGCCCAGAGAGCCTAACCCCTTGTGCAGGGTAGCAAGCATCCTAGCCTTATAGGCCCGCCCAGTAAGCCCATGCAGATGTGCCGCGGGTGACCATGGTACGTGTGATCGGACAGCAAAAGAGCCGTGGCGTGAAGTAAGGGGCCGCAAAGCCCCTTTGCTACACAAGCCAACGGCTCAATCAGTGATAGTCAGCTGGCAACGCCTCGAACTGAGGAACGTTGTGCATCGAACTACTTGCGACCCCGGAATGCAGGCCATAAGCCAGCATCGTAATGCTCTCAAGAGCCTTCACCTCACTCAGCGAGAAGGTGATATAGACTGGCTCGTTCATGGCTGAAAGCAGCTTGATGGTGTCCATTTTCAGAACGCCACATTCAAGGCCAAACTGCTCATCCTGGAACAAAGCCGATCTCGTCATAGCCAGTATGTGGTACCAACCAAACCGGATGTCAGTCGGCATCCAAATCTGGTCAGATTCACTACGAGAGCTCACTTGAGATACCACAGGCTCTTTGTCATCTGCCCACCCTGTCATGATGTAAACTGGGACACCAGTCTTGGAGTGGACTAACACATTCAAAGCCCCTGTCTCCGGGGTAAAACACACGCTAATCATCAATTCCGCCTGCTTACACAGCCGGGGTTAGGAAGACCCTTCATCCGGTCAACCGCGCCCGACATTCGATATAAGAACAAACGGAGCGGGCGATTACATTGTCTCGCGTTTAGAACACACCTTACATTTGCACACTAACACCCGATTATCCCCGCTCGGGCAAAGAGAGGTCTTCACTCACGCTCTCTGTTAACACGTAGCACCTTCCTATCTCTGTTACCTACACAATGGGAGGTTTGCGTAGGCCAGCCTGACCGGAGACTCATTACCTTGATGGTTGCCTGAACCCTATAGGCGGCAGGGGGTTTTGTTATTGAGCTCATTCCGAAAGAGGAGCAATTTGCTCGTTACCGGAGGGCGTTGTTCTCCTGCCGTTCATTGCTGAATCTGCGTCTACCGCGTACTGCTTTTCAATGCCGCGCATTTCTTTTCGTGCGTTCTGGCAGTTCGATTCAAGGAGCCCTTCCAGTGAGAAGGGTGACTGTTTGCTCCCGTTTTGCTTAACACTGTTCTATCGTCTCCATAGTAAAGGATGAGCGTTTCGTGTTCGGTCTTTAGCAAGAAAAGTTGACTCAGCGCTAATTACCTATCGACTTGCGCAACATCCTCGCTATGGGGAGTTGAATCATTAGAACCCGTCCGATAAGGTCTCGAACGAGTTAGTGAGAGTTCTGGGGACGGCTCTGTTTTGAGGACTGGCCGTTCCCTTAACTCTCACGTTCAACCCTCGGTGCAGCTCTTCACCGCACCCCCGTCCGTGTCGTATTTTTTACTGCGTATTTGAGAAGTCATCACTTTGGTCGCCGCAGCGACAAGGCCTCCTAGCTATATTGAAAAATCTTTGGAACAACCACGGATTCATCTTCAACCGGGTCATCGTCTTCGCCGAAGTACACACTCAAGAGAGCGGAAAGGAATCGGCGGTTCCTCTCCTCAAACTGTTCGAGAGACTCCTCGCCCAGCGGGTGCTTGTCTCGATGCTGTTCGAAGAAGCTCTGGACCTCATCCTCGGACGTCATCTTCTCAATCTGCTGGGTCACGCTTTTGCCTTTGACCAAGATCTTCATTACATCTCCTTATGGGGAAGAAGCAGCTGCAGGCAGTGTTGAGAGATCAAATTGACCACCTCTTCGTGCCCGACCACTGATTGCTCATAGGTGTGATACCGCCATGTGCTCATATCCAGAGAGCCGCCCAGGATCATCGTCTCAAAGAGCACCGGTTCGCCCTCTTCGGCATGATCGACCCCAAGGAATACCGTGCTGACCAGCATTCTGCGAGCTCGGTGGTCGAGGACGTAGGTGGCCTTGACCAAAGTCGCCAAAGACTCGCCTGCATCGACTGAGAGCGCCAGAGCGCTGGTAAGAGATATGGGTCGGGGAAACTTCTTCTCGTCCAGCCGGTAACAGAGTGGACGAGAAGGCATGGGCAGCACGTTAAGCATTACGCGCCCTCGCTCAACTCATTGAGGACGGCGTCGTATAGGAACTGGGAAGAGACCTCGCGACCGTCCTTGAGGAAGGTCAGTACGTGCTGGCCATCCGGAATGGTCAAGATCTCCTCGATAAATACGGGGGTCTTAGCAGCCTGGAACCGAGCGTTGAGTCTGCCCTGCAGGCTGGCATGCTCCAGTCGAACGACGGTCAGCTGTTTGGCAGACAATTTGCTCTCTGCCAGGACAAGGCGAAGCTTGGCCACACCGCCTATCCGTTCCCCGTCGCTACCCTGGTAAACATGCTCGCTGTTACGAGCCACATCCATCGATGTCGCATAGATCACATCGACCGACTCATGCTGCCCATAGCGCACCGCATAGCCTGCACGAGCGAGACTGACCGCTGCCCGGGGCGTAACCATCGCCTCGAGATTCGGATCTCTCTGAACGCGAGCCAAGAACTCTGATGCGCTGAGCGGGATGCTTGGATCTGTTGGTTCGCTGGAGACAGGACGAACGCGCTGGCGGGTGCCGGCATCCATCTTGGTAAACACGTCAGCAAAGACCGAAAGCTCGCCGAGCTCCTTCAGGTAGGTCAGGAAGGTAACGAGCCGGATTTGTCCGCCGCCCTTCTCAACGCGAACGACGGTTGTTTCGGTCATGTTCATGCACTCCGCAACGTCAACTTGGCGAAAGCCCAGGCTCTTGCGCTTGGCGGCGAGATAGTTCCCCATGGTCTTCAAAACCATAGCCACATCAGGATCGATGTCTTTTGCTGCTTGTTTAGCCACGTTTATTCCCAGCGTTTAGTAACTGCTTATTAATTTCAGTCAGGATAGCGAGCTTGATGACACTCGGCAACTTGTTCAACGATATTACCGAGTTACACCTCGACCTCATTCGGTGCAAAGTATTTACAGCTAATGCTGGAGCGTTAATTTGTGCTCCTGCGAGAGACGCATATCGTTGAAAGGGGATCACTGTTCGGCGGGCTCTAGCGAAGTCTGGGGCGCATACAAACGCTAAAACGCTCGACAGTGAAACTGTGCTGAGAGCATAGCATTGCGTAAGCGGTTGATTAACATACTGCCCTTTGAGGTATTTAACATAAAAAGCCGCATTGCGCAGTCAGGCCAGATTGTCCATGATGATGTCCGGGGTGGGGAGGTATACAGGTTCCGAGGTGTTCGCATCATCACTTTAGGATGCTGCTCTTCTTTTTAAATATATATATTTTATTTACTGGTTCTATTTAATAGAAGAAGCGACAAAAAGTGATTATAGGGCCAACCCTCGGAACCTGAAATCAATACCCGAGAGCGGATCCTTACTGTGATGATCGTGGCTCTTAATTATCTTTAGATCTTTTTAGAGATCTTTTTAAAGATCTTTTTAGGCTCCGCCAGCCCAGTCGTGGCGCGGCCTCCAGAGGAGCGAAGTGGACAAATCGATCTCGCACGGTAGACAAACTGATCTCATATAGTGGACAAACCGATCTCTGGCAAGAATTTGAAAACACAGGATATAAACAAATTATCCACAGCATTCAAACAGGGTTATTAACAGGCTAAGCAGTTGCTTGGCGCGGATATATGGGCATAATGGTGGTCAACCGTAAAATCTGTCTACCATCATGCAAACAGCCATCACCAAGAGACGCGGCCGGAAGGTCGTACAATCAAACCAGCTGACAGAGGCCGCCTACTCTCTTACCCGAGATCAGAAGCGGATCCTCTACCTCTGCATGTCAAAGATGCCGAACGTGCCGGAAGGTGAGCCTATCACTCATGACGGCAAGTTCTCTATCACTGTTGCCGAGTATGCGGAGATTTACGATCTCCCATCGAGCGCGGCCAGCCAGGACATTCGTGCTGCACTGAGCCGGTTCAGAGGCAAAGAGGTGACGATCTACAGGCCGGAGTTCGATGACGGCGACGACAAGGGCTATGACGCATACCCGTGGCTGGTTAAGCGCAGCGTTCGCCCGAGCATCGGGGTTTACGAGATCAGCATCAACCAAGAGCTGATGCCTCTGATGGCCGGCTTGCGCCGGAACTTTACGGTTTACGACATCATCGAGGTCAACTCGATCACCAACCCTCTGGTTATGCGCCTGTACGAGACGCTTTGTCAGTTCAGGGGTAACAGAAGCGAAGGCACAATCACCCTGGCTGTGGAGTGGATCAGAGAGCGGTATCAGCTGCCGGCCAGCTACAACCGGATGCCTGACTTCCGCAAGCGCTTCCTGGATGTGGCCATCCAAGAGATCAACACCAAGAGCCCGCTTCGGGTGTCGGTCACTGAGAAGAAGACCGGCCGAAGCATCACTCACCTAGAGTTCAAGTTCACTGATACCGAAAGGAAAAAGGCGATCGGGAAGAGCTCGGAGACCGGAGAAGAGCCGGCACAGCCTAAGCTTTAGGTGGACAAATTGATCTCTGGGATAATGAGGCTTTAGGCCTTACAATGAGGCATCGGAACGAATGACCGGATGAGATAGCGTTCCCCAGCGGCGTAAGCTGTACTCGCGCAAGGCGGGTCGAAAGTGGTGGCCGGATAGGGTGCTGGCTTGGCTGGTACCAGAATATTGGAGAAATCCAGCGGGCGCTTAGGCGCCCGTTTTATTTTCCGCTTCTGACGACATCAAAGGTGGACAAACTGATCTCCAAGACGAGACAAAAGCGCGGCTCTCCCGCCTGAAAGGGGCCAAACCTTGATCCCGATCTCTCAAACAGAGATCAGTTTGTCCACCTTTGGGCAAGGTAGAGATCAGTTTGTCCACCTTTCGCAGGATGCACGAAGCCATAGGGGTATGTGTGGTCAGATTTTATCCACAGAAAGCGTGGACAAGTCTGTGCATACCCCTGTAGAGCCTGGGAAAGATCAGATTGTCGTGTTTAGCTGTAGCGACGGACGAAGCGGTTCTGCTCTATCTCATCCTGGCGATCGCCATACGCAAGCCACATGTCCAGCCGGTTCGGCGAGGTCGAAAGAGATTCCCAAAGCCGTTCGGCCATGTGTCGAAGGGTTTCATCGCATTTGGCGCGACGGAAGTGAATGAGCCAATCAGCCCGGGTTTTGGGTTGGGGCGCTACTTGCTTCTGGCGCCGTGGGAATGACATATCCATGTGTTCAACTCTGAACTGTAACGTTAGTTTTAGTCGCGATGGGCATCGCTTCGAGCGTGAATATAAACGATCCTGTTCAGTAAGCAATAGCTGAACGCAAAGAATGATGGAGGAGCGTTTGTAGAGCGATTGAAGCGAATTTCCGCTCTATTATTTTTGTCTCACGTTAGACAAAAATGAGTAATTGGTTTACGCTGAGACTGTGAAAAGCCAGCAATACCAAGGAAATCATATGAACAAGCATCTGAGCCCTGCAGCAAGCACCGGCGGGAACCGTGCCCTCGTCGCAGTCAGAGCTGCCATGAAGATCCTGGACAAATGGGGATGCACCCCCGAACAGCAACAGAACATTCTGCAGCTCTCCAAGGCCACCTTTTACCGGTATCGGGACGAAGGAACAAAAAGCGCCTCTCTGAGCCGAGACCAGCTGACCAGGATAAGCTACCTGCTCAACATGCACTCCGCATTGCGCATCGTGTTCAGCAACCCGGAGAACACTTACGGCTTCATGTCCATGAAGAACAACAACGCCTTCTTCAATGGAGCAACGCCCCTCTCCATCATCGAGAGCGGAGACTTTGGGAGTCTGCATGAAGTGGCCAAGCGCGTTGATGTCTTGCGCGGGGGCATGGCTGGATGATTCAAGACGGGATCCCGAGAACGGCGGTAGTTCCAATCAAGGGCTACCGCCTCATTCATACCAAGTACCCCACGATCGACATCTTTGATGATGTGGCCAGCCCGGATGAATTCGATATTCTCTTTGAAATTCAAGAGATAACGAATCCACGTTTGGCAAATGAGGTGGGCAACCTTGGGCTTTTGCCGCGTAGCGAATGGGTGCTGGGGATCCCCGGGGCCAACTACGCGATGGCAGCCTTCACTCATGTAAACCCCGAAGGGAGTCGGTTCTCAAACGGGGAATATGGCGTCTACTACATAGGCGACAGCAAAGACACTGCCATCTCGGAAATCAAATACCACTGCGAGCGCTATTGGAGGAACGTGCCGGAACTCAAGTTCGAGCGTTTCGAGTACCGCTGCTTGGCCACCGAAATGGCCGGCGCAGTCTTTGCTGATATTACGGGCCTGCCAGATAGCCATCCGTATTATCACCCAACAGATTACCAGCCGGCGCAGGAGTTCGGCGCTCAGCTTAGGGCGAGTAACGAGATTGGTGTGACATATCGATCTGTGCGGAACCCGGGCGGGATCTGTTGGGGCCTGTTCACGCCACGACTGATCACCAGCATCATCCCTTCCTCTCTCCATCAAATCATCTGGGACCGCGGCATAATCTCCGTCAGCCAGGTCACCCCCGCATCCTGATAAACGAAAAAAGGCCCATCACTGATGGGCCGTACTGAACACCTCGATCTCGAGGTTGGAGGTAACAACGACGCTCGTTGTACTTAAGCAAGATGGCATACTTCTGCCATCAATACAGGCTGCCTTTACTCGATAAGCAGCACTGCGCAATCCGGATCTACTATCCCCTCTGGGAAGGGATGACGTGAAATGTCCTGCTCTTCCGCCAGAATGACATCCGACACCCGAGCACTGACACATGGCGCTCTGTATCTTTCGGCCAACGCATAGACGGCACAATCAATATGGGGTTCTAGGGATTTTCCGTCCAAAAACGACAAAGTGCTCTGGAGGCCACGCCGTCCGCGGCCTCCAGAGGGGTATTACTTTTTTGGCGCTTCACATAGCCAGTCACAATAAATCAATCACTTAGCAGTCTGAATGTCGCATTTGGACGGAAAATCCCTAGAACCCCATACTGGTTGTCTTGAGCATCCACAGATTGATTGGCCCCATTCAAACACGTTTCTGGACAAGAATGAGCTAGAAGTATTGATCTAGCTCTGGTGATTTGAATTAGAAAATGTATTAATGTTGTGTATAGTTTATCAGCAGGTATTCGTAAGCATCTAGTCAGGAAAAACAACAATACCCAACGCTTCGAGAAGCTGTTCTTGTTGCCAGCTGGCAATTTTGATACCTGATGTATCGACTTTTCGAGGATCTAAACCGTCGAGTTCGGCGTGACATAAATTAGCACCCTGTAGGCTAAACTGTCCCCAGACATCTTCAGAAAAAACACCTCGACTTAAGTCTGACTCTTTCAGTGATGCGCCCGCGAGGTGAGTCCCTATCCAGCGATTTTCAAACAGCTCACATTTTTCTAAACAGACCCGCTCCATATTGGCATAAGACAGGTTACATCCAGTAATAAAGGCTGAGCAAAAGTACATACGATTACTCACTTGATTGGCAAAGTTTGCTCGGGAAAAGTTGGCCCCTTTTAAATCACACTCACGTAACTCAATACCGTAGCAATTGGCGTTACTAAAGTTTGCCATCGCAAGCTGGCATTGTTGGAAACTTGCATCGCGAAGGTCTGCGACATCAAAATGGCAACCTTCGATATCACCCTGTTCAATGAACTTGCAGTTAATAAATGTCGCATCACGCAAGTTAGCACGTCGAAAATCGCATCGGATAAAGGTGCAAGCAGTGAAAGTAATATCACTTAGATCTTGATGTGAAAAACTGTGGTGTCGATATGTGTGACGGTAGGTTTCCATGTTGACTCCTATGATGAACTGGACGCAACACTACCATCAAAGCCACATCACATCACCAAAATAAAAACACTAAAAATCAAGATCTTAAAAACCCTCATTTTGCCTATTTTAAGGGGGTAAAATAGCGCCCTGAGCCTCTATGTTAACGTTCAAAGTACGCGGCACCATTGAAAAAAGTTATCCGCTTAAAAAGCCACAGAGAAAAGGAACCCAATAGATTACTGATGTCCGCCATGTTGGTTTCATCTAGTGCCCTGCTCCGTGTATTGGATTGCACAATCTATAACCATTATGCGGCAGCCTTTTGGATTGCACAATCCAAAGTTAGGGGAAGCCGACGAGCCAGGGAGCCCCGCGACCTGGTGAGCCTGGCCGAAGGCCAAAAGCCACTGCAAAACCGAAAAATTTCGTACGTACGAAAAAACATGGGGGGGTTAGAACTAGGGCAGGATTCGCAATTTGCTAGCGTCTGCCGCCGCTTGTGCTAAAATTGCACCTGTCCCCCCCTGCCCCCCCATGTTTAAAGAGGTCGTTAATGGCAAAGAGCTATCGGATCGAAAGGCGCGTCACTAAGGAGCAAAAAGAAGCCTGGCAGGCTTTCTGCCACGCTCAGGGCGTATCTGAATCCGACATGCTGGGCCTAATGATCGAGAAGGTTACGGCGGGCAGTGTTGCCCTTGACCATAAGGGGCTGAAGGAAACCAAGACGGATCAGCTCAATATCAGGTTGAACACCAGAGACATGAAGCGCATCACGAAGCGAGCGAAGGCCGAAGGGTTCACCAGTCGGACGGCGTGGCTAACGGCTGTTGCAATGGCCAACCTGAACCGCGAGCCGGTTCTTACCGAGAGCGAGATCCAAGCACTGCGAACGTCAAACAGGGAGTTGGCGGCAATAGGCCGGAACCTGAACCAGATCGCCAAGGTACTGAACACCGAGTTTAGAGAGTCGGATAAGCTCAACCGCCAGGCGGTTCTAGCTCTATCTGAAAAGATCGATTCCCACCGCGAGGAAGTCGCCGGTTTGCTTCAACGCAACTTAAACAAGTGGGGGATCGATGAATAAGGGCTATGACACTCTAGCCGGGTTGCTAGAGGGGAAGGTCAAGACCAAGGCCAATAAGACCGGCGATCTGAAAGGCCGAGTTAAGCGAGTCACGGATAAAGCCTCCGAGGTGATGGTTAAGGTATCTGGCGCGGCCAAAGGGGCCGAGCACGTAAAAGCTCACCTGGAGTTCGCCCAACGTTTGACATGAGGGGCGGCCAAGGGCGCCAGCCCTTGGACGTCCCCCTCGATGGAAGGGTTAGGCATCACTGCG
>NZ_JAPDCN010000016.1:0-105998 GCF_027706185.1 Aeromonas sp. Y318-3
AAGAGCGACGCAACAGTGTGTTGCTGCGGGAGTGGAATTCTACTCAACCGCCTTCTCGAGTCAAGCCTTATTTTCAAGGGCTTTTCGAGGTTACCGACGAGGTTGTTTGCGTTGCCGCTTGCCCTGTCGATGTGGCGCATTATAGCGATCCAGCTCACATTGGCAAGGCTTTACCGCAATAAAATTGCAAAAAAGTGCAACTTCTTGGTTATTCATATCAACACACAGCCTTTATACAGACTTATCCACAACCAAGGGTGAAGTGAGAACGTTTTACACCGGATAAATGCCTTACAAGGGTACTGGCCTGGCACTCATCCACCATTGCCGCACTGTCGCGTCTAACGCGCAGCGCCCTCGACATCTTCTATATAAGAAGGCGTATGAGGCATATATAGAAGCGCTTATCCCAATCCAGCCTCTTTGACCCAGCACGCCATCAGCTCGCTGGCAGGAAGATCCCTGCAACCCGATACATCCTGCCCAGCCCAGAGCGGAGAGAAGCCACTGTCCCCCGCCTTCTCGGCGGCGACGCGCAGCGGTGCCAGTGCGCCACTGGCATAGGGGAAGTGAGGGGCAAGATCCGAGAGCGGGCCCAGCTCTTTCATAAGACGGTTGACGATCCCCCGCGCCGGACGGCCACTGAACAGATTGGTCAGTGCCGTCTGCTGGCCCTCTGGTGAATGGATGGCGGCGCGATGCAACGCCGAGGTGGTCGCTTCATGGCAGCAGAGAAAGGCGGTGCCCATCTGCACGGCTCTCGCCCCCATTGCCAACGCGTTGGCGATCCCCTTGCCATCGACGATACCGCCAGCGGCAATCACCGGCAGATCGGTCACCGCGAGAATTTGTGCCAGCAGGGTCAGGGTGCTCTGCTGCAAGGCGAGATCATCGGAGAGGAAATGACCGCGATGACCGCCCGCCTCCAATCCCTGAGCGATGATGGCATCGGCGCCGTGTTGAGCGAGCCATACAGCCTCCGCCACCGTGGTGGCGCTGGCCAAGACCTTGGCCCCCGCTGCTTTCACCCGGGCAAGCAGCTCGGGAGCGGGCAAACCGAAGTGAAAGCTGACCACCGCCGGTCTGAACTCAGCCACCATGGCGGCATGTTCCCCATTGAAAGGGGCACGACTTGGCGCCGTCGTAACGGTTGGGGGAAGTATGCCGAACTCGGCGTAGTAGGGAACCAGGCGCTGCTGCCAGCGGGCCAGTTCAACGGGATCCGGTTCCCGTTGCCGATGGCAGAAGAAGTTGATGTTAAATGGCCCAAGGCCGCTTTGGGCAAGACGCCCCAGTTCGCTGCGCAGTTCCGCTGATGTGAGCATGGCGGCAGGCAAGGAGCCCAAGCCGCCCGCACGGGTCACGGCCAGCGCCAGATAGCTGCCCTGCACACCGGCCATCGGTGCCTGAATAATGGGATAACGCATCCCCAGCTCGGCAAACAGGCTCATCCGTTCACCCCGAGCAGCATTGCCCGCTCTTGCGGGCCAAACCGGTTGTTGCCATCCATCTGTCAGACTCCTTTCTGATAACCGTGGTTACACATCAGGCCCGCAAAGAGTGGAGGCTTAACGCACGCTGCGCAGCAGGAAATCCGGCTGACCACAGGAGCGACGCTCACGCTTTTGCATCTCGGCGGAGCAGGTGACCGCATCCGTCCCCTCTTTATTGACGCAGATGTAGATCTCCCGCAGGAAGCGGCCACCATCGGCGCAAGCCACCGTGATGTTGTCGGGAGCCAGCCACTGGTTGGCGCTCGCCAGATCGGCCTTGAGCTGGAAACTGGTTTTGCGCAGAGGCTCTTCCGGGGATTGATAAGCCGCCGGGATCTTCACCTTCTGGCGCAGATCGCTTGCCAGCTGATGGAAGGCGTGCTGGCTCAAGCCGGAGCAGGTACCGTGCTTCTCCCACTCATGGCGATAGAGGAAACGGCTGGGGTAGAGGTCGGCAAACTCGCTCTCCATATCGGGATCGAGCCGTTCGCGAGTGCAGTTGCTGGGGTAACCGCGATCGTACTGGGGCCAAAGACCGTGCAGCACAAAGCCCAGCTTGCGGGAACACTGGTCCCGATCGGCCGGTTTGACGGCGCAATGCTCGGGCGACCAGGAGAGCGCCATGGCGTAATAGTCAAACTCCCCCGCCTCCCCTTTGGCCTGCACGGCCGAGGAGAGCAATAAACCACCCACCAACAGGGCAATCATCTTCTTCATCTTTATATGTCCATCTAACGCGACTCGGGATAACAGCCATGCTCCCATATTCTGGCGACCGGAAACAGCCATGCCGAAACGGCATACGACAAGGGTCAGACCAGTCAGGGGTTTCACCAGAGGGCGAGCAGGGGTAAGCTGACCGACCGGTAGGCTCCTCGTCCACCACCAGATAATCCCTCTTGGCAACCACAGGATGTAACATGATCCGCAAGAATCCCTCCGGCCATCTGCCTGTCATCGACGAATCCGCCTATATCGACAAGACCGCCATCATCTGCGGCAAGGTGATCATCAAAGAGAATGTCTTTGTCGGCCCCTATGCGGTGATCCGCGCCGACGAAGTGGATGCCAACGGCGAGATGGAACCCATCGTCATCGGCGCCAACTCCAATATTCAGGATGGCGTGGTGATCCACTCCAAATCCGGCGCCGCCGTCACCATCGGCGAGTACACCTCCATCGCCCACCGCTCCATCGTCCACGGACCGTGCGAAGTGGGAAACCGGGTCTTTATCGGCTTCAACAGCGTGCTGTTCAACTGCCATATCGGTGACGGTGCCGTGGTGCGTCACAACTCGGTGATCGATGGCTGCGATCTGCCGCCGGAGTTCTACGTCCCCTCCACCACCCGCATCAACCAGCAGAGCGATCTGACCCATATCCCGCGGGTTTCGGTAGATGCCGCCGAGTTCTCCGAGGACGTGGCCCATACCAATATCGACCTGGTCAAAGGGTACAAGGCGCTCTCCAACGAGTTCTGATCCCTTTCTTTATTACCAGAGAACAAAACGGGCGCCGAGGCGCCCGTTGCTGTTTCTATTTCTACTTATATATGTACGGGTCAGGAGCACTTCTTCAGGCTGATATGCCAGTTGGCGCCGGATTGCACCTGATGCTTGGCGGCGAAGCTGTCCATGTTCAACGCCACTGACACCTGCAGCAGACTGTTGAGGTAGACCAGCGGCTGACCTTCCGGCACGTCACCGAAACTGCTGACGTAAGGGACCTTGCCGTCATATTTCACCACATCCCCTTCGCGGATCTTGATGCAGGCGTTATCCCCCTTGTTGATCCCCGCCTTGGTCAGCAGGACATCATCGATATTGGTCCAGACGTTGCCGTACTGCACATCGAGGATCGGGATGGTGCCCTTGAGGGTGCCATCTTTCTCGGCTACCGCAGGCTGATAGGGGATCTTCACCACTTCGGCGGGCAGCAGCGGGCCGACCTGCTCGTAGCTGATGGCGCCGGAGGCGAGCCGTGCGCCGGTATAGGCGTACACATCGCGGCCATGGAAGGTGTAGGACTTCTCGGAGCCCTTGAGGCGGTTGAGCTTCTCATCGATCTGGCGTACCGCCTCGATGCCGAAGTGTTCGGCCACAAGGGTCAGGGTGCCGTTGTCCGGAGTCACGATGTATTGGCCGCTCTTGGTCTTGAGGACCACTGACTTGCGCTCGGTGCCGACACCGGGATCAACCACGCTGACAAACACGGTGCCCTTGGGCCAATACTGCAGGGTCTGGTAGAGGCGGTAGGAGGCTTCCCAAATGTTGTAAGCCGGGATCTCGTGGGTCAGGTCATAGAGCGGCAGGGTGCGATCCACCCCGAAGGCAACCCCCTTCATGGCCGACACGGCGCCATCTTTGAGGCCGAAATCGGTCTGGATCACCAGCGCTTCGTTGGCGGCGGCGATGCCGCTTGCCAGCATGAGGGCGAGCGCGATGGCGCGGGGAGCGGTACGAATATCCATATCTGAACTCCTGAATCATCTGAGGATAACGAAACGGCGACAGCCATTTAGACATCCAGACTGCCACCAATGGATTTTTTTGCAAGGGGTTTGCAACAAAGTGAGGGACGACTCGCAGAAATTGTGCTCGCCAAACGGCGATAGCGGGGGTATCAAAGGCAGAATGGGAAAACGTTTACAATACAGGAGCTCAGCACCATGACACAACCCGTACCGGAGATGATGACCCTGCTGCTGGAGATTGGTGAACAGAGCAGTCAGCTCTGGCTGAGCCAGCCAGATGCGGCCCCGTCACACTACCCGCTGGCCTTTGGCACCCACGCCATCCAGCCCGGACCGTTTCGCAATGCGCCACCCACCCCGCTCGAACTGGAGCGGGCCATCATGGTGGTGGAAGATGAGCTGATGCGCATCGCCCCGCAGATCCCGTCCGGCTTGCAGCTGACCCTGCGCAGCCAGCCGTCGCTGGCCGAAGTGCTGGGGGACAACCAGCTCGACCGGGATCTGGTGGAGCAAGCCTTTGGCCAGCTGGCCGCGATGGCGGAAGGGGATCCCCTCGCCGCCAGCTTGCTGCCCCGCGACGAGCACTTTGCCGCCGTGCTGCTGATCGTCAGGGAGTGGCTGCACCATCTGGCCAGCGAGAGCGTGCTGATCGTGGAGTAGGGATAAATAAGTGGTGAGGGCTTCAGCTTCTGGCAAGGTTTGTCGGTGGATCCTGTCGGGATTTCCTTCGCGTATACTTTGCCCGTATGGCGCCCGCGCCCCTATCGGTACTCTAACCAGACACCTATGACCTTATTTTCAGGTAACCTCCCAGCCTTGCGCTGGCCATCGGCGTGTGCTCGCCAGTTCATCGTCAAAGTGGCCGGATTAGCCCTGCTCGCCCTGACCGGGCTGGGCACTGTCTTCTACTACACCTATCTCACTATCCAGCACGACATGGATCTCATCACAGCCAGACAGAAGAACGTGTTCGAGGTCTTCTACCAGCGAGCCAAGATCCTCAAGGTGGAGAACATCACCAGCTATCTGGCACAGCACCATCTGCTCGATCAGCCACCGCCCCCGAATAGCGTCGGCAGCGACTATCTCTACGGGTATGACCTCAAAAGCAAATACCGCTTTGCCGATATTCCGCTGCGATACCCGGCCGCCAATATCCTCAACACCTTCCGCTATGCCCTCTCCTATCCGGAGGTGATCAATATCTACACCATCTGGAATGACTACCGGCTGATCGGCATGGTGGCCGACAACAATGTGCTGCCCACCAGACTGGCGCCGATCAAGGTGGATCTGATGACCCTGCCCGCCTGGTATCACTACTTCGGTTGCGCCAGCTTTGCCCCCGGCCGCCCTTTGTGCAGCGCCGATGAAGCCTTTGTCTCCGATATCGAGATCGACAGCTTCAGCATGCGCAACACCATAGTGATGTACTTCCCCTTCATTCATCAGTCGGGGCGCGGCGGTTACAAATACGGGCTGCTCGGTATCGACATCGCCGTCGATGAAGCATTTAACGATGTGCTGCGACCCTTCGACACCATCAACCCGACCCGCACCAACATATCGTTTGAAGCCGCCGAGCCCTGCCGCCCGAGGCATCTCTGCCTGAGCAAACCCTTTATGCGCACCAAGGCGGGGGATGATCTCTATCTGAAGTGGTCCTACAGCTGGTTTGATTTCGTCAAGCTGGCCCTGCAAAGTGCGGCCTTCAAGGTCTATCTCATCGTGCTGTTGATGGGCATGGTGGCCTGGAAGCAGATCTACCTGCGGCTGCGCACCCTGGCGCACACCGACCACCTGACCCGGCTGCCACGCAGAGATGTGCTCTGCCAGAGTCTGCTCCATGAGCACGACTATCTGATGATCCTCGATATCGACAACTTCAAGTCGATCAACGACACCTATGGCCATAGCGTCGGGGATCTGGCACTGGTCGCCTTTGCCCGCCACCTCAGAAGCAATATCCGCAAGGTGGACAGCGCCATCCGTTGGGGCGGCGAGGAGTTTATCGTGCTGTTCAAGGGGATGGAGGATGACGAGATGATGATCCACTCCGCTGGTCGCCTGCTGGATCGACCATTGGGGATCCCCGAGCTGCCCACCCCCATCACCTTCTCCGCCGGGGTGATCCGCATTCGCGACTACCTCACCGTCACCGAGGCGGTGCATCTGGCCGATGAGCTGCTCTACCACGTCAAACAGCACGGCAAGCACAACATCGCCTGCTACGAGGGCAAAAAGATCCGGCTGATCCGCCCGTTGCCGGACGACGCAGAGGCATAGCCGCCTTCTGCCGCTCCCCCTGCTTCTGTTACCATCGCGGCCACGATCACTCATTGCATCGTGGCCGCAGGCCGCGATAACCCCGACTGGTGCCCCTATGTCCACAGCCTCCTTTGCCGAACTGGCCCTCTCCCCCCGCTTGCAGCAGACCCTGACCGAGCTCGGCTATGCCGCACCGACCCCCATTCAGGCTCGCGCCATCCCCGTCATTCTGGCAGGGCGGGATCTGATGGCAGGCGCCCAGACCGGCACCGGCAAGACCGCCGCCTTTGTGCTGCCGCTGCTGGAGCAGTTGCTACAACAGCCACAAGCAGAGCCCCGCCCGATCCGCGCGCTGGTGCTGGTGCCGACCCGCGAGCTGGCGGTGCAGGTCGCCGAGAGCGTGGCGCGCTACGGCCAGGGCACCGGTCTCACCAGCACGCAAGTCTACGGCGGAGTGAGTATCGCGGCGCAGGTCGAGGCGCTTCAAGCCGGGGTGGATCTGCTTATCGCCACCCCGGGCCGCCTGCTCGACCATCTGCGTCAGGGGGCATTGAGCCTGGATAGCCTGCGCCATCTGGTGTTTGACGAGGCGGATCGCATGCTCGACATGGGCTTTATGGACGAGATCACCGCGCTGCTCAAACAGATCCCGGCGGATCGCCAGACACTGCTCTTCTCCGCCACCTGCGACGACAACCTGTTTGCCCTCTGCAAGGTGCTGCTACGCGACCCCGAGCTGATTGAAGTGGCACCGCGCAACACCACGGCGGCCGAGGTGGAGCAGCGGGTCTACACGGTGGATAGCGATCGCAAGCTGGCGCTGGTCGAACACATGCTCAAAGTGAAAGGGTGGGCACCGGCGCTTATCTTCAGCCGCACCCGCCAAGGGGCTGACAAACTGGCCCAGCAGCTTGGCAAGACGGGCATCAATGCGCTGGCCTTCCACGGCGATCTGTCGCAAAGCGCGCGAGAAAAAGTGCTGCTGGAGTTTCGCGCCGGCACCCTCCAGGCACTGGTCGCCACCGACGTGGCGGCTCGCGGCCTCGATATCAGCGATCTCAACTATGTGATTAACCTCGAGTTCCCGTTTGTGGCGGAGGATTACGTCCACCGTATCGGTCGCACCGGCCGCGCTGGCAACAAGGGGCTCGCCATTACCCTGTGCAGCCCGGAAGATGCACCGCTGCTGGAGAAGGTGGAATCTGTGCTCGACACCCGCTTGCCCCAGCAGTGGTTTCCGGGCTTTGAGCCGGATCTCACCCGCTTCGAGCCCGAGCCGCGCCGCAACAGCAAGGCGGCCCAGAAGCAGCGCGCCAGAAAGCAGGCGCTCGCTGGCAACAAGGGTGGCAAAGGCAAGCGTTAAGCCGCCCCTGCACCGCCAATAAAAAACGCCCGCACGGGCGTTTTTTTGTTATCTGACAGGAGCCTGCTCTTGGCGAGTAGAGCCCTAGCGGGTCGCCAGCACCAGTGGCAGGGATCGCAAGATCTGCCGCTCCGCCAGGGTCGAGAGGATAAACATCACCATATAACCGAGGCCCAGCGCCACAATAATTGCCACCACGTTGGCGGTGAATTCGGCCACCAGATAGTAGGCCGCAATCAGCGCCACTATGCCCGCCAGCCGGATCAACAAACTCCGGGTAAAGTGACCGTGAGCCTTGATATAGGCGAGCTGATAGCCGTTGAGCATCATAAAGATAAAGAAGATGGAGAAGTGGAACAGCACGGGCACCGCCCCCACGTAGTCGGCGGGGAAGAACAGCAGCACCAGCGGCTTGCCCGCCAGCAGCATCAAGCCAAAGAAGGCCAGACTGACAATGGCGGAGAGCCGGAAGATCCAGCGGCGGATCAACCTTATCTGGCGGTGATCGCCATTGCGCAGATTGACCGCCAGCTCCGGCAGCACGAAGCGGTAGATGGGGAAGACAAACAGGGTGGTCATATAGGTGAAGATGGGGCGAACCACCACCTGAAAATCCCCCAGCTCGTCGATGCTGAAGTGGCGGATGGTGAGCAGCACAGTGATGTAGATCATCAGGATGCTGGCCCCCGCCTCCAGGGAGGCGGTAAAGCTCTTCTTCACATAGCTCACCATCTCGGGGCCGAACGCTACCTTGGCCAGCGGCTTGGTGGCGATGGCCCGACGGCGCGAAACATACATATAACCGGCGATGGCGAGTGACGAGAAGGTCAGCCCGTAGAAGAGCGAAGGGAGCGCATCCATCCCCAGCCCAAAGTAGCAGGCCATAAACAGCAGACCGTTGGCCAGCGGCTCCAGCCAGGTGACCCGGTTGGAGAGCTGATACATCCGGTACATGGCCACCAGATTGGTGAAGTAGACCTTGAGCCCCAGCCCGAAAATGACCCCTACCAGTTGCAGATACTCCACCCGGATATGGAGCCCGTGCTTGATATAGGGGATCACCGCCCCCCAGGTGAGCAGCACGATGCCGATAAGGAAGTAGCGAAAGATATTGATGATGTCCCGATCGTTCTTGGTCTGGGAATAGCTCACCACCATGGAGGAGCGAAAACCTGTCATCAGGATAAAGGAGAGGGAGATCAAATCCACCACGCTGTTGAACAGCGCCAGCTCCCCCTTGGCGACCCACTGCGCCAGCCACACCTTGAAGGCGAAGCCGATAACGATGCTGACCAGCGAGGCCCACATCCCGGTGATAAAGGCCTGCTTGAGGCGCGCGAGAGAGGCGTATTGCATAACGAAAATTGACGGCTTTCAGGGAAAAGAGAGAGGGCCATCTTATGAAAGCCCACCCGCATTGAACAGCCTTAATCCATCGCACTCACAGCCACCAAAAAGGCCGCCAATGCAAAAGGCCCGCTTATTTCCTGAAAGCGGGCGTTTTGTGGTGTGCCGTTATGGCTGCTGATTGCAGCGATGGCACGGCTTGCAGGCTCTCTGCCACGCAGCAGCTATGACTGCGGCGCCGCCTTGATCAACTCTTCATAGTGATCAATCAGCTCGGGGCCGTGCAGCGGCGAGTCGTGACCGCCGATCACCGTCTTGATTGGCAGCTTCATCGCCTTGAGCCGCTCGATGGTCTGCGGATAGGCCTTCACATTGGCAAAGCTCAGGTTGCCCAGCTTCTCCTTGAGGATGCAGTTGCCATAGAGCACCTGCTCGTCGGGGAAGTAGACAAAGATGCCGTCTGGCGTGTGGGCCGGGCCCGCGTAGAAGGCGCGCACCTTGCCCTCTTGCAGCGTGAAGTCGCCATCGTGCACCACGTTGGGCAGCACCAGCGGCAGATCCGGGTACTCCGGCAGCCCCTTGCGGGTAAAGGCGACAATCTCGGCCCAGTCGCTCTTCATCAGATCCCGGGTCTGGCGGGTCGAGACCACCTTGGCGCCAATGGACTTCCAGTAGGCGTTACCACCCGCCCGATCGGTGTGGTAGTTGGTGTTGATCACCTCCAGCACCGGCTTGCTGCTGACCCGTTTGATCAGCTTGTGCAGCTCGCGGGCGGTATCCGGCGTCCAGGTCGCCCCCACCACCGTCACCCCCTTGGCCCCGAAATAGACCATGGAGTTCTCTTTGACGTAGTAGTTGTCCTCCACCACATAGACAGGGCCACTCACCTGCTTGAGCTCGATCCCCGCCGCCCGCACGCTGCCGCCCCAGAAACTCGCCATCAGCACCACGGCCCCGGCCAAGCCGCACTTCATCCAACCTTTCATCATCTTGCTCCCTCGAACCAACCGCCCCCTCGCCACCCCTGTGGCAAGCCGGGCCTTTTAAGCAGTGAGCAGAAGATACGGGGGATTTGTGAGGGGAAAATGAGGTTGTGTGAAGTCTGAGTGAAGTCAGGTGGAATTCAGAAAAAATCAGGGGGAATCGGCGACGAGCCACGGCAAAAATGGTAGTTGGCAGTGCGAAAAATGGAGAGAGGTAAGGCTCAAAACACGCAATCACCGCCTTGATGTAGGGACGATTAGCGCAGCGTAATCGTCCCGGTTACCTCCGAAGACCTGCAGGAAACTCCAGATATCAGCGGCCTCTCGGCCACTTCCCTTTCACAAGGGTTTCAATATATATTATGACTCGAATATAACACTTAAATAGATATTTATTACCATCAATGGAGTAATGCACAATTGGCATTCTTATAGGCTAATTCACCCGCACTCTCAGGAATGACTTTTTCATTTTTAGAAAACTCACTCCCAACCCTTTCAGATTCAATTCCTGTTGTCCACTCGAGAATCCGACCAACAAGCACATCCCTTGGGAATTTATTTTCACTTACATAAATATGCCAATAAAGTGGCACTTTAAGTTTTTTGTTAACTCTATAAGATTGCGTACCAACCTCAATTGAATCTATGTATTTATTCATGTTTTTATAAAACAAGTTGAATAGGTCAATATATTCAACATCCCCTTGCTTACCCGCAAGCTCCATATATGAAATGCATCTTGCAGCTTGATAAGCAAGCGCACCATGGTACATATTATCTTTCGCATAAACTATGCTAGATGCAAACGAAAACAAAAATAAAGACAATAACAACCTATGCATTTCACACCTATCCCTTTATCGAACTAGGCTTGCTATTTTACAAGAAAAATAAAATCCATACAACTTAAAAACAAGACATATAGTGGCATGGAAATAATTTAACGACCAAAAGATAATAGCATTCGTAAAAAAAATAAAATTTCATTTATTATAATTTAAAAGGTTTGAGATATAGTAAATATATAGTCCGCTGAGTGGTGTGCTCATCAGCACCTTGCGCTTGCGGATGATGAACTGCAAGACCGAGGCAACACACTGGAGCTTGTTGTGCTCACTGACTCGTCCGGCACAACTAAAATTGTGAAAACATGGCTCCCAATGGCGCCACCTCGACGATGTTAAGCCCGTGGGTGAGATGCAATGTGTTCAAAGATAGGCAAACTCCGCATGCGACAAATAGCGAGATGGGCGCGGACCAGAATATCCGGGGGGGATGGCCGAAGTCATAAAACTGGACGAAAAAAGAGGGAGGCATGATGCCTCCCTCTTTATCACTATTCCTAGCGGACAGGACACTAACTCTATCAGGCCAACGGCGGCGTGCGTGGCGGCACCATACGCTTGCTGCCGGTAGACTCGAAGGCCGAGGCAAAGCGCAGCAGGTTGTTGTCGTCATAGGCGCGACCGGCGAAGGTCAGGCCCACCGGCATACCGATATCGGCCATGATGCCCATGGGGACGGTGACAGTCGGCACGCCGAGGTGGCGAATGGCGAGGTTGCCGTTGGCAACCCAGATGCCGTTGCTCCAGGCGATATCGGCAGAGGCCGGATTCACATCCGCATCAGCCGGGGCGACGTCGGCGACGGTGGGGAACAGCACGGCGTCGAGCTTGAGCCCGTCCATCCAGTCCTCCAGGTCCAGCTTGCGGGTCTTCTCCAGACCGCGCAGGCCATCCGGCACTGTGACGATCTCGTCCCAGGATTTCAGGCCACGCTTGGCCATATTGACGTACTCGTCCATGCCCGCCGCCAGATCGCCCTCGCGGTTCGGCAATGTGCCCGGATCGTGGGGGAAGATCTTCGGCCCATCGACATCGGCCAGCTTGTTCAACTTGGGATCGCCGTTGGCGCGCAGGAAGTCGTCAAACGCCCAGCCGGAGAGCTCCCACAGCTCGTCGTTGAGAAACTCCGGGCTCACGATGCCGCGATTGAACACGGTCGGCGCGCCGGGTCGGTCCCCTTCGCAGTTGGAGACCAGCGGGAAGTCCACTTCGATGACTTCGGCGCCAGCGGCTTCCAGCGCCTGACGAGCCTGCTCCCACAGCGAGATCACGGTCTCGCGGGTATGGATGCGCTGACCGGTCGGGCCGCCGATACCGGGGTTTTCGCTGGTGCCAGCCAGTTCATCCTTGTTGATAAACATGCGCGGCACGCCGAGGCGCTTGCCCTTGAGGGCATCGGGCTTGGCAGCCAGCTCCAGATAGGAAGCCGGACGCACTTCGGAGGCCTTGGGCAGCTGCACCCAGGGCTGCAGGCGCCACAGATCGCCACGGGTGTCGGTATCGTCGGCGACCACTACGTCGAGCACTTCCAGCAGATCGGCCATGGTGCGGGCATAAGGCACCACCACATCCATGGTCGGAGTCAGCGGCCAGTTGCCGCGCACCGAAATCACGCCACGGGACGGGGTGTAGGCGCACAGACCGTTGTTGGAAGCAGGGCCACGGCCGCTCGACCAGGTCTCTTCCGCCAGACCAAAGGCGGAGAAGCTGGCGGCGGTGGCGGTACCGGCGCCGTTGGAGGAGCCGGAGGCAAACGGCGCAGTCAGATAGTCGGCGTTGTAGGGGCTCTCGGCACGGCCATAGACGCCGCGCTGCATGCCGCCATTGGCCATCGGCGGCATATTGGTTTTGCCAAGGCAGATGGCACCGGCGGCGCGCAGGCGTTCCACGGTAAAGGCATCGCGCTGGGCCACCAAATCCTTGAAGGCCGGGCTGCCGGAGGCAGCGGTCAGCCCCTTGACCAGATAGCTGTCTTTGGCGGTATAGGGGATGCCGTCGAGCGGGCCCAGAGTCTCGCCACGGGCACGGCGGGCATCAGAAGCCTCGGCTTCTTTCAGCGCATCGGGATTGGCGACCACCACGGCATTGAGTTTGGTGGCAGTCTCGGGGCCATTGTAGGCCTCGATCCGGGCCAGATAGGCCTTGACCAGTTCGACCGCTGTGGTGCGGCCTGATTCGAGCGCGGCACGCAGCTCGGCAATGGAAACCTCGGTCACTTCGATCATTTTGATCTCCTGTAAAAGGGTGACTGTTTGTCATGATGATCGCCGCATCAGCGCCTGCGACCATCACACCATCAAGAGATAAAACCCCACGGCGTGGGGTTTTGAATACCAGCAGGAACCGGTTCTTATTTGCCGGAAGGGATCTGCTGAGTAATGCAGTGAATATTGCCACCGCCCAGCAGGATCTCGCGGGCCGGTACGCCGATCACTGTGTGCTCCGGGAAGATCTCTTCCAGAATGCGCTGGGCTTCGCCATCGGTGGCGGCATCCAGCAGCGGATAGACGATGCGATCGTTGGTGATGAGGAAGTTCACGTAGGAACCGGCCAGACGGCCTTCTGCCTCGCGCGGCACACCGCTGCCGCTCTCGACACCGGCAGACTCCTCTTCAGTGCAGAACAGCGGGCCCGGCTGGGGCAGCTTCCACACTTTCAGCTTGCGACCCTTGGCATCGACCGCCGCTTCCAGCACCTTGAGGGCGGCCACGGAGCGGGCGTACTGGGGATCGTTCTGGTCGTCAGTCCAGTGCAGGGCCACTTCACCCGGACGCACGAAGCAGCACATGTTGTCGATGTGGCCGTCGGTTTCATCCATGTAGACGCCTTCGTCCAGCCAGATAAAGCTGGTGACGCCCAGATAGTCGCGCAGGTGCGCTTCGATCTGCTCTTTGGTCAGGTGCGGGTTGCGGTTTTCGTTGAGCAGGCACTCGGCGGTGGTCAGGCAGGTGCCTTCACCATCGACGTGGATGGAGCCCCCTTCCAGAATCAGCGGCGCATCGTAACGAGCCATGCCGTGCTGGGCCAGCATCTGGGCAGCGACCTCTTCATCCTGATTCCACGGGTAGTAGAGACCGCCCTTGTGACCGCCCCAGGCGTTGAAGCCCCAATCCACCCCACGGCACTCGCCGGCCGCGTTGGTCACAATGGTCGGGCCGGTATCGCGGGCCCAGCAGTCATCGCTGTTCATTTCGACCAGAGTGACGTGGGCGGGCATGATGGCGCGGGCCTGCTCCATAAACCGGGCTGGCACCCCCATAAAGACCGGGGTGGCACCGCCGATGGCATCGGCCACCTTGGCGAAGGTCTCTTGCGCGAAACGACCGGCTACGCGCCAGTTGTCCGGGCGAAACGGCCAGATCATCCAGACGGCCTGCTGGTGCGCCCACTCGGCGGGCATGGTGAAGCCGTCGGCGGCCGGCGTGGAGTTAATGGTCTTGATGCTCATCGCAAGGCTCCTTGCATGGATTAAGGCCCCCGTTTACGCCCGATGCGGCGCGGGAACCTTGGAAAAATAACAGTGGGTCGCAGAGTAAGACGTTGCGCCCCCATCCATCAAATGAATAGGATGGATTGTCCCATAAACACGGCGAATAATCCCCCCATGAAACTGCACCAGCTCGACCTCAATCTGCTGCTCGCGTTTGACGCCCTGATGACGCAGGGCAGCGTCACCCGCGCCGCCGAAGCGCTCTTTATCAGCCAGCCCGCCATGAGCCACTCCCTTAACCGGCTGCGCACCTTTCTCGGCGACCCGCTCCTGGTGCGCACCCCGCAGGGGATGCTGCCGACCCCGCGCGCCCAGCGGTTGCATCTCGGAGTGCAGCAGGCGCTGCGGCTGCTGGAGCAGCAGCTCACCGAGGAAGAGGAGTTCGAGCCGAGCCAGTCGAAGCGGCGCTTCGTGCTCTGCACCACAGATTACGTGGAGTGTGTGCTGATCCCGCCGCTTATTCAGCGGCTCAGGCGGCTGGCGCCCGGGGTCACCATCGAGATCCGCATCCTGCGCGACACCCTGCCCGAAGCCGAGCTGGCGAGCGGCGAGATCGATCTGGTGCTGGGCTTTGACGAGTACATGCAGGTGCCGGGGTATCTGGGCAAAGAGACCTGGCTCACCGAGCCGCTGGCCGGGCTGGTACGCGCCGATCTGCCGATTGCCAAATCGGCCCGCGCCGGCGCCGAGGATGACCCTTCCCAGTGGCAAGAGCGCATCACCTTGCCGCAGCTCATCGCCATGCCCCATGTGTTCCACTCGCCGCTTGGTACCTCGGAGGCAAGCCTCGACCGCTATCTGAAGAGTCAGGGCTTTAGCCGCACCATCTCGGTCAACAGTCAGAGCTATATGTCCGCCGCCGCCATCGTCAGTCAGAGCGATCACCTCTTGGTGCTGCCCAGCATGGTGGCCGAGCTGCTCGCCACCCACTGGCCGCTGAAAAGCCTGCCGCTGCCCGAAGACGTGCCGGATTACCACTTAAACTGCGTCTGGCACCCCGTGCACGCGCAGCAACCGGCGCTGGTATGGCTGAAAGATTTGATGAAAGAGCTGGTGGGGCCGAGGTGAGGCCGCAGCGTCTGGCATACCCCATCGGCGCATACGCAACAACCGGCGCAGGTGTGGCTCAAGGATTTGATGAAGGAGCTTGTTGGCCGACCATGATGCCCAAACCGAACCTCGATCAATTCCCTCTCCCTCTGGGAGAGGGTTAGGGTGAGGGCGGCGCCTTCCCCCTCATCCCCAACCCTTCTCCCGCAAGGGGAGAAGGGAGCAGTTACGCTACCACTTGCAGCATCGCTGACAACCATTCAGCCAGTCTGCCAGCTAGGCGACTCCCAATACATTCGAAAAGTTATCGCCATCTGCTATCACCCAATCCAGCTTCCCCTGCTCGAATCCGGCAATGAACACAGTGATGATCAGCCCAATCCCAACCACAACTCGATCTTTTCCCTCTCCCATTGGGAGAGGGCTAGGGTGAGGGGACGCAATACCCAACCGGTAAACAGATGGGAAGCTGGCTATATCTATAAGGCGATACAGAGTGGGAGCAAGTAATGGAGAGCAACCGTGTTGCCAAGCGACTGAGACGAGATGCCACACAGGCAGAGCAGAAACTGTGGCAACAGTTGCGCAATCGCCGTCTGGCGGGGCTGAAATTTCGCCGCCAAATGCCCATCGGCCCCTATGTGGTGGACTTCATCTGCCTTGAACAGGGATTGATCATCGAAGTGGATGGTTCGCAACATGGAACACTAGCGAACCAGATGCATGATGAGGCTCGGACAGCCTATCTCAATCAGCAGGGATTTCGGGTGATACGAGTGTGGAATAACGATGTACTGGGCAGGCTCAACTCCGCGCTGGATTTTATCCTGCTCTCATTACACCAATCCGATTGACCCCTTCTCCTCAATTCAAAAAGCAAAAACGGAGAAGGGGACACCCAATCCACTGACTATTTTTACGCCCGCAGGGCCCGCATCAGCTGGGCGACTACGTCGTCGAGCAGGGGGCGATCGGGGCGGCACTGGGCGAAGGTGACCAGCCCTTGCAGGTTGATCAGCAGCAGGGCAGTGAGGGTGTGGATATTGCTATCCGGAGCCAGTTCACCCTTGGCCTGCGCCTGCGTCAGCAACTCGGCCAGATCCTGCTCCAGCTCGCCATAGATCCCCTTGACCCGCTGGGTCAGCTCCTCATCCTGCTCGCTCAGCTCCATCATGGTGCGAGTCACCAGACAGGAGCCGCAGAGCGCCTCCCCTACAATCCGGTCGAGATAGGCCGCAAGGCCCGCCAGCGGGCTCGGGTTGTCGAGCAGGGAGCGGCGCAGGGTGCGTTTACCCTCGACATAGTGATCCACCGCCGCCAGCAGCAGGCCGCGCTTGTTGCCAAAGGCGCCGTAAATACTGCCCGGGTGCAGGCCGGTGGCAGCCACCAGCTCCTGCATGGTGGTCTTGGCATATCCCTTGGCGCGAAACGCTTCCATGGCATTTCGCAGTACCTCGTCGCGATCAAACTCGGCTATGCGCATGGTTCCTCCCGTGGGAAATGGTTCACCGGCAAGGGGCAACAGGGCCCGCCGATAAAGAGTGGCTGGAAAGGGCGGCAAGTTTACCCCAGCCGCCCGCTCGGGCCAACCTTCTTGAACGCGCATTCAAAAAAAGCTTGCGCCCGACGCAAAAAACGTCTTGAATGCACGTTCAAGAATAACCCGTTCAGGACAACCTATCATGAATACCCTGTTTCAGCCGTATCGACTCAATGACACTCTGACCCTGGCCAACCGTTTCATGATGGCCCCGCTCACCCGCTGCATGGCAGGCCCAGGTCTGGTGCCGACCGAGCAGATGGCTGCCTATTACGGCCGCCGCGCCGACATCGGCCTGATTGTTTCCGAGGCCGTCATCATCCGCCCCGATGCGCAGGGCTACCCCAATACCCCGGGCCTCTTCACCCAGGCGCAGATCGATGGCTGGAAGAAAGTCACCAGCGCCGTGCACGCCAAGGGCGGCAAGATCTTCGCCCAGCTGTGGCACGTCGGTCGCCTCTCCCACCCCTTCTTCCATCAGGCTGAAGTGTTGGCCCCCTCTGCCGTGGCGCACGAGGGCACCGTGCCCCGCATGCGCGAGCTCACCTATCAGGTGCCGCGCGCCTTGACCGAGGCGGAAATCGCCCAGCTGGTGCTGGATTACGCCCAAGCCGGTGCCAACGCCATCGAGGCGGGCTTTGACGGGGTGGAGATCCACGGCGCCAATGGCTACCTGATCGACCAGTTCCTGCACCACTCCACCAACCTGCGCACCGACAACTACGGTGGCAGCCCGGAAAAGATGAGCCGCTTCGCGCTGGAAGTGGTCGATGCCATCAGCGCCCGTATCGGTGGTGATCGGGTAGGTATTCGCCTCTCACCGGGTGCCTATGTCCATCTGGCGGGCAGCCCGGAAGATCGCGCCGTGTTCGACTACCTGCTGGGCAAGCTCAACGATCGCCCGCTGGCCTATATCCACCTCGGCATCTTCGATGACAACCTCACCTTCGATTATCTGGGTGGCCGCGCCTCCGACTATCTGCGCGCCCACTACAAGGGCAATCTGGTCGGAGTGGGCAACTACGACGCCGAGCGCGCCGCAGCAGCCATCGAGGCCAACCGCTTCGATCTGGTGGCTATCGGTCGTCCGCTTATCGCCAACCCGGACTATCTCGCCAAAGTGAAAAATGGCGAAGCGCTGGTGCCCTACGCCGACACCATGCTGGCTGAGCTGGTATAACCACGAAGCCATCGCCAGACGACAGGCAATAAAAAACGAGGGGAGCTGTTGCTCCCCTCGTGCTATCTGGCTGATGCCGCATTCCGTTGGTGCGGATGCTTAATTGGTACGAAATAGCGCCTCGATGGAAAGCCCCTGACTCAGCAGGATCTCCCGCAGACGGCGCAGCCCCTCCACCTGGATCTGGCGTACCCGCTCGCGGGTCAGGCCAATCTCGGCCCCCACATCCTCGAGGGTAGCGGGCTCGTAGCCCAGCAGACCGAAACGACGGGCCAGCACTTCCCGCTGCTTGGGGTTGAGTTCCTCCAGCCAGTGCACAATGCTGCTGCGCATATCATCTTCCTGTGACTCCAGCTCAGGCCCCATGCCGCGCTCGTCGGAGAGCACATCCAGCAGCGCCTTGTCGCGATCGCCACCAATGGGGGTGTCCACCGAGGTGATCTTCTCGTTGAGCTTGAGCATGCGATTCACATCGTCCACCGAACGATCCAGCGCGAAGGCGATATCCTCGGCGGTCGGCTCGTGATCGAGACGGTGAGAGAGTTCGCGCGCGGTGCGCAGGTAAACGTTTAACTCTTTGACCACGTGAATGGGCAGACGGATGGTGCGGGTCTGGTTCATGATGGCCCGCTCGATGGTCTGGCGGATCCACCAGGTCGCATAGGTAGAGAAACGGAAGCCGCGCTCGGGGTCAAACTTCTCGACCGCGCGGATAAGACCGAGGTTGCCCTCTTCGATGAGATCCAGCAGCACCAGGCCACGGTTGTTGTAACGGCGGGCGATTTTCACCACCAGTCGCAGGTTGGACTCGATCATGCGCTTGCGGGCGGCTTTGTCACCCCGCAAGGCACGACGGGCGTAGTAGACTTCCTCTTCGGCAGTGAGCAGCGGGGAGAAACCTATCTCCCCCAGATAGAGCTGCGTGGCATCCATCACCTTGTTCAGCTCAGGTGCCAGCAACTCATCGGAGATAATATCTTCCGCCTCGGCGGCTACCTCCTGCAACTCTTCTACTTCATGAGATTCGGGTTCAGCGTCAAACTCTAACTCTGCATCCTGCATTACCAGTTGTTCTTGGCTCATGGCGTGTCTCCCTGACGTTACCAGAGTAAGACGGTCTCTCTGGGGTTAACGCTTTGGCAAATAGCTCATCGGATTGATCGACTTGCCTCTGTACCGGATCTCGAAATGCAATCGCACATCCGGCGCGTCCGTGCTACCCATGTTGGCAATGACCGAGCCCCCCTTGACGCTGTCCCCTTCCTTCACCCGCAACTCGTCGTTGTGTGCGTAAGCGGAGAGATAGTCATCATCATGCTTGAGGATAATCAGCTTGCCGTACCCCCTTAAAGCACTGCCAGCGTATACCACTTTACCGCTGCTGGCGGCGTAGACGGGTTGCCCCTTCTGGCCGGCTATGTCGATCCCCTTGTTACCCTGTTCTGCAACAGAGAACCCCTCGACAATCCGGCCTTTTGCGGGCCAGTGCCAAGCAAGTCTCGACTGGGAGTTGTTTATTTTTTGTTCTTTGGACTGAGCGTATTCCTTCGGTGCTGCCGGAGCAACGGATTTCTGAGAGATGAACGGCGTGGTCTGACCAGATCCACTCGGCTCGGCCAACGGACGCGGACCGCTGCTCGGACGGCTCACGGCCACCGGCGTTACGGTTGCCGGACGAGTCGCAGCCACCATCTGGGTCGAACCGCCGCCTGCGGTCTGGACATTGAGCACCTGACCCGGTTGCAGCGCATAGGGGGCACTCAGGTTGTTGCTCTGGGCCAGCGCCTGCGGCGTCATGCCGAACTGGCGGCCGATGCTGCTCAGGGTATCGCCGCGGCGCACCTCATAGGTACCGGCACTGCGGCTGCTGCCAACACTGGCGCTGGAACCATCGAGCCGCAGTCGCTGCCCCGGATAGATGTTGTAGGGCGGGCTGATATTGTTGAGGCTGGCCAGCGACGGCACGTCGTTGCCGGAGTTGAAGGCGATGGAGTAGAGGGTATCGCCCCGCTTCACCACATAGCTGCCGCCCTGAATGGGGGCGCTGACCTGGGCACCGCTTTGGCGAGCCGGAATGGTCGAGACAAACTGCCCCTCATCAACACCATCTACCGGAGCTGCATTTTTACTGGAGGAGCAGGCAAGCAGCAGCCATGACAACACCACGACACTGCTTCCTTGCCAAATACGCGAACGCATAATGGATCCTTAACGACTAAACCAGAAATAGGCCACCACGGCCAGACCAATACAGAGCCAACCGAGCACATCTACGTAGTGCATCAGTTTGCGTTCCATCTTCTCGCCACCCCAACGCATCAGGCCCGCAACCAGGAAAAAGCGCATGCCACGACCGATGAGGGAGGTGATGATGAAGGGCAGCAGAGCCATTTGCAACAACCCTGCCGTCACGGTAAACACCTTGTAGGGGATAGGGGTGAAGCTGGCAATGAAAATGACCCAGATCCCCCACTGCTCAAACCAGTTGCGAGCAATCTCGATCTTGTCCTGATAGCCCACAGACTCCACCAGTGGCAGCACGACCGGATCCCACAGGGCATAGCCAAGGGCATAGCCAAACAGGGCGCCCAGCACAGAGAAGACGGTAGCCAGCGTAGCGTAGTGCCACGCCTTGTGGGGCTTGGCGAGCGCCATCGGTGCCAGCATCACGTCCACCGGGATCGGCCAGAATACCGACTCGATGAAAGCGGTGATGGAGAGATACCAGGGGGCATGCTTGTGGCGAGCCCACTGCATCACCAGAACGTACAAACGGGAAAACAACTTCACTCAACATCTCCGTCAATCAGGGGAACAAAACGTACCGGCTCCAGAATACGGCTGGTCAGCTGGGATCCGGATCGTTCGATCAGCTGCAGGGTCTGCTGGCTGTCACCCACGGGCAACACCAGTCGGCCCCCTTCGGCCAGCTGATCGGTCAGTGCCGTCGGGATCTCGCTCGCCGCGGCCGTCACCAGAATGGCATCATAAGGCCCCTTGTTGGGCCACCCCAGCCAGCCGTTGCCGTGCTTGGCCGAGACATTGTGCAAATCGAGCTGGCGCAGTCGGCGTCTGGCCTGGAACTGCAGCGACTTGATCCGTTCCACGGTATACACATGCTCCACCAGATGGGCGAGGATCGCCGTCTGGTAGCCCGAGCCAGTGCCAATCTCCAGCACATGGGCCGGATCATTTTGCATCAGCAACTCGGTCATTCGCGCCACCATATAGGGCTGCGAAATGGTCTGGCCGTGGCCAATGGGCAGGGCGGTGTTGTCCCACGCCTTGTGCGCCATGGCCTCGTCCACGAACAGCTGGCGCGGCACTTTCGCGATGGTCGCCAGCACGCGAAAATCGCGAATATCCTGCGCAATGAGCTGATTTAACAGGCGCTGTACTATCACACCACCCTCATCCCTGCAGATCTAACCAGGCCCCCAGACCGGCGAGACTGTCGTAGGCAGTCATATCGATGGTCAGGGGGGTAATCGAGACATAGCCCTGCTCGATGGCAGCAAAATCGGTACCGTCACCGGCATCCTGCTGGCTACCGGGGGGGCCGATCCAGTAGATGGGCTGGCCACGGGGATCCTCGGTGCAGATCACCGACTCCGCCCGGTGGCGATTGCCAAGGCGGGTGGTCTTGATCCCCTTGATCTGCTCGAGGGGCAAGTCCGGCACGTTGACGTTGAGGATCTGATCGGCAGGCAGGGGGTGTTTCATCAGCCCCTTCACCAGCAGGGCCGCATAGTGGGCCGCCGTGGCGAAGTGGGTCTTGCCCACCAGCGAGATGGCGATGGAGGGGTAGCCAAGATGGCGCCCCTCGGTGGCCGCGGCGACTGTGCCCGAATAGATGACATCATCCCCCAGGTTAGCGCCGTGGTTGATGCCGGCCACCACCATGTCGGGTTCAGGGCGCACCAGCTCGTTGACCGCCAGATGCACGCAGTCGGTCGGCGTGCCCTTCACCGCATAGCTCTCGCACCCATTAAAGCCGTTTTCTGCAATGCGGGTAACCCGCAGCGGTACTTCCAGCGTCAGGGAGTGACTCGCGCCGCTGCGGTTACGATCCGGCGCCACCACAATGACCTCGCCGCAGGCGCGCAGCGCCTCGCTGAGGGCACGAATCCCCTCGGCATGCACACCATCATCATTACTGACCAGAATTCGCATCGGTCTGATTCCTGAAACCGTGATCGGCCTCTTCGGCCTGCATTAACTCGCGCACCACGCTGGTGGCAAACGCGCCCGCCGGCAGGAAGAAGGAGAGGGTCAGCGCCTCGCCGTCCAGCTGCCAGCTCATCTGCTCCGGCTTGAGCAGCAGGGGGCGGCGGTCCTGATCCAACCCAGCCTTCTCCAGCCCGTCACACCAATCGCTGTAAGGGGCCAGCACGCCCTGTTCGAACTCGGCAGCGGCGCCCTGACTGGCCAAACGGCCACGGCCCCACTGGGGCGCGGTAAGCTGCACGTCGCCGGAGGCAAGACGCGCTTCCAGCTCGGGGGTCACGCTCTCTTCGCTGAAGATGGAGTTGCTGCCCTTGAGCATCACGCAATCACCGGCCAGCAGCTGATGAGCCAGCCCCTGCTCGATACGGGCGCTGACAATGGCGTTGAACAGCATGCTGCGGGCGGCAGAGAGGTAGAGGGAACGCTTGTTGCGATCCTTGATCCGCTTGCCGGCAAACATCGCCTTGGCCGCTTCCAGGTTGTTGCCTTCACGGCCGAAACGCTGCTCGCCATAGTAGTTGGGTACGCCCTGCCCAGCGATAGCTTGCAGGCGCGCCTCCAGCCCGTCGGCCTGTTCCAGACCGGTGAGACGCAGGGTGAAGTGGTTGCCCTTGAGGTAGCCAACCCGCAATTTGCGGTTGTGACGCCTGGCTTGCAGGATCTGGATGCTGTCGCTCTCGATAACCGACAAGTCCGGTTCGGCCTTGCCCGGCAGGTGAATGCCGAACCACTGCTCGGTCACCGCGTGGCGATCCTTCAGGCCCGCCCAAGTCACCGCATTGCGGTTGACCCCGGCAGCATCGGCCAGCAGACCCGCCACCCAGGCGGTGTTCTCGCCGGTTTTGCGCACCCGGACGAAGATGTGCTCCCCTTCCCCGCAAGGCTCAAACCCGAGATCTTCATTGACCACGAAATCGGCGGCCTCGGCCTTGAGGATACCGCGGGCGGTGGGCGCCCCGTGCAGATAGGCAAGTTGTTCCAGCATTATTGTTTCACCAGTAGGACGACGGCTTCGGTGGCGATCCCTTCCTTGCGCCCCGTAAACCCAAGCTGTTCGGTGGTGGTCGCCTTGACGTTCACCCGGTTCAAATCACATTGCAGATCGGCGGCCAGCACAGCGCATATGGCGTCGATATGGGGCGCCATTTTGGGGGCTTGGGCGATGATGGTCACATCCAAGTTGCCGATGGCATACCCCGCCTTCTGTACCCGGGCAAAGACATCCCGCAGCAGGATGCGACTGTCGATCCCCTTGAACTTGGCAGCGGTATCGGGGAAGTGGCGACCGATGTCACCGGCACCGATGGCCCCCAGCAGGGCATCGCTCACCGCGTGCAGCACCACATCGCCGTCAGAGTGGGCAACCAGCCCCTGCTCGTAGGGAACCGGCACGCCACCCAGCATGCAGGGGCCAACACCACCAAATTTATGAACATCAAAACCATGACCAATGCGCATCATCAGCGGCAACCTCCCAACATGCTGAAACCAACCCCATCAATTTTGTGTACGTCCACACCATGTCCAATCCGGATCATGCTAACTCCTTGTTCGGGCCTGTTTGTTCGAGACACTCAGCTCTGAACGGTCTGTTCTGACTGAGGGGCTTATGCCTGCTGGCTTAAAAACAGCCCCGCCAGCGACAAATCTTCCGGCCGGGTCACTTTGATATTGTCGGCGCGCCCCTCTACCATCCGCACCGTGAATCCGGCCCGCTCCATGGCGGAGGCCTCGTCGGTGATGGTGGCGCCCAGCAGCAGCCCCTCTTCCAGCGCCCGCTTCAGGGTACGGGTCGGGAACATCTGCGGCGTCAGGGCATGCCAGAGCTGCTCGCGCTCGACGGTGGCGATGATATTGCCCTCCCCATCGGAGCGTTTCATGGTATCGCGCACCCGACTGCCGAGAATGGCGCCGCCACAGCCCATGGCCGCGACAATCAGCGCATCGAGATCGCCGTGAGTCAGGCAGGGACGGGCCGCATCGTGCACCAGCACCCACTCCCCTTGCGCCACATGGAGACCATTGAGGACGGAAAAGGCGCGCTCGGCGCCTCCCTCTACCCGCACAATTCGCGGGTCGGCCGCCACGGGCAGGGCCTCGAACCAGCGGTCATGGGGCGCAAGCGCCACGATCACCTGGGCGATGGCCGGGTGGGAGAGCAGCCGCTCCAGGGTATGTTCGAGAATGGTTTTACCCGCCAGTTGCAGGTACTGCTTGGGGCAATTGGCCCCCATCCGGCTGCCGATACCGGCGGCAGGGACGATCGCCGTCAGGCCGGATACTCGGCTGGCATCAGTCATCGTAGGGCTCATCGTCCGGCGCTGTCTCTTTGTCTTTCTCTTTGGGGATGATCCGGTAGAAGGTCTCCCCCTGCTTGATGTAACCCAGATCGTTGCGCGACAACTCCTCGATGGCCTCGAGGCCAGAGGTGAGATCATCTATCTCGCGGTAAATGAGGTCGTTACGATCCTTGAGAGTCTGGTTGTCCCGCTGTTGCTGCGAGATGGCCTCCGACAGGTTCTGATAATCGGATAGCCCGTTCTTCCCCAGCCAGAGGTCATATTGCAGTCCCCCCAGCAGGAGGATAAGGATCAGGGTGAATAGCCGCATGCACTAGGTCTCCTTCAGGCGGCCTAGTGTCCCATATTCGGTGCCAAGACAAAAGAAAGCGAGCACCCGGGAGCCACCGGCCGAACATAAAAAAGTGCCCAAGAGTGAATCAGATAGCACAAAGCCCCGCCAAACCGGTGCAAGGATGGCCAACCAGGGCGCTCCTTGTCCGGGGGCGGGGCTCTCAATCAGAAAGCGGTAAGGGGGATCAGTTCACCGCGACCGGCTCTCCCGCGCTCTCGGCCGGAGTGTTGTACTCCTCCTCGGCATCGCGGAAACGCTCCAGCATCGCTTTAGAGGGCGCTTCGCCCAGCAGACTGCCCACTACGATGGCCAGCAGCGCAAACAGGAAGCCCGGAATGATCTCATACAGCCCCAGCCAGCCGAATTGCTTCCAGACGATGACGGTGATGGCACCGACCAGCATGCCCGCCAGCGCGCCGTTGCGGGTCATCCGCGGCCACAGCACCGAGAGCAGCACCACGGGGCCAAAGGCGGCACCGAAACCGGCCCAGGCGTAGCTCACCAGCCCCAGCACCCGGTTTTCCGGATTCATGGCGACGGCGATGGCAATCACCGCGATCAGCAGCACCATCAGGCGACCCACCCACACCAGCTCACGCTGGGAGGCGTTCTTGCGCAGGAAGGGTTTGTAGAGATCCTCGGTGATGGCGCTGGAGCAGACCAGTAATTGACAACTTAGAGTGCTCATCACCGCCGCCAGAATGGCGGAGAGCAGCACACCGGCGATCCAGGGGTTGAACAGGATCTTGGAGAGCTCGATAAAGACCCGCTCCGGGTTGCCGGTCACTCCAGCCGCCACTTCCGGGAAGCGGGCGAAGTAGGCCAGCCCGAAGAAGCCGATGGCCACCGCGCCTGCGAGGCAGAACACCATCCAGGTCATGCTGATACGGCGGGCATTGGCCATGGAGTGGTGGGAGTCCGCCGCCATGAAGCGGGCCAGAATGTGGGGCTGACCGAAGTAACCAAGGCCCCAAGCCATCAGCGAGACAATGGCGATCACATCCAGATTCTTGAACATGTCGAGGTTGGTGGCGCTCTTGGCGGCCACTTCGATCATGGCGCTGTCCACCCCGCCGACGGCGATGATGACGAAGACCGGGGTCAGGATCAGGGCGAAGATCATCAGGGTCGCCTGTACCGTATCGGTCCAGCTCACCGCGAGGAAGCCGCCGAAGAAGGTGTAGGTGATAGTGGCGGCGGCACCGACCCAGAGGGCGGTGTTGTAATCCATGCCGAAGGTGCTCTCGAACAGACGGGCACCGGCCACCACGCCGGAGGCGCAATAGATGGTGAAGAAGAGCAGGATCACCAGCGCCGAGAGGATGCGCAGTACCTTGCTGTGATCTTCAAAGCGATAGGTGAAATAGTCCGGCAGGGTCAGGGCATTGCGGTTCTTCTCGGTATGTACCCGCAGGCGACCCGCTACCCAGCGCCAGTTGAGGTAGGCACCGATCACCAGACCGATGGCGATCCAGCTCTCGGAAATGCCGCTGACGAAGACAGCGCCGGGCAGGCCCATCAGCAGCCAGCCGCTCATGTCGGAGGCGCCGGCGGAGAGAGCTGTAACCCAGCTCCCCATCCGGCGGCCGCCCAGAATGTAGTCATCAAAGTTGCGGGTGGCGCGATAGGCGACGAAGCCGATCAACACCATTCCGAGGATATACACCAGGAAGGTGATTAACATGGGTGTGCTAGCTGTCATGCAAAACTCCGTTTTGTGTCATTTTCTGCCCGCTCTGGTGACGGGCTCATCCCTAAAAAACCGGCCTAGCTTAATCAGCCGTTCGCGCCAGCTCAACCACTTTTAACAAACACAAAACACAATAAAAACCTTTACGCATCAAATCATCTGCCGCATCAAGAGGATGGCGCCAGATTTCCTGCCGTGGCCGTGGCAGCCATATCGCCGCAACGGCGGCTATTGAGCGTTATGTTTTCACATTTTGTTACTATCCATTTTTTTACAAGCCAGCGCCCCGCTCCTACACTCCCCGCCCTGTCTCATCACACCAGTCAGAGGTCGGCACCATGTCATCTCATCTGTCACACCTGCGAACCCTCGCCCGCCGCCTTCACCCGGTGGAGGAGTCGGGTCATCTCATCCGACGGGCCAAGTATGTGGGGCGTCTCTGGCTCAATCCCGGCGCCCGCGCCCTCTATCGCCAGCAGCAGGAGCAACCGCTGCTGGCGCAGGCGATCAGCCGCTTCCCCGATATTCTGGAAAAGCCGATCCACCCCTATCGCCACAAGGGGCTCCGCAAGCGCCTGCGAGCCGGGCTTATCAGCGGCCACTACCAGCAGCTGGCACGTCAGCTGCCCAAGGCGCAACAACTGGCAATCTACAGCGGGCGCGGCCTGCTGCTGGCCCAGTGGCAGAGCGACAAGCTGACGGCACCGCTGACCCTGCAACTGGATTACCAAACCCACATGGGCAAAGAGGGAGAGATGAGCCTGACCCTCAAGCTGGGTGACGCGGCCCTCTATTACATGGCCCTCAATCTGCGCCCCGCGCCGAACCCGACCCTCGAGATCTGCTCGCTGCAGGGCGGCAAGGGGCAGAGCGAGGAGATCAAGCTGGTCACCAAGGCGTGCGGCGGGCTGCGCCCCATGTCCCTGCTGGTCTATATGGCCGCCGAGCTGGCCCGGGGGCTGGCGTGCAAGAGCCTGCTCGGGATCCGCACCCAAAGCCACGTCTATCAGAGCAGCAAGCGCACTGCCGATCGGGTCAAGTTCGACCTCGATGGCTTATGGCAGGAGCATCAGGGCTGCGTGCAGGATGAACTCTGGATGAGCCTGCCGCTGGAGGTGCCCCGCAAGACGCTGGAGGAGATCCCCTCCCGCAAGCGGGCCAGCTACAAGGCGCGCTATCAGCTGCTCGATCAGCTCGGCAGCGAGCTGCAGGCAAATCTGCTGCGAAGCTGAATCAGCGCAGCAGAAACAAAAAGGGCGAACAGCATGCTGTTCGCCCTTTGTCATGACGGGGATTTGCCGTTAGCGGTTGATCGCCATCGGCATGCCGTTGCGCTGCTCCAGCGCCTGCTTCACCAGTTGGGAATCGCTGTCGGCGTGGGCAATGAAGCGGGTCACCGCCGGGGTCATCGGCAGCGGTGCCGGCAGCTTGGAGTTGAACTCCTCTTCGCTGCGCGACAGCGGCTGATGCACTTCCAGATAGCGGACGCCGTTGGGCTCGAGAGAGGCCTTGATCGGCTGGTTGACGAACTGGACGCGAGTACCGACCGGTACCTGCTTGAACAGGTAGGCGATGTCGTCGTTGCGCAGACGCACGCAACCGTGGCTCACCCGCAGGCCGATACCGAAGTTGGCGTTGGTGCCGTGGATGGCGTACATCTTGCCGATGTAGAGGGCAAACAGACCCATGGGGTTGTCCGGGCCGGCCGGCCATACCGCAGGCAGGCTCTCGCCACGGGCGGCATATTCGGCATGCATCTTGGCGGTCGGGGTCCAGGTCGGGCCCGCTTTCTTGCGCTGCACGCTGGTCACCCAGTTTTCCGGGGTGTCGGTGCCGAGCTGGCCGATACCGATGGGCAGCACTTCCACCACTTTTTTACCCTTGGGGTAGTAGTAGAGGCGCATCTCGGCCACGTTCAGCACGATCCCTTCACGGGGTGCATCCGGCAGGATCAGTTGCTGGGGGATCACCAGCTTCTCGCCGGTCTGTACCAGCAGGGGATCCGCATCGGGGTTGGCTTCGGTCATGTTGGTGAGCCCCAGCTGGAATTTGGCCGCAATGGCCTCCAGCGGCTGGCCGTTCTCTTCGGCCGGAACCACGTATTCCAGATTTTCCCCTACCAGACGGCTGTTGGCCGCAGGCAGAGCATATTCAACAGCGAAAACCGGCGCAGCGGTCAGCAGCAGGCTGTAGCAGAGTGTTGCCACACTATTGCGAAGGAGCTTCATAACTTTCCCATGATGATGACTTGAAGTGACGTCTCTGGGCTGGCAGCTGATCAAGAGGGGATCAGGGGCGCGAAGAGAAGGCCGCCATTTTTCTCCTCTGCACGGCAAATTTCAACTGACAAGTGGCGACGGGTCGATGATTAATATGCGGTTTTTTCCGCGTCCCCGACCCGCCCGGTTTCCCTGTTTATCCCCGTTGCCAGGCACGCATGTCGTAACCTGTGGGAGATTGATGCAACCGCAGATGAAATTGCTCAATGATGGCGAAGATATGGTCGAAAATATCGGCCTGGATCCCTTCGTAATCGGCCCATGCGGTAGTCGCGGTAAAGCAGTAAATTTCCAGCGGCAAACCGTCTGACGTAGGTGCCAGCTGGCGCACCATCAGGGTCATGTCCTTGCGAATGCCGGGGTGGGCACGCAGGTAGGCATCCAGATAGGCACGCAGGGTGCCGAGGTTGGTGAGGTGACGACCGTTGATGGGACAGCTCAGGGCATCGCTCAGCTGCTGATTGTAGGCACTCAGCTCCTGCTCCTTGCGGCTCAGATAGGGAGCCAGCAGCTGCGCCTGCTTGAGCTGCAACTGCTCATCGGCCGTCAGAAAACGCACGCTGGTCATGTCGATATTGACGCTGCGCTTGATGCGGCGGCCACCGGACTCGGTCATCCCCTGCCAGTTCTTGAAAGAGTCGGAGATCAGGGCATAGGTGGGAATGGTGGTGATGGTCTTGTCCCAGTTCGATACCTTGACCGTGGTAAGCCCGATGTCGGTCACCTCGCCATCGGCGCCGTACTTGTCCATCTGCAGCCAGTCACCGACGCTCAGCATCCGGTTGGCGGAGAGCTGGATCCCCGCCACCAGCCCGAGGATGGGGTCCTTGAACACCAGCATCAGCACTGCGGTCATGGCACCCAGACCGCTGAACAGGAACAGCGGCGACTTGCCGAGCAGCAGGGCGATCATCAGGATGCCCACCAGAATGCTGCCTACCAGCTTGGCCCCCTGGAAGATGCCGCGCAGGGGCAAGTCCCGGCCAAGGCGGGTGTAACGGCTCACCGACAACAGGCAGTCGAGCAGGGCAAAGAAGGCCAGCAGCAGGAACAGCAAAATCCAGAGCTGGGCTACCATCTCGATAAGCTTGAGGCTGTCCGATTGGCGGGGCAGCCAGATCTCCGCCTGACCGAGCAGCACGGCCCCCTGCAGCACGAAGGCGAGCCGGTTGAAGAGGCGCTGTTGCAGCTGGGGCGGCAGCCATACCTGCTTGGCCTTGCCGAGGATCCCCACCAGCCGGACCAGCAACACCCGGTGCAGCGCCATGTGCAGTAGCAACGAGGTGATGACGATAAAACCCAGCGCGATCACCAGCGCCATCAGGTTGGTCACTTCCACCCCAAGGCCAGACAACCAGTTAAAAAACGCCTCTTTCATTGCTCTCTCCCGAACCGGGCAGCCCGCTGGCTGCAAAAACAGTGGTGGTCAGGGTACCGCTCCCCTCCCCCATGTCAAATCGGTGAACGCCAGAAATGACAACGCCCGGCACAGGCCGGGCGTTGTTTCAAAGCGAGGCTGACTTAGCAGACCAGGCTCAGGGCATCGCGAGCGATGACCAGCTCTTCGTTGGTCGGGATCACCATGGCGCAACGGCTGTCGGCGGTGGTGATGCGACCTTCGCCACCCAGTACTGCGGCGTTGTTGGCCTCTTTGTCCACCTTGAAGCCGAACAGGGCGAGACGGTTCAGCACCATCTCGCGCACCATGGCGGCGTTCTCACCGATACCGCCGGTAAAGACCACGGCGTCCAGACGACCGTCCATCGCAGCGGCGTAGGCGCCGACATACTTGGCCACACGGTAGGTGAAGACATCCAGCGCACGCTTGGCACCGGCGTCGGTGGCGTAGTTGGTGGTGACGTAGCGGCAGTCGCTGCTCGCTTCGGTCATCCCCAGCAGACCGGACTCACGGGTCAGGGTGTGGTTGATCTGCTCCACGCTGTAACCGAGCTGGTCGTGCATGAAGAAGACCACGGCCGGATCGATATCACCGGAGCGGGTACCCATCGCCAGACCTTCCAGCGGAGTCAGACCCATGGAGGTGTCAACGGATTCGCCGTTCTTGATGGCGCAGACAGAGGCACCGTTACCCAGGTGGCAGTTGATGATGTTCAGTTCATTCAACGGCTTGCCTAGCTCTTTTGCGGCTTCTTCCGCGATGTAGCGGTGAGAAGTACCGTGGGCACCGTAACGACGGATGCCGTGTTCGCGGTAGAGCTTGTGCGGCAGCGCATAGAGGTAGGCCTCTTGCGGCAGGGTCTGGTGGAACGCGGTGTCGAAGACGGCCACGTTCTTCTCGGACAGCTGCGGGAACACTTTCAGCGCGGCGCGAATACCGATGAGGTGGGCCGGGTTGTGCAGCGGGGCGAACGGAATGGCGGCTTCGATACCGGCGATCACGCCGTCATCGATACGCACGGAGCGGGAGAACTGCTCGCCACCGTGTACGATTCGGTGACCGATGGCCACCAGTTGCTCGGCAAGAGTCGGATCCTGCGGCAGGATGTGACCCACGATATAGTCGAGGGCCTCCTGGTGAGCGGCACCCGCTCCCAGCATGGCTTCGCCCTTGACCCCGTGGAGTTTCCATTTGATACGTGCATCATCCAGATTGAAGCATTCGGCCAGGCCGGACAGCATGTCCTCACCTGTTTCGGCGTCCATTACGGCAAATTTCAGGGAAGAGCTACCGCAGTTAAGGATCAATACCAACTTGCTCATTTTCTACATCTTCCTGTGCTTCGGCTTTATGCCGACAGTGTCGTGTCATCCAAAAGAGGATGGGATTCCCCTGCCGGGGGCTTATGGTCGCAGGAGGGTGCGTCCAATTTTTCAATTCTTGCTCTTGAAAGAGTCATCGCAACTTGTGGTGCGTATCACTCGTTTCAATGCTTGCGAGTCTCAACGCATCAGCTGCGCAGGGCTCGCCTCAATGGGAATGCTCAGGCGATAGCCAGCAGATCCTTGTGTACCTTGACCACCAGCTTCTTCACCTTGGCGGGCTGGTTGAAGGTACAGAGCGGGCGGTGCAGCTCGCCCGGCAAGAAGATGGCGAAATCACCCGGTTGCAGCGCCAGGTAGCTGGTCTGCTCGTCATCGACAAACCAGAGGTCGGGATGGGGATGATCGGCGCCGTCGCTCACGTAGTCGTGGGGGCCCACACCTATCCACTCTTCACCGCGCAGCAGCAACTGGATATCGAGATACTGCTGATGGAATTCGCCACGGCGATCCGCGGCTGGCTCGGTCAGATCCTCGCTCACCAGACAGAACAGGTTGAGGCCATCGATCTCGGTCTTGCCGAGCGGAGCGTCACCCCAGTGCGCCACGCTCTTCACCACCTCGGCCATGATGCGGGCCAGCGGGGCGGGCAGCGGCGTCCGCTGCAGGGTGTTCAGGCTACCGGTGATCATGGCGTCTCTTTCCTGTTAGGTATATCTGGGCGGCATCTTTGCCAGCCAATGAAAAAGGACCTGTGACAGGTCCTTCAATAATACCGTCTGCAATCCGTGCAAACCGGTTTAGAGCTTTTGCTCATGTTCAGCTATATGGGCACTGTTACACACTCGTCAGCACCTTGCCAAGAGACATAATCCCATTTTCATAGTGATCGTACCAGCTGAAACCATATTATTCACCACCCTTTCCCCCTCGACTTTGACCAGACGCAAAAACGGGCGCATCAGCGCCCATTTTTTTCGCAAAACCGTTTAACAACCGGTTTCATTCAAGCCTTTTGGGCATTTTCCACCGGTTTGGCGTACATGGCACGCCAGATCGCCTTGTGCTCTTCCGGCACCTCTGACTGACGGGTCAGGAAGGCCGCCTGCTCGATGGTATTGGCCTTGCCGGAGACATCTGCCGCCAGATAGTTGCTGGGGAAGAGGTGGTAGCTACTCCAGATCGCCTTGTCGATCAGCGCGGCCAGTTCGTCCGGATCGCTGAAGCCCTCGGTGATCGGCGCGCCGAAGGAGACATGTACCCGCCCCTTCATGCCGACGATACCGGCGACGATACTCTCGATATCCTCGAACTCGCCCTTCTCGTAGCTGCCGTTGACCGACTTCTCGTAGAGCTCGCGCGCCTTCGCCTTGTCGGTAGGGTCCAGCTCGTAGCTGATGCTGACCGGCACGATATTGAGGCTGCGCATGTAGTCGACGAAGTCGATCTTCTGCTTCTTGCCGTCGACGTAGAACATCTTGAGGATGGCCGGATCTGTCTTGTCATCGCCATTCTTGGCGCGCCCTTCCTTCTGGGCAATCCAGATGGAGTGACCTTCGTGAACCGAGTTGCCAATATAGGCAGACAGCTCGCCGAGCGCCTTCATCATCTCCCGCGGCCCCTTGGCGGAGCGTTTGACGATAAAGCTCTTGTTGAGCTTCATCAGCTCGGTAGCGCAGGGTTTGCGCAGCAGGTTGTCACCGATGGCGATGCGCACGGTATCGAAACCGTGGGTGTGTAGCCCCCAGTTAACGAACGCCGGGTCCATGGCGATGTCTCTGTGGTTGGAGACAAACAGATAGCCCTGCTCTTTCTTAAGATGCTCGATCCCGGAGAAGGTCACCCCCTTGGTGGAGGTGGCGATCATGCGGGACATATACCGGGTAACCCCCATCTGGACCTGATGCACTGTGGTCACTTTTGACCATTTGCGGCGCAGGAACAGGCGGATCATCGGGCGGATGGCCCAACCCAGCCAGCTCATCAGGGAACCGAAACGATACTTGGCGATGGCGCCGATAAATTCATCATCCTGGATCAGCCGTTCGATGGCTGCCGGCACTTCTTCATCGCGGTAGGGGCGAATATCCGCGAATCTATCTACTTCAGTCACAATGTCAGCCTTGCATGCTAGGAAACCGCAGCCAACCCGCGTTGGCCGGGGAAAATTCAGGGCGCAATTTTACACGCTTTTATGGCAAGGGGTATGAGACAAGCATGAATAGTGAGATCTGACCAGTTTATTAATCGGATGCCAGTGCCAGCGCGACCGCCGCTTCGGCATGGATGGCAGTGGTGTCGTAGAGCGGCACTGCCGCCCGGGCATCGCCCACCAGCAGGGCAATCTCGGTACAGCCGAGGATCACCGCCTCGGCACCCGCGGCCGCCAGTTCCTCGATAATGGCCAGATACTCGGCCCGCGACGATGCACGGATCTCCCCCAGACAGAGCTCGTCATAGATGATCCTGTGTACCCGCTCCCGCCCGGCCTCATCGGGTACCAGCACCGCCAACCCGAAGCGCTCCTGCAAGCGCCCCTTGTAAAAATCCTGCTCCATGGTGAAGCGGGTGCCGAGCAGGCCGACTCGGGTTATCCCGTCCGCCCGCAATTTGGCCGCGGTGGCATCGGCAATATGGAGCAGCGGGATATCGATGGCCGCCTCAATCTCGGGGGCCACCTTGTGCATGGTGTTGGTGCCGATCAGCAAGAAATCGGCGCCGCCATTCTGCAACTTGCGCGCCTCCGCCGCCAGCAGGCGGGCAGTGGCGGGCCAGTCACCGGCATGCTGCAACCGCTCGATACCGGCAAAGTCGACGCTATTGAGCAGCACCCGCGCCGAGTGCAAACCGCCAAGCTGCGCCCGCACCCCGCGATTGAGCGCCTGATAGTAACTGACGGTGGACTCCCAGCTCATGCCACCCAGCAGACCGATACATTTCATATGAACTCCTTTCATCCCAAGGGAGGGCAGAACCACGCCACCTTGCAGGCAAGGCCATGCGGACGAGATAAAAAAGGCCCCGCAGGGCCAACAAGACAGCCGGTAAAGGCCCGGGTCAACCCCGGACTAAATCCAGATCATCCCGACACAGGCGGCCGTCGCCAGCCCCATGCCAAGATTGAAACGCCGCCAGCCCCGGGCGGTGCGAATGATTTGCCGCACCTGGGCACCAAAAAGCACCCAGAACGCCCCGGTATAGAGGCCGGTAATAAAGAAGGTCACCAACACCCAGAGCGCAGAGGGCCAGTAAGCCTCCCCCGCCAGGGTGAAACCGCTGATGGCGGAGAGCGCCATCATCCATGCCTTGGGATTGAGCAGTTGCAGCATGGCCCCCTGATGAGCGGGAATAAGCGGCCGGTTTCCCTCGGCCGGGCCACTGGCCGTCGCCACCTTCCACGCCAGCCAGAGCAGATAGGCCGAGCCGATAAGCTTGAGGCCATCGTGCAGCAGCGGCACCTTCTCGAACACCACACCAAGCCCCAGCGCGGTAGCGAGGATCATCAGATTGATCCCCCCCACTACCCCCACCAGCAGGGGAATCGTGCGGCGAAAACCCTGCGCCGCCCCGGCGCTGGTGAGCAACATATTGTTGGGCCCAGGCGTGCCGCAGGTAACCAGGGCAAACCCCGCCAGGGGCAGTAACCAGTTCAGATCCATCTCAACCTCTTGTCGATGCAACGCGCCCGTTATGGGGAAAGCCTTCTAATATGCAGAGCTAACCCCGCGGCGACAAGTCAGAAATGCCTCTTTCTCGGCCACCTCCCCCATCAGCGCAGCACGGCTCAATACCAGAGCATCACCACGCAGAGCGCCGTCAGCAGACCGAGGGAGCCGTTGAGCCGCCGCCAGCCCCGATCCGAGCTGATCCAGTTGCTCAGCTGATGGCCGAACAGTACCCAGACAAAGCAGACCGGCAGGGCCACCAGCGCAAACATGACCATCACCGCCAGCTGACTCGACCAGTAACTGGCGCCGGGCAGGCTGAACAGACTGATGGCGGAGATCCCCATCATCCACGCCTTGGGATTGAGGAACTGAAAGCCCAGCCCCTCCAGCATGGTTAGCGGACGGGCGCTCCGGGCAGGATCCCCCGGCGCCCCGGCCACCGCGATACGCCACGCCAGCCACAGCAGATAGAGGCTGCCGAAGATCTGCAAACCGAGCCGTAGCAGGGGCCAGCGTTCGAACAGCGGATAAAGCCCCAGCGCCAGAACCAGTTGCAACACCGGCTGCCCCAGCCCCACCCCGAGCAGATGTGGCAGAGTGCGACGCACCCCGAAGTTGGCGCCGGAGGCCGTCAGCATCAGGTTGTTGGGCCCCGGCGTACCGCAGGTGAGTACGGCAAAACCGAACAGGGTGACATACCACTCCATCGTCATATTGTGACTCCTTGCTTGCCACATTGTATCGATACAATGTGTGCTATTTGGTTGTTATCAGGTTGAAATTCACGCTATATTGACAACAAATTTGGATCAATGGATTTATTGTCACCATGACAATCTGGACACCCGACCTTGCGGCCTTCGATGGCCCCCTCTACCTCAAGCTGGTCAAAGCGATCGAACAGGGGATCGCGAATGGCGAGCTGCCAACGCAGACCCGATTGCCTACCCACCGCTCCCTGGCGGATCGTCTGGGTGTCACCGTAGGCACCGTCACCCGCGCCTACAGCGAGGCGGAGCGGCGCGGCCTGCTGGCCGCCCGGGTGGGTCACGGCACTTGGGTCAAGGGAGCGAACACGGATCCCGCCAATGAGTGGGTGATCCGCCAGGAGGAGGGGCACCGCATCGAGCTGTGGCAAAACCTGCCGGTGCAGCTGGATCGGGCGGCCATCATTCGCCCCATGTTGGGGGAAGTGGCGGACGGGGATCTCAACGCCCTGCTCGGCTACGACAAGGAGGCGGGACGACCGGATCAGCGCCAGCAATTTGTCGACTGGCTGGCGGAGCAAGGGGTGGCCTGCAGTGAGGATCGCCTGCTGTTCAGCCACGGCGCCCAGCACGGCATCATGCTGGCGCTGCTGGCGACCGGCTGCGTGGGGGAGACCATCCTGTGCGAGGGGCTAAGCTACCCCGGTATGCTGGGTAACGCTCGCCAACTGAAGAATCAGGTGGTGGGGCTCGCGATGGACGAGGAGGGGCTGCTGCCCGAGGCGCTGGACGCCGCCTGCCGCACCCGCCGGGCCAAGCTGCTCTACCTCACCCCGACCCTGCAAAACCCCACCACCGCCATCATGAGTCTGGCGCGGCGGGAGGCCATCGTCGCCATCGCCCGTCGCCACGATCTGCTGATCATCGAGGATGACGTCAACGGCCTGCTGCCCCAGCAACCGGTGATCCCCCTGGTCAATCTGGCGCCGGAGCGGGTCATCTATCTGGGCAGTCTGGCCAAGATCGCATGCGGCGGCCTGCGGGTCGGCTTCGTGCTGACGCCCCCCGCCCTGCGCAGCGCCTTCGCCCAGACCATGCGGCTGTCGAGCTGGATGGTGAGCCCGCTGCTGATCGAACTGGCCTGTAAAATGGTCAGTCAGCGCCAGATCATGCCGCTGGTCGAGCAGCAGCGGGAGATCCTCAAACGCCGTGGCGAACTGCTACGCCACCTGCTGCCTGCCGCCCTCTGGCAGCCGGGCAGCATGCACGCCTGGCTGCCGCTGCCTGAGCCCTGGCGTAGCCAACAGTTTGCTGCCGCCGCCGACGCCCTTGACGTTGGTGTGGCGAGCGGGGAACACTTCGCCGCCGGTCAGTTTGCCGCTCCGCAAGGGGTGCGCCTGAGCCTGAGCCAACCCGCCACCGACGCCCGGGTCGGCGAGGGGCTGGCCCGTCTGGCCCTACTGCTGCAGGGGACGCCCCCCAGCAATCCCCTGCTATAGTCAGGGCCAGCCGACCTGACCTTCACGCTTCATCGTCATTGCCAAGGAGATACCGTGCCCCCCATCAGAGCCGCCCTGCTGCTTGCCACCCTGTTGCTGGGTGGCTGCGCCTCGTCAACGACCCACCAGCAGCTGGGGGCCGCTCTCAATGGACTGGAAGGGGAGTTGCAACGACTGGAAGAGGAGCTGGCGGCCATGAACGGCCTGCACTATCAAAAGGCGATCGATGCGCCGCTCAGTTTGCGCCGCGCACTCGGGGCGCCGCAGCCCACCCCAGAGGGGCTGGTGCCGGTGGCCAGCACGCTGGAGGATGGGCCACTCCTGCGCTATCAATACCGACTGCCTGCAGGGATGGCGAGCCTGCCCCAGGACAACCTCTGCCAGCGCTACGAGTTCGAGCTGCGCCATCTGGGCCGCCTCGGCAAGCTGGAATTGAGCTGGCTGGGGGAACAGGGCAAGGGGGCGCGGCTGATCCGCCAGAGCGACTGCCCCTTCGGGACGCAGGTCCGCCCTCGGCAATAGCAGGTCGCGGGCCTGAGCGATTACATAACCGATTGAAATAACAGCCCATAGTGCGCCCTCCAGCACCCTGCTGGCTACTGTCAGCTTTTCACTCAGCGAGTGCTGTGCCTATGTTCCTCTTGGGTCTACCATAATCAACCTAATGGTTTGCTCACAGGAAGTACCTGCATGACGATACTGCTGCTCGAAGAGGATCCCCTGCTCCGTAGCGCCATCACCCGGGAACTGACCGAACAGGGAGTGCCCGCCGACCGGATCCACTACCACAGCCATCCAAACCACGAGCGCAGCGGCCTGCTGGCCCTGCTGCAACAGCACGCCTTCGACGCCATCATCTGTCAGCAGGACAAGCAGCAGGATCTTGACGGAGCCCGGCTGCTGCACGAAGCGCACTATCTCGGCCTGCTGCAACCCGGTTGCGTATTGCTGCTGCTCGATGCCGATCAGAGCGAGCAGGAGTTTCTCCCCTCGGATCTCTACTTCTCCCTCTATCTGACTCTTCCCTTCATGACCCAGCAGCTCACCGCGGTACTCGGCCAGCTGGTGAAGTTAAGCAACCTGACCCGCACGCTGGCCGCCCCCATTCTGCTGCGGGAGTGGCAACTGGCTACCGCCCTCTGTGAAGACTTGCTGTTTCAACGGGAGAATCGCTCGCTGACCCCCTGGCTGGATCGGCTCAAGGGCTATCTGCTGCTGCAATCAGCCGAGCGGATCACTGCCGCCCAGCACTATGCCCTCTGTGCCAACGAGTATCAGGCGAGCTGGCCAAGGGCCGGGCTCTTCTACGCCATGCTGGGGCTCGGCAAATTGCAGAGTGCCCGGACCGACTTGCAGCGCCATCAAGCCAGCGTCTCGATGGCTACCCGGCTGGAGCTGCAACTCGCCAGCCAGCTGCACCAGCATCACTGGCTGGCGGCGTGGGAGACCATGGGAGAGCTGCTGCTGATCCGCCCCCATCAGCCGCGCTGGCATCAGCTGGCGATGTTGCTCGGGCTGGTGCTGCAAGATGAGGAGAAGGTACTGGAGCAGGCCAACAGCCTGACCCTGCGCCATTTCAGTGAGCAGCGCGTCCGGCTCGCCATCGACAGCTTCATGCTCAATGCCAGTCTGGCGGTGCTGTGGCACGCCCCTTCCAGCAACCGGATCCGCTCCCTGCAACAGGAGTGGGAGCACCTCAAGCGCACCGTCCACCTGCAACCCCACGAATATGAGCTGCTGCAGGCGTTGATGCTGGGGCTGGATTACCGATTTGACGAGGCGCTGATCCTGATTGCCCACCACCAGCCAGATGAGGGGAGCGACAACCACCTCACCCTGCTGCTCGGCTTTGCGGTCAGCCAGTTCTGCGGTTTGCCCCACCACGCCCAGCGCTACCTGACCCAGCTGACCCAATACCGCGTCAGGGTTGCGCCCCACCCGCTCACCCGCCAGCTGTTCCACCATCTGGTGGCCGAGCTGGGCCAGCGTCTGACGGCGAGAGAACAACGGCTGAGCGAACTGCGCCAGCTGCGCCACAAGGCGATGCAGGCCAGCCAATATCAGACAGCCCTGCAAGCGGGCTTGCAGCTGCTGGAGGAGTTCCCCGCCCTGCCGGGCGATGCCTGGCAACTGCTGGAGCTGCTGCAACACTGCTGGCCTGCGGGTATGGCCGCACCCAGGGTGGCGCTGCTGGTCGATACCTTGGAGCGGCGCCTCAAGCACAGCCCCGCGTTTCTCGATCAGCATGCCCAGCAGTACCAGCGCACCCTGCAGGAGATCCGCACCCATCTTCAGCCGCACCTCTCCGGCAGCGGCCCCTCCTGCCTTGTCGCAGGGCAGCCCGAGCCATGATGATGCAAGCGGCGTGCAAACCGGCATTGTCGGCAAAGCCAATATAGAGAGAGGGGAGCCTTGGCTCCCCTCTCTCTATATTGGTTCTCTGTCAGCTAGTGGCGATAAGCGTTGGGCTCAAACCAGCGCGTCACTCTCCAGCGCCGCCTTGAGAAAATCCTTCCAGCTGATGATGCCGACCAGGGCGCCATTCTCCAGCACTGGCAGGCAGGAGACCCCCTTCTCCAGCATCAGCTTGACGCCGTCGCGCACGGTGAGATGGGGAGCGATGGTGACGAGCTGACGACTCATGATCTGGTGGGCCCGCTTGTTGAGGGTTTCGGTATCGCGGCTCATCTCGGCTTCGGAGTCTAGATAGGGGCTGATGGCGCGGAACAGATCCCGATCCGAGATGACCCCTACCAGCTCCTCCTCTTCCAGCACCAGCAGGTGGCGAAAGTGTGCCTGCTCGAAGATATCCCTGATGACTCGGAGTCGATCATCCATTGAAACGGTGGCGACCCGGGTCGTCATAATATCCCTGATATGCATGCTAACCTCCCGTAACCAAACTGGTTTCTCTGTTATGGCATGTTTTTGCAGCGCCAGCCAGTGGCCAGCCCTTCGCTACAGTGCAAATCAGCGTCATTTCACGTAAGATCCGCGCCAGTTTTTCTCCTCCATTTTGAGCAAGCAGATCCCACCCATGATAGTTGCCAGTCAAATCGAACTGATCCGCGGCGGCCGCAAGCTGCTGGACAACGCCTCCGCCACCATTCACCCCGGCCACAAAGTGGGTCTGGTGGGTAAAAACGGCTGTGGCAAGTCCACCTTTTTTGCACTGGTACGGGGCGAGCTGGCCATCGACAGCGGCACCTTCAGCCTGCCCGCTGGCTGGCAGATTGCAGGCGTGGCGCAGGAGACTCCGGCGCTCGACTGCTCCGCGCTCGAGTACGTGATCGACGGCGACAAGGAGTTCCGCTCGCTGGAAGCCCAGCTGGTGCAGGCCGAACAGGATGACAATGGTCTGCTGGTGGCCGAGCTGCACGGTCGCCTCGATACCATCGGCGCCTACAGCATTCGCGCCCGCGCCGCCGAGCTGCTGCACGGCCTCGGTTTCAGCGACGAGCAGCTGAGCTCGCCGGTGCGCAGCTTCTCCGGTGGCTGGCGCATGCGCCTCAACCTCGCTCAGGCGCTGCTCTGCCGCTCCGATCTGCTGCTGCTCGATGAACCGACCAACCACCTGGATCTCGATGCGGTGATCTGGCTGGAGAAGTGGCTCAAGGGCTATCAGGGCACGTTGGTGCTCATCTCTCACGACCGTGATTTCCTCGATTCGGTCATCAGCCGCATCATCCATATCGAGAACGGCAAGCTCAACGAATACACCGGCGGCTACTCCGACTTCGAACTGCAGCGCGCCGAACATCTGGCCCAGCAGCAGTCGATGTACGAGAAGCAGCAGCGGGAGATGTCCCACATGCAGGCGTATGTGGATCGCTTCCGCTACAAGGCCTCCAAGGCCCGCCAGGCCCAGAGCCGCCTGAAAGCGATGGAGCGGATGGAGAAGATCCTGCCCGCCCACGCCGACTCCGAGTTCAGCTTCGAGTTTCGCGAGCCGTCGGCCCTGCCGACCCCGCTCATCGCCATGGAGAACCTCTCTGCCGGTTACGGCGACAAGGTGATCCTGGAGAAGATCAAACTCAATCTGGTACCGGGTTCGCGCATCGGTCTGCTCGGTCGCAACGGCGCCGGTAAGTCCACCTTTATCAAGATGCTGTCGGGCTCCAACCCGCCGCTCTCCGGCAAGCTCGAAGTGAGTGCCGGGGTGAGCATCGGCTACTTCGCCCAGCATCAGCTGGAGACCCTGCGTCTCGACGATTCCCCACTCGATCATCTGGCCCGCCTCGCGCCGGACAAGACCGAGCAGGAGCTGCGCAACTATCTGGGCAGCTTCGGTTTTCACGGTGACAAGGCGCTCGACAAGGTGGCCCCCTTCTCCGGCGGTGAAAAAGCGCGGCTGGTGCTGGCGCTGATCACCTGGCAAAAGCCCAACCTCCTGCTGCTGGATGAACCGACCAACCACCTGGATCTGGAGATGCGCCACGCCCTCACCATGGCGCTGCAAGGCTTCGAAGGGGCCATGGTGGTGGTCTCCCACGACCGTCACCTGCTGCGTACCACCACAGATGACTTCTATCTGGTGCACGGTGGCCGGGTCGAACCGTTCGACGGCGATCTGGACGACTACCACAAGTGGCTCGGCGAGCAGGAGAAAGAGGCCAACGCCAAACCGGCCGATGGCCCCGCCTCTGCCAACTCGGCAGTGGCGCGCAAGGATCAGAAGCGGCGCGAGGCGGAGTTTCGCCAGCAGACCCGCCCCCTGCGCCAGAAGCTCGAGAAACTCGAAGCGAGCATGGAGAAGCTGCAAGGCAAGCTGGCCGACATCGAGAGCCAACTGGCCGACCCCGCCATCTATGAAGAGAGCGCTAAAACCAAGCTCTCCGAGCTGCTCAAATCCCAGGGCCCCCTCAAGGAGCAGCTGGAAGAGGTGGAGCTGGAGTGGATGAGCCTCTCCGAAGAGCTGGAAACCATGGAGCAAGCCTTCTTTGCGTGACGAACAGCTGATGGCCAGCGAGCGGGTCGCGGTCCACGAATTGCCGACGCCGATCGGCTTCTGGCACTGGAGCGGCAAGGTCTACGGTGAGCGCAGCCAGGATTGGCTCACCGTGCAGGAGCAGGGGGGCAACGTCAATCTCGCGCTGCTGCTGCACCGGCTCGATCAACTCGGCATCGTGGTCGATCTCACCGACCTGCAACCGGCGCTGGCGCAGACCGAAGCGGTGCTGACCCCGTGGCGCGCCCTGCGCCAGAGCGCCAAGATGCGACTCGGCGAGCAGCAGTATCAGTCGATGCTGGCCCACGAGCTGGAGCTGGAGCGGCTGCAACAGGGCGTCCTGTTGCAGACCCTGCGCAGCCTCTCCCTGTTTCGCGGCAACAGCCGCAATTTGTTGAACTATCTATCGTTACTGGGTGCCCAGCAGGGCCCCCTCAGAGATCTAATATGCTGAGCTACCGCCACGCCTTTCACGCCGGCAACCATGCCGACGTGCTGAAACACGCCGTTCAGGCCCTGATCATCGAGTCCCTCAAGAAGAAGGAGAAACCCTTCATCGTGCTGGACACCCATGCCGGTGGCGGTCTCTACGACCTGCGCGGCGACTGGTCCCAGAAGAAGGCCGAGTATGCCGACGGCATCGGCCGCCTGTGGGACGAGCGGGCCCAGTGGTCTGCCATGGCCCCCTATCTCGGCGTTATCGAGGAGATGAACAGCGATGGCCAGCTGCACTACTACCCCGGCTCGCCGGAGCTCTCCCGCCGCCTCACCCGCGAGCAGGACAAGCTGGCGCTGATGGAGCTGCACAACAACGAGGTCGAAGATCTACGCGCCAACATGGGCTATGACCCCCGCGTGGCCGTACACCACCGTGATGGCTTCGAGGGGCTGATCGCCCTGCTGCCGCCCACCCCGCGCCGCGGGCTGGTGCTAATCGACCCGCCCTATGAGCTCAAAGAAGATTACTTCGCCGTGGTCGATACCCTGAAAAAGGCGCAGAAACGCTGGGCGACCGGCATCTACGCCCTCTGGTATCCCATCCTCGGGCAGGAGGCGGACAAATCCCGCGACATGCTGCGCGCCATCAAGCGCGAGAACTTCGGCAACGTCCTGGTCGCCGAGCTGGAAGTGGCCGGTCAGACCACCGATTGGGGCATGAACGGCTCAGGCATGCTGATCATCAGCCCGCCCTGGATGCTGGACGAGCAGATCGAAGCCTTCCTCAAACCGCTGTGTGCCAAGCTGGCGCAGGGCGCCGGCGCCCAGTACAAGGTGGAGTGGCTCAACAAGGCCGAGGGTTAATCCCCCGCCCCAAGGCGACCACCGAGTTGAAACGCAAAAGCCCCATCACGGGGCTTTTTCTATTGGTGCAGCCGGTGTATGCGGCAGCCTGAACCAGCGCGCCCTATGAACGGGCGGGCAGATCCTGTTTCAGCGCAACCAGCAACAGGGCCAGCAGGCCAAAGGGCGGAAACAGGCAGAGCAGAGAGCAGATAAGGGTGACCAGCGCCGGATGCTCGCTCTTGCGGCGCGCCAGTCGCCAGGCGATGACGCCGACGATGACCATCAGCAACGCAATGAACTGGCCAAGCAGGGTGGCATTGATATTCATGAAAGATCCTTTTTCATGGGCAAGTGTGAAGAACCTGTACTTTATCGCCTTGGTTGCGATTGGCAACCGCTGAACCGCACCGGCAACTCGCCCGTTGATAGGTTCTCTCTATTTTGGCAATAGATGAGAATGGTTTTCATTTAATCTCGTTTCGGTGGATACTCTCATCATCAACAGAGGGAGCCGCCATCATGAAAAAGACCATCAGCTTTGCCATCCTGCACTTCAGTGTCGCCTTTACCGTGGCCTACCTGCTGACCGGTGAACTGCTGACCGCCAGCCTGATCGCCCTGATCGAGCCCGCCGTCAACACGGTCGCCTTCTACTTTCATGACCTTGGCTGGCACAAGCTCAGACCAAATCACAGCCTGCAGGCCAAGACCAGCAGCTTCGCGGTGGTCCACTTCTCGGTGGCCTTCGGGGTTGCCTTCCTGCTGAGCGGCGAGCTGCTCACCGGCGGCGTGATGGCGATGATCGAACCGGCCATCAACACCGTGGTGTTCTTCTTCCACGAGCGGCTGTGGCGCGCCCGCAGTCAGCAACTGGCGCTGGCCTGATCGACCGGGCAACCCGCCTCCCCCCTTTATCGCGGCCACAAAAAACCCGACATTCCGGCCAGGAGTGTCGGGTTTTTCCGCTTGGCAGCCATTCAGCAGAGCAAAATGCGCTCGGCTCCCCTGCTGCATTGCCCTGTAGAGTGTGCTGTAGTAGGCAGATATGCTCTCCTCATTGCTGAAATCTATCGATGAACAAGACCTTGCTTGCCGCCCTGCTGTTTGCCCCTCTGCTGGCTAGCGCCGCAACCCCTTCCTTTGACTGCACCAAAGCATCCGGGTCGGTCGAAACCCTGATCTGCAAGGATGCCGGACTGGCCGCCCTTGATAACGAACTGGCGGCCCTCTACCCCAAGGCGATTGCAGCGCTCTCTCCCGAGCAGCTCAAGACAGAGCGCGCCATGCAGCGCGGCTGGATCAAAGGTCGCAACGACTGCTGGAAGGGGCAGGATCTGCGCCAGTGTGTGGAGGATAACTACCTGCTGCGGATCACCGAACTGCAGATCAGCGGCGGCCAGCTGATGGTGCCGGCACCGGTCAACTACCAGTGCGGCAAGAGCGTCACTCTCTCCACCTACTTCTATAACGATGCCAAGCTGCCCGCCGCGGTGATCAACCTGAGCGAGGGCGACAAGCAGCAACAAGTGCTCGCCTATGAAGCCCCCAGCGCCAGCGGCGCCCGCTATGAAGGGCAAAACCTCACCTTCTTCACCAAGGGGGACGACGCCACGCTGGAGCGTTACGGCCAGCCAACCCTCACCTGCATGGAAAATCCGACCAAGGGCTGAGGCTCATGGGGGCGGCTCGTCTTGCCGCCCCCCAACTTGACTAGATGGCGATATCCAGCGGTTTTCCTTCACGCACAATCCGCAACTTGAGCGACCCCGGCTTGCCGGTGCTGAGCAGCTCACGCACCTTGTCGATATCGAGGGGACGATAAGCCACCCCGTTGATCTGTTCCAGAATGTCGCCGTTGGCCAGACCATAGGGGGCAAGATCCCGTTCGTCGCTGTAGTAGACCTGCAGATGCTCGCCATCAAAGCGCACCCCGATATTGCGCAGGATTGGCGGCACTTTGCGCGCCAGGCTGTCGGCGTCGTAGCAGAGCATCATCCGCCCGGGCATGATCGCAAAGCGATTGAAGCGGTTAACAAAATCCAGCCCCAGACCATACTGCTCATTGCTGTTTTCCGACACGCGCAGCTCACCGAGCTGGCGCTCATCAAAGTGCAGGCCGGTGAGGATATGTTCATGCCCCTCCACCATACCGCTGGCGTCCACCCCTTTGCGTGGCATCGCATCTTCGCCAGAGATCGCCTTCTGACTGGCCATAAAGTCGATAAAGGCATGGTCGGCATAGCTCTGATCGGCCCCGGTATCCAGATACATGCGCACGCTGCTCTCGCCGTGGGTCAGATACATTGCCGGGGAACGGTTGTAGCTATCTTCATAGCCGATGCAACGCTCGAACATGGCAGCCGATGGTGCCGTCAGCAAAGCAGTTAGCTGATGCTTGTCGCGATCAAACACCCAGTTGAAACGGCGGATGGTGTCGATCCCGAGGATGCCATCGATACGGCTGCCGAGAGACTGGGAGAAAAGATCGAAATCAACGGTTGCCCACAAATCGCTGTCATCAATGGTGACCGACCCCACCGAGAAGGGCTGCGGCTCAACAAAGCCAAGCTGCTCGCTGCCCAGTTGGCTCGAAACGCTGTTCACACTGGCAAAATCAGCCTGATAGGCCCTGGGCAATTCGCTTAAGGTCAGCGTCTTGAAGCGGCTGGCCAGACGACGATCGATAAAGGTGATACTGGCCCCGGTATCCAGCAAAAACTGGTACTGCTCACCGGCGATGGTGACGGGGATCAGGGGGGCACTTTCGTAATGCACTGTCAGCACTGGGCCGGGTGCATTGCGCTTGGTGGATGAATCCGGGGCTGTGCAGCCTTGGACGACGAACAGGGCCAACATGGCCAGCGCCACTTTGAACTGCGACTTCATAACTCTCCTTCCCGATAGCAGATGCCCCCGCGACGCCACCGCATAATGCTATCTTGTTGATTTATAGATAAATAAGCTGTTTCAGCAGGGGAGGCGGACAATAACAAAGAGTTTTATGCTGGTTCAAGCCAGATATAACCATGAATATTCTATGGTGATAGATCAAGAATGGCTGTTCACGCTATGTCGGCGCGTCATCAATCGCGGGTGACATTTGATTAATTTATTGATCTTGCACAGAAAATATAAATATTGAGCTTTCTCTCCACAGCGCCATGGTTAATATTGCCATTTGGCAACACTTGCCTCGTCGGAGTCTCCCATGAGCCATGCCAACCCCATCCCGTTGGTGAAACGCAGCAGACTGGAGGCTGAAATTCAGGGGCGGTAGCCATGCCGGATGGAATGGATAAGTGAACGCAGCCCACAATGACCCACCCAACATGGCAACGGCCTCATCTTTATTTCTGACCTGTTCACGCAAGCGTGATTTGGCGACGATGGAGGTGTTACGGAGTTATATGGAATGCCCTGATAACGGATTAGTACCGCCTTCCATCTAATCACTGCTAGGTTAAAAGAGGAGTTAAACATTGAGTGAAGGTAATTCTGTGGTTAATTTAGGTGATATCTCTAAGCCAGCAACGGTTTTGATTGAGAAAATATCTAATGCAGTTGGAGTTCTATATGAGCCGAGAAAAATCAAAAAGCTGGCTAAAGCCAATGCCGAAGCTGATAAGATAAAGCTTTTAGCTCAGTTAGAACTGTCAGAAATAGAACAAAGAGCAATGCAGAGAGTGTTAGTTCAAGAATCTAAAAAGCAACAAAATATAGAAAAAATAACCGCACAAGCTATTAAAGAGCTTCCCGATGACTCCAATACCGATGCTCTAGACGAAGATTGGGTAGCTCATTTTTTCTCTAAATGTGAAAATGTATCTGACTTGGAAATGCAGTCACTATGGTCTAAGTTGTTGTCCAACGAGGCTAATCAACCTGGAACTTTCTCCAAACGAACTGTTGATTTTGTAGCATCGATGGATAAGAAGGATGCAAAAATGTTCACAGATTTCTGCCAATTTGTCTGGTTTCATGGTAACTGCATCCCGATGATATTTGACGTAAATGATGATATTTATAATGATGCTGGAGTGAACTTTTCTAACCTAACACACCTTGATGCAATAGGATTAATTTCGTTTGAGCCAACAGCGGGTTATGTTAGAAGAAGGCTCGGTCAATACGAACGATTTCATTACTATGGTAAGCCTACCGACCTTTATTTTAACCAGCAGAAAGACAATCAAATTAGTTTAGGATCTGCTCTTTTAACTCAGACTGGTCATGAACTTGTAAATGTTTGTGGTTCAAAACCAAACGATGCATTTTACGATTACGTAATAAAGAAATGGTTTGAAACTGGTATTGTCACCTCAAGCCCTATAACCTAACAAACTGTTCAAGAGGGATTCGCAACGCATGGCACATTCACTATGCGTTGTTTTAGCCCGTAGGTTCGAATAGCGAAGCGTATTCGGACAATTGCGAATAAATCGGCCCCAAAAAATTTGGACAATCCACTATGTCTATAGCAAGCTTTCCTGACAAGGTGTAGATCCTCTGCCATTCACTGATTAAGCGGACGTTATTTTCATCCAACTGGAATACACCATGAAATATTCATTAAATTGGAAACCACCATTACTCTCCATGAGCAAGCGGTTCTTTATATTTATCACATTGATTTTTTCCGGGTTTGTTGCACTCAGTACATACAAAACCCAACTCGACATGGAGTTGGGCTCTTGGCTCTTTTACCAATATTTAAAAATCCTGCTAGCATCCTTCGTTGTATTGTTCGCAATGGCTCAAGCCTCCAGATTGTTTTCTGTCGAAGTAAGAAGTGAGGGTGTTGTAGGTAGAAACCGCTTCTTTCGGAAAGTATCCATACCATATGCAGAGATGGTCAGCGTGAGCATGGAAATGTTACTAATAGTAAATTGCCTGGTTATTCGCACCAACGGTCGCAAGAAAATTTATGCCCCATTTGACTTGGGTAATTTCTCCGATTTTTCAAACAAAATAGATACAGAGCTAATGAATAACAAAGCGCATTCGGAAAAACGCAAATAACCCACCACGAAATAAGCAAGGTTCGGAAGCTCCTCTTGCTGGATTGAGATTAGCCGCCTTGATGCGGCACTTTTGAAGTGCTGGCTAAGTATTTAATGATTCTGGCAGTACACTCCCTAATCATTTTGATTTTATTTTGCTATAAAAAAGATCGGAAACAAACATATGATGCCACCACAAGAAACCATATTGTACGAAAGTAACTCAACCATAATAAGCTGGCTTGGCGCAGTAGTCAGCATTGCTTGTACAATATTTTCATTGCTACTGATCGCTGGCGAACTAACCTCTTCGAAACCAATTTTTGGCATCTGGGGTTGGCTGATACTAGTGCTTACTTTTCTGGTGATGGCTATGTTCTCTACAATATTTGTCTACTCAATTCCGAGAAGTAAATATAAGGTCGTCTGGAATAAAAATGAACGTCTTCTAAAAAAGATAGGGAAAAATGTAAGTCAAGAGCTATGTGCAGCAACAGCTCCCATCAGATTACGCGCAATAAGAATAAATACTGGGAAAGCATATGTTGAATGCTTGGTAGCGACAGACGATCACAGAGAGATAACAATTGCATCATCAGGTTATACTGGAGATATTGAAAAACTGATTGATAAGATATTATTGTCAACTAATGGTGCTTGTATTAAAGAGGAAGGCTAGCCCGTAGGTTCGAATAGCGCAGCGTATTCGGACAATCGCGAATATCCCCGCCAATACATCACCAGTAATCGGAAGATCCCCTTGCGGGGTTTATATCAAACGCTTTGGCGCGATCCAAGGCGCGTCAGCCCGTAGGTTCGATTAGCGAAGCGTAATCGGACGCTCGCGATAGAAATATTTCGTGATAGTGCCAGTTGCCTTCAGAGACCGACTTTCACGCTGTCTCATTTTTTACCTGTATCTCTGCTGGCGTAACACTCCCCAAGGAGATTTATGAAGCCCGACTTAACCGGCACACGGATTGTACTGCGCACCATTGGCCCGCAGGATGCTGCCGATCTGTTCGAGATTTATGGCAATCCGCTGACCATGGAGTTTGCCTCTGATCCCTGTTTTACCTCTCCCGCCATGGTGGCGCAGTTGATGGCGAGCGTGGTGCGGCTGGAGCAAATGGGGGAGTCGCTGGAGTGGGCGATTGTCGAGCGGGAGGGCAACAAGGTGATCGGCACCTGCGGCCTGCACAGTTTCAGCGAGGCGGGCCGCTACTGCGAGGTAGGTTGCCTGCTCAATGCGGCCTATTGGCGCAGAGGGTTTATGTCGGAAGCGCTGGGATTGCTGTTCGCCCACGCCAGCACGTTGGGAGTCACCCACCTCACCGCAGATATCGATGCAGATAACGTCCGCTCTATCGCCCTGTTTGAAAAGCTGGGCTTCAAGGTGCATGCAGGGCGCTATCAGCGCATGCTCCCCTTTATCTGACCCGAGACCAGAGGCACAACACCCTCGCCTCTCAGAGCGTTGTGGCAAGGCTCAGGCATAAAAAAACCGGAACCCTTGGGTTCCGGTTTTTTTTCATTCCAGCCGAAGCTGGCAAACCAGCAAATTAAGCCTGGTTTTTAACTTCTTTCAGACCGCGGAAAGGAGCTTTGGCACCCAGAGCTTCTTCGATACGGATCAGCTGGTTGTACTTGGCAACACGGTCAGAACGGCTCATGGAACCGGTCTTGATCTGGCCTGCAGCGGTACCAACAGCCAGGTCGGCGATGGTCGCGTCTTCGGTCTCACCGGAGCGGTGGGAGATGACGGCAGTGTAGCCAGCGTCTTTGGCCATCTTGATGGCAGCCAGAGTTTCGGTCAGGGAACCGATCTGGTTGAACTTGATCAGGATGGAGTTGGCGATGCCGTTGTCGATACCGCGCTTCAGGATCTTGGTATTGGTTACGAACAGGTCGTCACCCACGATCTGGATTTTCTTGCCCAGTTCAGCAGTCTGGTAGGCGAAACCTTCCCAGTCAGATTCGTCCAGGCCATCTTCGATGGAGACGATCGGGAACTTGGTGGTCAGGTCAGCCAGGAAGTCGGAGAAACCGTTGGAGGTGAAGACACGACCTTCGCCTTTCAGGTTGTACTCTTTCTTCTCTGCGTCGTAGAACTCGGAAGCTGCGCAGTCCATAGCCAGGGTGATGTCGGTGCCCAGTTTGTAACCGGCAGCGGCAACGGCTTCAGCGATAACTTCCAGCGCTTCGGCGTTGGATTTCAGGTTCGGAGCGAAACCACCTTCGTCACCAACTGCAGTGTTGTAGCCCTTGGACTTCAGCACTTTGGCCAGGTTGTGGAACACTTCTGCGCCCATGCGAACGGCTTCTTTCAGGGTCTTGGCGCCAACCGGCTGGATCATGAACTCCTGGATGTCGACGTTGTTGTCGGCGTGCTCACCACCGTTGATGATGTTCATCATCGGCAGCGGCATGGAGTAAACACCCGGGGTGCCGTTCAGCTCGGCGATGTGGGCGTACAGCGGCATGCCTTTGGCAGCAGCGGCAGCTTTGGCGTTAGCCAGGGAAACAGCCAGGATGGCGTTGGCGCCGAACTTGGATTTGTTCTCGGTACCGTCGAGGTCGATCATGATCTGGTCAACGGTGGCCTGGTCCTTGGCATCTTTACCCAGCAGAGCTTGAGCGATCGGGCCGTTTACGGCTTCGATGGCTTTCAGCACGCCTTTACCCAGGAAACGGCTCTTGTCGCCGTCACGCAGTTCCAGCGCTTCGCGGGAACCGGTGGACGCGCCAGACGGAGCGGCTGCCATACCAACAAAACCACCTTCCAGGTGAACTTCGGCCTCAACGGTCGGGTTACCACGGGAGTCGATGATTTCACGACCGATCACTTTAACGATCTTGGACATGTGTATTTCCTCAGGTTTCGTAAAAAAACAACAAAAATATGCCAAAAAAAGCGGCTGTGGCACAGTGCCCCAACCGCATTTATTTTCAATTACTTCAAATTACGCTTCTGATACTCGCCTGCCGCCTTCACAAAACCGGCGAACAGAGCGTGGCCATCACGAGGAGTAGAGGTGAACTCCGGGTGGAACTGCGCAGCCACGAACCAGGGGTGATCCGGGATCTCGATGATTTCCACCAACTTCTTGTCGGCGGAGAGACCGGTCACTTTCAGACCTGCCGCTTCAATCTGCGGCAGCAGCTTGTTATTGACTTCGTAACGGTGACGGTGACGCTCGTAAATGGTCGGGCTGCCGTACATCTGACGCACTTTGGAATCTTCGACCAGGTGGCAGAGCTGGGAACCCAGACGCATGGTACCGCCCAAATCGGACTTCTCGGTACGGGTCTCGACGTTACCTTCTTCATCCACCCATTCGGTGATGAGGCCGACGACCGGATACGCGCAATCTTTCTTGAATTCGGAGGAGTGAGCCCCTTCCATGCCCGCTACGTTGCGAGCGAATTCGATCATGGCAACCTGCATGCCGAGGCAGATACCCAGGTAGGGGATCTTGTTCTCGCGGGCATACTGGGCAGCCAGAATTTTGCCTTCCACACCACGCTCACCGAAGCCACCCGGCACCAGGATCGCGTCCAGACCTTCCAGCAGCTCGGCGCCACGGGTCTCGATATCCTGAGAGTCGATGTACTTGATGTTGACGGAGTGACGGGTCTTGAGACCACCGTGCTTGAGCGCCTCGTTGACGGACTTGTAAGCGTCCGGCAGGGAGACGTACTTGCCGACCATACCGATGGTCACTTCACCAGTCGGGTTGGCCTCTTCGTAGATAACCTGTTCCCACTCGGACAAGTCAGCTTCTTTGCACTCCAGACCGAAACGCTCGGTGAAGTAGGAGTCCAGATTCTGGGATTTCAGCAGTGCCGGGATCTTGTAGATGGAGTCGACGTCTTTCATGGAGATGACGGCGCGCTCGGGCACGTTGCAGAACAGGGCGATCTTGGCACGCTCGTTGGCCGGAATGGCACGGTCGGAGCGGCAGATCAGCACATCCGGCTGGATACCGATGGAGAGCAGCTCTTTAACGGAGTGCTGGGTCGGCTTGGTCTTCACTTCACCGGCTGCGGCCAGGTAAGGAACCAGCGTCAGGTGCATGAACATGGCATTGTTGCGGCCAACTTCGGCAGCCAGCTGACGAATGGCTTCGAGGAACGGCAGGGACTCGATGTCACCTACGGTACCGCCCACTTCGACGATGGCAACCTGATGGCCTTCGGCACCGGCAATCACCCGCTCCTTGATGGCGTTGGTGATGTGCGGGATAACCTGAATGGTGGCGCCCAGATAGTCACCACGACGCTCTTTACGCAGTACGTCGGCGTAGATACGGCCGGTGGTAAAGTTGTTGCGACGGGTCATCTTGGTGCGGATGAAACGCTCGTAGTGGCCCAAATCCAGATCGGTTTCGGCCCCGTCCTCGGTTACGAACACTTCACCATGCTGGGTCGGGCTCATGGTGCCCGGATCCACGTTGATGTACGGGTCCAGTTTCATGATGGTCACATCCAGACCACGGGCTTCCAGAATGGCTGCCAGAGAAGCTGCGGCAATGCCTTTGCCGAGGGATGAAACAACGCCACCAGTAACAAAAATATATTTGGTCGTCATGCTGAACCTGAAAGAAGTTTAGGGAATTTTAAGGGGTGCTTCGGGGATGAAGCAGGACGGGGAAACAGTATACCAAAAACCCCTCTCCCAAACAATGAGCAAAAATCTATCAGGCTCACCGCCCCCCCATCTTGCGCCAAATCAACTTTGCTCGGTTTCCTTCGCCTTATCCCAGGCGGCATCGAGCTTTTCGAGGGTGCAATCGGTCATTTTCAACCCTTCTGCGGCGATTATCTGCTCAACCTGACGAAAACGACGTTCGAACTTGGCGTTGGCGCCTCGCAGCACCTGCTCCGGATCCTTGCCCAGATGACGCACCAGATTGACGGTGGCAAACAGCAGGTCACCGAGCTCGTCGCTCACCCTCGCCTCGTCCACATCGGCCATCAATGCCTCTTCCATCACCTCGTCGATCTCTTCGTGGATCTTGTCCACCACAGGCCCCAACGTCTTCCAGTCAAAACCCACGGTGGCGCAGCGTTTCTGAATTTTGGCGGCTCGGGTCAAGGCAGGCAGCGAGAGCGGGATATCGTCCAGCACGCTCTCTTTGTCGAGGGCCGCCCGCTCTTTGGCCTTTTCCGCCTCCCAGTTCGCTTTTACCGCCTGCTCGCTGGAGAGATCTGCATCGGAAAAAACGTGGGGGTGACGGCGAATGAGTTTTTCACTCACCGTCTCCACGATATCGGCGAAGTCGAACAAGCCCCGCTCTTTACCCAGCTGGGCGTAAAACACCACCTGAAACAGCAAATCCCCCAACTCCCCTTTCAGCCCCTGCCAATCCTCGGTCTCGATGGCATCGGCCACCTCGTAGGCCTCTTCCAGGGTGTGCGGCACTATAGTCTGGAAGTTCTGTTTCAGATCCCAGGGGCAGCCGTTTTGCGGATCACGCAAACGAGCCATGATATCGAGCAGTTGGGGCAGATCGTAACGTTGGGACATGGGCTACTCACTTTCGATTCGTTAAATGGGGATGAAGCGACATCAGGCCGCGCAGTCGAGCAATCTCATGTCGAGCAGTTGGGAGAGGTCATAACGTTGGGACATGGGATATTCGCTTTCGATTTGTTCAAAAAGGGTCGTAAATGCAGACCGGCCACTGGGGCCGGTCGGTTCGCTATCAAAGCCGCTTGGCGCTAATTACGTCATTGAGCTGACTGAGCTTGGCCAACGCCCGGTTGAAGGCGTTGATGTTGTAAATCTCCAGCTCCATGTCGATCTCGGCGGTCTGCTCGCGCACGTTGGAGCGTGAGCGCACCCCCATCACATTGATCTTCTCGTTGGCCAGCACGGTCGTGATATCACGCAGCAAGCCGGAGCGATCGTTGGAGATGATCCTGATGGTGAGGCCGTAGCCGCCGGAGTAGTTCTCCCCCCACACCGCATCGATCAGCCGCTCGGGGTTGCGGCGTGACAGCTCCTTGAGCTGCTCGCAATCTTCCCGGTGAATGGACACCCCGCGCCCCATGGTGATAAAGCCCTGAATGGAGTCCCCCGGAATGGGTTGGCAGCAGCGGGCAATATGGGTCATCAGGTTGCCGACCCCTTCCACCACTATGTGATCCTTGGGCTTGTGGCGCATCGGCGCATTGGCCTTCTGCTCCAGCTTCTCCAACAGGCGGCGATCTTCCTCTTCCGCCGTCGGCTTGTTGTAGCAGGTGTCGAGATAGTTGAGCACCTGGTTGATGCGGATATCGCCGCTGCCGATACCGGCCAGCAGATCGTCGGTGCTCTCCAGATTGAAGCGGCGCAGCATGTTGCCCTTGTCGATCTTGGACATGCTGAGGTTGTGGCGATCCAGCTCCTTCTCGAACAGCTCGCGACCGGCCACGATATTTTTGTCCCGATCCAGTTTTCTGAACCAGGTCGCCACCTTGGCCCGCGCCCGGCTGGAGCGCAGGAAGCCGGCGTTGGGGTTCATCCAGTCGCGGCTCGGGTTCGGCTCTTTCTGGGTGATCACCTCCACCTGATCGCCGGTCTGCAGCGCGTAGGTGAACGGCACGATGCGGCCATCAATCTTGGCGCCGATGCAGCGGTGGCCGATCATGCTATGGACGTGATAGGCAAAATCGAGCGGGGTGGCGCCTGCCGGCAGGTCGATGACATCCCCTTTCGGGGTGAAGACGTAGACTCTGTCCTCGAACACCTGACTGCGCAGATCTTCCAGCAGGGAGCCGCTCTCGGAGAGGTCTTCCTGCCAGGCGAGCAGCTTGCGCAGCCACTCGATCTTGTCTTCGAAGGTGTTGGCCTTGCCGCCAGCCTGCGCCCCTTCCTTGTAGCGCCAGTGCGCCGCGACGCCGAGCTCGGCATCCTGGTGCATCTGGTCGGTACGGATCTGGATCTCGACGGTCTTGCCCTCCGGCCCCACCACTACGGTGTGGATCGACTGATAGCCGTTCGGTTTGGGGTTGGCGACATAGTCGTCAAACTCGCGAGGAATGTGGTGGAACTGGGTATGGACGATACCGAGCGCCGCATAGCAATCCTGCAGCCGCTTGGTCACTACCCGCACCGCGCGCACATCGAACAACTCGTTGAATTCGAGGTGCTTCTTCTGCATCTTGCGCCAGATGCTGTAGATGTGTTTCGGCCGACCGTACACCTCGGCGTCAACTCCCGCCTCTTTCAACCCATTACGCAGGGATTGCACAAACTCGCGGATGTAGCGCTCGCGGTCGAGCCGCTTCTCGTCGAGCTGCTTGGCGATCTGTTTGTAGGTATCCGGGTGCAGGTAACGAAAGGCGAGATCTTCCAGCTCCCACTTGAGCTGGCCGATGCCCAGACGGTTGGCGAGCGGTGCATAGATGTTGGTGATCTCCTGGGCCATCAGCACCCGGGTCTCTTCATCTGCCGTCTTCGCTTCCCGCAGGCAGGCGATCCGCTCCGCCAGCTTGATCACCACGGCGCGCACATCCTCGACCATGGCGAGCAACATGCGACGCACGTTGTCGACCTGCTCCGGCGAGGTTTCGCTGCGATGGAGGGTTTGCAGAGAGCGGATGGCCTCCATCTCCAGCACCCCTTCCACCAGCTTGGCGATCTTGGAGCCAAAGTCCTCGTCCATCCGCTCCTGGCTGATGAGACCGGCTTCGACGAAGGGGTAGATGATGGCCGCTTTGAGAGTGCCGATATCCATGCTGAGCATCTGCAGGATGCCCACCATTTCGATGCCGCGTACCAGCAGCTTGCTGGTCAGCGCCTCGTCACCGAGCGTCAGACAATACTGGTAGACGGTTCGCAGCTGATCCTTTTCACTGTCACTCAAGGAGAGCGAGCTGACCCACTCTTCCAGGGTGAAGTTGTCTTTCAAATGAATATCGCGAACCGCAACCATGGTATCAATCCTTTAAATTATCGGGCCGAAAGCTGTCACTTTCCCCCCTCATGAGATTGCCTCAAATGGGGATATCCAGCGCACTTTTCAAGGCATATTGTCCAGAAAGACAATAGAGCGCGCCAACAGGCCCTGCCGAACGACGAGGGTCTAGATTACCCCAATCACATCAGCTCAAACAGACGCAGACACGCCAGATTACATATCCGCATCGCCGAACTGATGAGTCATTTACTCCCGTTCAAACAGCGCCATGGACTCCAGATGACCGGTGTGAGGGAACATGTCGAGCATGCCGAGGCGCACCAGACGATAACCCCCTTTCACCAGTACCTGACTGTCCCGCGCCAGGGTGACCGGGTTACAGGAGACGTAGACCACCCGCTTGGGTGAAAGTTTCACGACGTGTCCCATCACTTCCAGCGCGCCGGGACGAGCCGGATCCAGTAGCACCAGATCAAACCCTTCCCGCGCCCAGGACATGCCGACAATGTCATCGCTCAGGTCAGCTTTGTAGAAACGGGCATTGGTGATGCCGTTGCGACGGGCATTCTCTTCGGCCCGCTGCACCATGGCCAGTTCACCTTCCACACCCACCACTTCGCGAGCCTGACGGGCCAGCGGCAGGGTGAAGTTGCCGATACCGCAGAAGAGATCGAGCACCTTGTCATCCTTGCTCGCCCCGAGCCATGTCAGCGCCTGCTCAACCATGCTCTGGTTGATGGGGCCGTTGACCTGAATGAAGTCACCCGGAGCAAATGCAAGAGACAGGCCATCCAGCGAATAGGATGGGGAAAATTGTTGCTGCAGCGCTTCGATGCGATCATCGGCCGCTTGCAGATAGAGGTCGATCCCCTGCGCTTTTGCAAACTCCACCAGCAGGGCGCGATCCGCCTCATTAGGGCGGCCGGTGTGACGCAGCAGCATCATGAGCCCCTGCTCGGCCTGGATAAGCTCCGCATGGCCCAGCTCGCGCTGGCTCTTGAGGCGATTGACGCACTCACGCAGCGGGGCAATCAGCGCAGAGAGCGGCTCGGCCAGCACAGGGCACCCTTCGATTTCCACCAGATCGTTGCTGTTGCGACGGCGGAAACCGACCCGGGTGCAGCGACCGTTCTTGTCAAATTTGATGGCCAGACGACAGACCCGACGGTAGGCACGATCCTCACCGGTCAGTACCGGCTCCAGCGCCGGCGCCTTGATGTTGCCCAACCGCTCGAACAGGCTGACCAGTCCGGCCGCCTTGGCCGCTTGCTGATCGGCAACCGACATGTGCTGGGCACTGCAACCGCCGCACTCGCGATAGTGGCTGCAAAAGGGGGCGATACGATTAGCCGCCGGGGTCACCACCTGTTGCAAGGCGGCGTGGCCATACTGTTTTTTTTCTTCGGTGATGCGTGCCTTGACGGTCTCGCCGGGCAGCGCCCCTTCGACGAAGATCGCCTTGCCCTGATGGCGACCGATACCGACGCAGTGGTGATCGAGGGTGTCTATCGTAAATTCAATGCGTTGGAGCTGGGTGGACTTCTTTTGGGGCTTGAAAAACTGGGCCATAAAACTTGGTGCCTATAGGTGGCTATGTCATGATTGTGGAATCTGCTGCCGGGTATTGTCCCACAAGAATAATAGTATGACCAAATACGGCCACAGAGCCCGTGTATTGCCATCAACCCTATCGCCAACCCTGTTCACTGGTGGCCTGTTCGTATGACCAAATATGGCCTGAGAGCACGCGTTCTCGCCTTCACCATCCTGCCGACCCTGATCATCGGTGGCCTGATGGCCGGTTACTTCACCTTCCACCGCTACCAGCAGCTGGAAAACAACCTCATTGATCAGGGGATCAACATCATCGAACCGCTGGCGATCGCCAGTGAATACGGGATGACCCAGCACAGTCGCGAATCCCTCAAGCGGCTGATTGGCCTGACCCATCGCAAGAACTCCCCCTTCATCAAGTCCATCGCGGTTTTCACCCAGGACAACCAGCTGTTCGTCACCTCGAACTACCACCGGGATTTCACCCGGCTCAGGCTGCCCGATGGCGAACCCATTCCGGATTTGACCAGCGTGACGTTTCAGGGGGACGACATCATTTTGCGCACCCCGATCCAGGCTGAAACCAGCCTCGATGGCTTCCCGCTGCCCAGCGATGTAGAGCCGCCGATGATCGGCTACATCTCGATGCAGATGGCGACCGACAGGGCCATGCTGCTGCAGTACCGCGACACCTTCTTTGCGGTGATCATGGTGCTCATCGGGGTCGCCTTCAGTACCCTGTTTGGCTTCCGTCTGGTCAAGAGCGTGACCCAGCCCATCACCAACATGGTGCAGGCGGTGCACAAGATCAGGGAGGGGCGGCTCGATACCCGGGTCAGCGGCCAGCTCACCGGCGAGCTGGATATGCTGAAAAACGGCATCAACGCCATGGCCAAGGCGCTCTCCGAATATCACGAAGAGATGCAGCAGAATATCGATCAGGCCACCTCTGACCTGCGCGAAACCCTCGAGCAGATAGAGATCCAGAACGTCGAGCTCGACATGGCCAAGAAGCGGGCGCAGGAGGCGGCGCGGGTCAAATCGGAGTTTCTGGCCAACATGTCCCACGAATTGCGTACCCCGCTCAACGGGGTCATCGGTTTTACCCGCCAGTTGCTGAAAACCAGCCTGACCCCGAGCCAGACCGACTACATGCAGACCATCGAGAAATCGGCGCGCAACCTGCTTGGCATCATCAACGACATCCTCGACTTCTCGAAGCTGGAAGCGGGCAAGCTGCAGCTGGAGCATATCCCGTTCAGCCTGCGCGACACCCTCAACGAGACCATGCACCTGCTCGGCCCCAGCGCCCACGACAAGCAGCTGGAGCTCTCCCTGCGGGTGGATGCCGATGTGCCGGACTACCTCACCGGCGACCCCATGCGTCTGCAACAGGTGCTGACCAACCTCACCGGCAACGCCATCAAGTTCACCGAGCAAGGCAACGTGGATGTCCATATCGAGCAGACCGGCAGTGGCAACCACAAGGTGAGGCTCAACGTCCAGATCCGCGATACCGGCATCGGCATCTCCCAAGAGCAGCAACATCAGCTGTTCCAGGCCTTCAATCAGGCCGACTCCTCCATCTCCCGCCGTTATGGCGGCACGGGCCTTGGCCTCGTCATCACCCAGAAGCTGGTGCAGCAGATGGGCGGCCAGATCCGCTTTGAATCGGAGCTCGGCAAGGGATCCATCTTCTCGTTCAATCTGGATGTGGAGGTCTCCCCCCTGCCCCAGACCGATCAACTACCGCTGGATCGGATCCGTGGCAAACGGCTCTGGCTGCTGGAGCCGGATCCCTTCGCCCAAGCCTCCCTGCTCGCCCTGCTGGCGGAGTGGCACCTCGATGTGCACCCACTGACCAGCGATGATCCCTGGCCCGAGATGAGCGAGCAGGAGATGGTGATCATCGGCAGCAGCACCCTGCATACGCCGCAGCAGGTGCTCGGCCGTCTCGACAGACTGAACGGCCAGCAGCAGAACACCATAGTGCTGCTCAGCAGCCACGAGCCGGCGCTCTATGAAGCTATGCTGGCCCATGGCGCCCAGCACTGTCTCTCCAAACCGGTCAACCACCGCAAGCTGCTGCACGCCCTGCTCTCGCCGGAATCGAGCCGCCAGAAGCTGCCCGCGCAACCTGCGCCGCGCCAGTTGCAGCCGATCAAGGTGCTGGCGGTGGACGACAACGCCGCCAACCTCAAACTGATCGCCGCCATGCTCAAGGAGATGGTGAGTCAGGTGGTGGTGTGCAAAAACGGCAAGGAGGCGGTCAAACAGGCCCAGAGCCAACCGTTCGACATCATCTTCATGGATATCCAGATGCCGATCATGGATGGCATCAGCGCCACCCAGGCGATCCGCAACCAGTCCCTCAACACCACCACCCCGATCGTGGCGGTGACCGCCCACGCCATCCCCGGCGAGCGGGAGCGGCTGATCCGGCAGGGGATGGACGACTATCTGGCCAAACCCATCGACGAGAGCATGCTGGCCCAGCTCATCACCGACTTTGCCCATCGCCGCCACCAGAATAATGGTGCCCAACAGATCGACTGGGCACTGGCGGTGCGGCAAGCGGCAGGGAAAGAGCATCTCGCCAGAGAGATGCTGACCATGCTGCTGGCCAGTTTTGACGAGGTCGAGCCGGTGCTGGATAGCGCACTGGCGGGCGAAATTGAAGATAGCGAGGTGCTGGCCCAGCTCCATCGCCTCAACGGCGGCTGTGCCTATTCCGGGGTACCGGGACTGCAACGGTTGCTCTCCCAGCTGGAGCAACAGCTGCGTGACGGCGTGCCGGTCAGCGAGCTGGAACCCGAGCTGCTGGAGCTGCAAGATGCGCTGGAACTGGTGCGCCAGGAGGCGCCCCGCTATCTCGGCAAAGCTTGATGAGCTTGACCTGAACTGTATCGGCCCCCGCTTTTTCTGACGCGAGGGCTGCCAGATGGTAAAGTTGCGCCGTTTACACAGGAGTCAGCATGACCAACAACGATATTCTGCGCCGTCTGCGCTACGCCCTCACCATCAGCAACGACCAGATGGTCGAGATGTTTGCCAAGGGCAACCTGACGGTCACTCACGCCCAGCTGCACAGCTGGTTGATGAAAGAGGCGGCGGAAGGTGAAGAGCAAGAGGCAGGCTATGTCGCCTGTCCCGACTCGGCCCTGAGCCAGTTCCTCGACGGTTTCATCATCGCCCGCCGCGGCGTGCGGGAAGATGCACCGGCCCAGGTGATCCCGAACCGGATCAACAACAACATGATCCTGCGCAAGCTGCGCATCGGTCTCAACTTCAAGGAAGAGGATATGCTCGGCACCCTCAAGCTCGCCGACTTCAACCTCTCCAAGTCCGAACTCAGTGCCCTGTTCCGCTCCAAGGATCACAAGCACTATCAGGATTGCGGGGATCAGATCCTGCGCAACTTCCTGATCGGTCTCACGGCCAAATACCGCGGCTAACCAGCCGCGCGACTGACCAGACCGGGCCTTCGACATGTGCCAGCAACTCACTCCTCCCACGCTCAGCAGACTGACTGTGGCAGGGGGATGGTGCTGGCGCTGTCTTCTTCCCCTCTTCTTTCTGCCACTGGTTCTGCTGCTGGGTGGTTGTACTCCGTCCGAATATCAGCTCTCAACCCGCTATCAGAGCGCCAACCAGAACGAGCGGATCGCCTTTCTGATCCTCCACTACACCGACGAAGATGATGCCAACTCCCTGCGCCTGCTGACCGAGCCGGAGCACAAGGTGAGCGCCCACTACCTGCTCCCCCGCGACAGCCACGAGACACCGTTCACCGTCTATCAGCTGGTGCCGGACAACGCGCGCGCCTGGCACGCGGGACGCAGCCGCTGGCATCAATATGCCGGGCTCAATGCCAGCTCCCTTGGCATCGAGATCGTCAACCTCGGCTATCCAGCGGAAGATGAGCCGCTGGCACCCCATGCCCGCCGCTGGCAACCCTATACCCCGCAGCAGATTGCTGCCGTCGGCGCACTCAGCCGGGAGCTGGTCGCCCGCTACCAGATTCCACCGACCCAGGTGCTGGGCCACAGCGATGTCGCCCCCGAGCGCAAGCAGGATCCCGGCCCCCACTTCCCCTGGCGCCAGCTCTATCTGACGTACGGAGTCGGCGCCTGGCCCGATGAAGGTCGGGTGGCTGAGTTGCTGGCCAGCCCCTTGCCCGACTGGGATGCGGCCATGTGGCAGCAGCAGTTGGCCCGCTATGGCTATGGCCTGCCCCAGAGCGGCCAGTGGGATGAGCAGAGCCGCGCCGTCTTGGGCGCCTTTCAGCTCCACTTTTGCGCCAGCAAGGTCGATAGCAAACCGGACCGCGAGTGTCAGGCCATCCTGATGGCGCTGCTGGAAAAATACTTCCCCTAATCCTCATCCATTGCCCCCGTTGCTGCGTACTGTTTGATAGCCGTTAGCTATCAAACAGTTAGGCACAAGCAATTGTCCCTGCATTTTGCAAGGCGTTATTCTAACTGCGTTCCGAAAGAGAATTTAAAACCGATTTCCAAATCTGGAGGTGAATGATGAAAAGCCCGATTGGTCTTGATACTGCTCAATCACAAGCCCTGGCAGCCGAGTTGAACAAATTGCTGGCCAGCTACCAGATCCTCTACATGAACGTGCGCGGCTTCCACTGGAATATCCGTGGCAACCAGTTCTTCGAACTGCACCTGAAATTTGAAGAGATTTACAACGACCTGCTGCTGAAAGTCGATGCGCTGGCCGAGCGGATCCTGACCCTGGATGGCGTGCCCATGCACAGCTTCAGCGACTACCTGAAAGTCTCTGCCATCCCGGAGCAAAAAGGGCTGCACGATGGCCGCGCCTGTGTCGAATCCCTGCTGGATAGCTTCCGCGAACTGCTGGTCGCCCAGCGCCGTATTCTGGGTCAGGCCGCCGAAGCCGGTGATGAGGGCACAGCCTCCATCCTCTCCGACTATGTGCAGCAGCAGGAAAAACTGGTCTGGATGCTGCGTGCTTATCTGGCCTGATAGTGAACCAAGCCGACTACAGCGTACGTATGCTGGCTTGAGTAAGTACCGGGCCGACAGCTCCTGACCAGACCACGGCCCAATCCGTCTGATTGTTATGTTCTGTTGCAAACCTGAGTTGTCTCTCCTTTTATCCACCCGCTTGCCGCCCTGTTTGGGCGGCTTTTTTTGTTTTTGATCTACATCAAGGGAACCTTAATTGGCAAATTGAATACCTATTAAGTTTTTCGCGAGAGGAATAGAATCGCCACAAAACAGACAACTGAAATGTCCAATTAGGAGAGGCATGATGTTTTGTGTGCAATGTGAACAGACAATTCGTACCCCGGCAGGCAACGGCTGTGCCTACGCACAAGGTATGTGCGGCAAGACCGCGGAAACCTCGGATCTGCAGGATGTGCTGATCTATACCCTGCAGGGGCTCAGCGCCTGGGCGCTGGCCGCCCGCGAGCAGGGCATCATGAATCGCGAGATCGATGCTTTCGTGCCCAAGGCCTTCTTCGCCACCCTCACCAACGTCAACTTCGACTCGAATCGCATCGTGGCCTACGTCAATCAGGCCCTCGCCTATCGCCAGCAGTTGACCGATCGTCTGACCGCCATGGCGGTGCAGGTCAACGACTTGCCACAGTCCGCTTACTTCGAACCCGGTGCCGAACTGCTGGAACAACTTGCCCATGCCGCACCAGCCGCCCCCAATCGGGGCAAGAACGAGGTAAACGAGGACATCATGGGGCTGCGTCTGCTCTGCCTCTACGGCCTCAAGGGCGCCGCTGCCTATATGGAGCACGCCCGGGTGCTGGATCAGCAGAGTGACGAGGTGGCCGCCGAATTCCACCGCATCATGAGCTGGCTCAGCACAGACCCGAGCGAAATGGGTCGGCTGTTCAACTGTGCCATGGAGATCGGTCAGCTCAACTTCAAAATCATGGAGATGCTGGATTTGGGGGAAACCAGCGCCTTCGGCCATCCGGAGCCGACCCGGGTCAGGGTCACGCCAATTCCCGGCAAGTGCATTCTGGTCTCCGGCCACGACATGATGGATCTCAAGCTCATTCTGGAGCAGACCAAAGGGACCGGCATTCATGTCTACACCCACGGCGAGATGCTGCCCGCACTGGCCTATCCCTTCTTCAAGCAGTACCCCCATCTGGTGGGCAACTACGGCTCCGCCTGGCAAAACCAGCAGAAAGAGTTTGCCAACTTCCCGGGCGCGGTGGTGATGACCTCCAACTGCATCATCGACCCGAACGTGGGCAACTACTCGGATCGCATCTTCACCCGCTCCATCGTCGGCTGGCCGGGCGTAACCCATCTGGAGGGGGATGATTTCTCCGCCGTGATTGCCAAGGCCCAAGCGCTGGAAGGCTTCAAGCACACCGAGCTCGAGCACTTCATCACCATCGGCTTTGCCCGCAACGCCCTGATGCAGGCAGCACCCGCGGTGATCGAGAAGGTCAAAGCCGGAGAGATCAGCCACTTCTTCCTGGTGGGTGGCTGTGACGGCGACAAGGCCGAGCGCGCCTACTTCACCGAGTTTGCCAAGGCGGCGCCGCGCGACAGCCTGCTGCTCACCCTGGGCTGCGGCAAATACAAGTTCAACAAGCTCGACTTTGGCGACATCGGCGGCATTCCGCGTCTGCTGGACGTGGGTCAGTGCAACGATGCCTACTCCGCCATTCAGTTGGCGCTGGCACTCTCCGAGGCGTTCGAGTGCGGGGTCAACGATCTGCCGCTAACGCTGGTGCTCTCCTGGTTCGAGCAAAAAGCCATCGTTATTCTGCTCACCCTGCTCTCCCTCGGGGTGAAGGACATTCGTACCGGCCCGACCGCCCCCGCCTTCCTCACCCCGGCTCTGCTCAAGGTGCTGGAAGAGCAGTTCGGTCTGAAAGGGACCACCACGGCCGAGGCTGACTTGGCCGAGATCCTGGCGGCCTGATCGGCACCTCATGTTGTAAGCGTTTGGCGAGCCGCCCGGCTCGCCTTTTTGCTGGACCCAGCTTTTTCACCAGACGTTTTTCAACCCGCTTCAAACCTAAGGAGCCTTGTGATGACCTCTCTCACGCTCACCTGCATTGGCCGCCAACAGAACACCCACGACGTCGTGAGCTGGCAGCTGGCGCCCCTTTCCGGCAGCCTCCCTCCCGTACTGTCTGGCCAGTGCATCACCCTGCATACCGAGATTGACGGCCAGCCGGAGTGCCGCGCCTATACCCTCTCCTCCAGCCCGCAGGATGCGTGCTGGCAGGTCACCATCAAGGATGTGGGGCTAGTCTCCCACCATCTGCACCAGACCCTGCAAGTGGGAGACAAGATCCGGGCTGATGGCCCGTTCGGCGATTTCAACCTGACCGCCCTGCCCTGCGAGCGGCCGCTGCTCTTGAGCGCTGGTTCCGGCATCACCCCCATGTGGGCCATGTTGCGGGACGAGCTAGCCAAACGGCCGGATGCCGATATCCGCTTTATCCATAGCGCCCGCTCGCCAGCAGATGTGATCTTCGCAGATGACTTGGCTGCATTGGCCGAAGCCCATGCCGGTGTACGGCATACCCTGATTCTGGAAAATGCCCCAGCAGATCACCCCTGGATTGGCCGACTCACCCCCGCCATGCTGGCCGAACTGGCCCCAGATCTGCGCGAACGCCATGTCTATCTCTGCGGCCCGGCCCCCTATATGGCGGCGGTCAGTACCATGCTGGCAGAACTCGGGCTGCCACCAGAGCAGCTGCATCAGGAGTCCTTCGGTCTTCCTCCCGCAGAGCCCGCTGCTACCGCCAGCGACCACTTCTGGCTAACCCTGAAAAAGAGCGGCAAGAAAGTGAAAATCCTGCCGGGTCAGACCCTGCTGGCGGCGCTGGAAGCGGCGGGCGAAACCATGATGGCTGCTTGCCGCGCCGGGGTATGTGGCAGCTGTCGTTGCACCACCACAGGTGACATCGAACGCCAGAGCGTGATGACCTTGAGTGCGCAGGATCTGGAGAGCGGCGTTGCTCTGGCCTGCTCCTGCACCGCGAAAGGGGATATCAGTCTCGATTATTGAGGCGTGGTGAAGGCTTTTGTGAGGTGCGGTGAAAGCGTCATCGGTATCCCAACCTTTTCCCAAGTAGACAGGGGCGCTAGACTCTGCCCCAGTTTCACCAGAACACGGGATAAAAAATGACAATACTGGTCACAGGGGGCGCCGGCTATATCGGCTCCCACACCCTGGTTGAGCTGCTCGGCGCGGGGCAGCAGGTCGTGGTACTCGACAACCTATCCAACTCCTCACCGGAGTCACTCAAGCGGGTCGAGCAGATCACCGGCAAGCCGGTCACCTTCGTCGAAGGGGATGTGCTGGACAGAGCCTGCCTGCAGCAGCTGTTCGCCAACCACCAGATCGAATCGGTCATCCACTTCGCCGGTCTCAAGGCGGTCGGGGAGTCGAGCCAGATCCCGCTCACCTACTACCAGAACAACATCAGCGGCACTCTGGTGCTGTGCGAAGAGATGGCCAAGGCTGGCGTTTTCCGGCTGGTATTCAGCTCCTCGGCCACCGTCTATGGCGATCCCGCCTCGGTACCGCTGCGGGAAGATTTTCCCACCAGCGCCACCAACCCCTATGGTCGCTCCAAGCTGATGGTGGAGGAGATCCTGCGCGATCTCGCCAAATCCGATCCCCGCTGGGCCATCGTACTGCTGCGTTACTTCAACCCGGTCGGCGCCCACGAGAGCGGCCTGATTGGTGAAGATCCCAACGGCATCCCCAACAACCTGCTGCCCTATATCAGCCAAGTGGGTGTCGGCAAGCTCAAGGAGCTGGGGGTATTTGGCAATGACTACCCGACCCCGGATGGCACCGGCGTGCGCGACTACATCCATGTGGTGGATCTGGCCATCGGTCACCTGAAAGCACTGGCACGCATCAAGAGCGACACCGGCGTCTTCACCTACAACCTGGGCACAGGTCAGGGCTACTCGGTACTGGAGATGGTCAAGGCGTTTGAAGCGGCCAGCGGCCGACCCATTCCCTACCAGATCAAACCCCGTCGCCCAGGCGACATCGCCGAGTGCTGGGCAGAGCCAACGCTGGCCCGTGCCGAGCTGGGCTGGCAGGCAGAACGCGGTCTGGAGCAGATGATGGTCGATACCTGGCGCTGGCAAAGCAACAACCCGAACGGCTATCAAGGCTGATCTCTCGCGGGTTGATAACAAAACGCCCCGACATTTTCATGTCGGGGCGTTTTATTTTGCGACGTTCAATCAGTGGGTCTGACTGCGCAGCAGCGGCACACGGGCCAATCGGGGGGCGATGCGGTCTATCAACCGATCCGCCAGCGGGGTCAGCAGCAGCCAGGGCAGGCAGAGGGTCGCCAGCCCCAGCGCACCGACATAGACATCGGTAAACCAGTGGGCGCCCGCCAGAATGCGCGGTGCGGAAAAGATCGGCACCATCAGCAATGCGGTAATACCCGCCCAGCGCGGCAGATAGCGCAAGGCGTAGCCCGCGAAGACCATCAGGAACAGGGCGTGATCGCCGGGGAAACTATCGCCAGAAGAGTCCTTGGTCGGAATAGCACTGATCTGGGTCACCCGCAGCGCATCGGCCACCATCAGGGTCGGGCTGGGTCGCTCCACCGGCAATCGGTGACCAAGCTGGTTGATCACCAGTGCGCTCAGCAACATCACTATGCCCATTGCCACCAGCTGGCGACGACCCGCCAAATCCCGGGCGAAGAAGCAGCGGGCTAGGATCAGCCCCATACAGGCCAGCACCGCCAGATCGAACAGCCGGTTATTGGTGATGGCCACCAGATCGGCCCACAGAGCCGACTGGCCGAGCCAGCCGTTGACGGTATGAAAAATCGCGAGGTCCCACTGATCCCAGGGACCGTGAGCGGGCAGCGCAGCCCAACTGATGGCCACCAGACCACCGACCAGATAGCAAAGCAGGAACTTGCCCATGGGGACTCTCCTTTGGAAAAGGGCGATATCGTAAAACTGTAGAGTGCGTCACAAAACCGAAGAATTGTAAGAAAGTGCGACACAATATCAAGCCTCAAATAAAACCCATCAGCCCATTCCAATCTCGCATATCCCAACAGCGCCAAGATTTCTGCCTCCGGTGCTGCATCTGTGGGCCTCTCACCATGAGTGCGGCTTGTGCCACCACCGCAACACCCCCTAGAATGCGCACTTCCCTTTACTGCGAAAGGAAGCGGTATGCATATTCACATTCTCGGGATCTGCGGCACCTTTATGGGTGGTCTGGCGGTGTTGGCAAAACAGCTTGGTTACCGGGTGACCGGTTCGGATGCCAACGTCTATCCCCCCATGAGTACCCAGCTCGAGCAACAGGGCATCGAACTGACCGAAGGCTATGACCCCTCCCAACTCGATCCGGCGCCGGATCTGGTGGTGATCGGCAACGCCATGAGCCGCGGCAACCCCTGTGTTGAATATGTGCTGGACCGCAATCTGCCCTACATCTCCGGTCCCCAGTGGCTGCTGGAGCACGTGCTGCAAGATCGCTGGGTGCTGGCCGTTGCCGGCACCCATGGCAAGACCACCACCGCCAGCATGTTGGCCTGGGTGCTAGAGTACGCCAAACTGGAACCCGGTTTCCTTATTGGAGGCGTGCCGGGCAACTTCCCGGTCTCCGCCCGTCTCGGCTCCGCCCCCTTCTTTGTCATCGAAGCGGACGAGTATGACTGCGCCTTCTTCGACAAACGCTCCAAGTTCGTCCACTACCATCCGCGCACCCTGGTGATGAACAATCTGGAGTTTGACCATGCGGACATCTTCCCGGATCTCGCCGCCATCCAGCGCCAGTTCCACCACCTGATGCGCACCGTGCCGAGTAACGGCCGGGTGCTGTTCCCGCAAGCGGATGACAACCTCACCGCCGTGCGCAAGATGGGCTGCTGGAGCGAGGTGGAGCTGGTGGGTCAGGACAACGCCAAGTGGAAAGCGCTCAAACTAGCCGACGACGGCTCCGCCTTCGAGGTGTGGCTGGATGGCGAAAAGCAGGGTGAGGTGCACTGGGAGTGCATCGGCGAGCACAACGTCAACAACGGTCTGATGGCCATCGCTGCCGCCCGCCACGCCGGTGTCATGGTAGAGCATGGCATCGCCGCCCTCTGCCAGTTCAAATCCCCCAAACGGCGGATGGAGCTCAAGGGTGAGGTAGCGGGCATCAGCGTCTATGACGACTTCGCCCACCACCCCACCGCCATCGAGACCACCCTCGGCGGCCTGCGCGCCAAGGTAGGCAGCTCACGTATTCTGGCGGTGCTGGAGCCTCGCTCCAACACCATGAAGCTGGGGGTTCACAAGGAGGAGCTGGCTGGCTGCTTCGATGGCGCCGACGAGGTGTTCTTCTTCCAGCCCCCCAACATCGGCTGGGATCTCGGCGAGGTGACGGCCCATATGACCCGACCCGCCAAGGTATTCAACGATCTGGAGACCCTGATCAACCGGCTGGTGGCCGAGAGCCGCGATGGCGACCATATTCTGATCATGAGCAACGGCGGCTTCGGCGGTATTCATGACAAGCTGATCGCCCGACTCAAGGATTACCACGGCGAACTATGAACAAAGCGATCACCCTGGCGCTGACCGGCGCCTCCGGCGCCCCCTACGCCCTGCGCCTGCTCCAGTGTCTGGTGCAGGCCGACTATCGGGTCTACCTGCTCGCCTCATCGGCGGCTCGTGTGGTACTCAAGACCGAACAGCAACAGGATTGGCCCGGCTCGCCGAAAGAGCTCTCTGCCTATCTTTGTCGCCAATATGGCGCCAAGGAGGGGCAGATTGTCGCCTGCGGCAAGGAGGAGTGGTTCTCGCCGGTGGCCTCCGGTTCGGCCGCGCCCAAACAGATGGTGGTCTGCCCCTGCTCCATGGGCACCGTCTCGGCCATTGCCAACGGCACCTCCGACAACCTGCTGGAGCGGGCAGCGGATGTGGTGATCAAGGAGCGTGGCCAGCTGATCCTGGTGCCCCGCGAAACCCCCTTCTCGGCGATCCATCTGGAGAACATGCTGAAACTGGCGCGGCTCGGGGTGACCATCATGCCTGCCGCGCCCGGTTTCTATCATGAGCCGAAAAGCATCGCCGATCTGGTGGACTTTATGGTCGCCCGCATCCTCGATCATCTAGGTGTCGAGCATGAGTTGACCCACCGCTGGGGCTATGGCCACCATTGAGCTGACCGCCACATTCGGCCATAAAAAAACGGCGCCACTCAATGAGTGACGCCGTTTTTTCGTTAAGCCGTGTTAGCGAGCCTGAATCGGTGCAGTCACGTACTTGAACAGGAAATCAGCCACCTCTTGCCGCGCCGGGCGCTGAGGTTGATTGATCATCTGCATCATCACATAGCCAAAACCGGTCAAAGAGCGGGCCAGATCCTGTGCTGACAGCACGCTGGTGATCTCCCCTGCATCCATGGCGGTTTGCAGCTCGCTGGCGATCAGCTCAAGGCAGTGATCGAGCAGCCGGGTATAGCGGGGCCATACCTCTTCCCGAACCGATGAGCTCCACTCCAGCCAGATACCGGCATAATCCGGTTGATCGTAGGCGGCATCGACAGAGAGGCGTACATGACGCTGGATCTTGTCGAAAATGGAGCCCTGGTCACCGTATGCCTGCGACAGCATTTGGTTCACAAAGCGTTCGATCTCGGCCAGCACCTCATCTACCAACTCCTCACGGGTGTTGAAATAGTTGAAGACGGTAGCCACAGAGACCTTGGCCTGTTCGGCTATCTCGGCGTGACCTGCACGGCCAATGCCGCGACGGGAGAACACCTCGATGGCACATTCCATCAATTGGGAGCGACGAGCTTCCGGCGACAGCCGGGTACGACGTCTTATTTCTGCGCGTGGTTCCATAGTTTTTATCATCTAATAGTTATTGATTATGGTGTTTATAGTATTTTAACTAATCATGCCTGAGTGCCTGCTAACTCTATCAATTAAAATAAGCCGATAAAAGCACCACGTATCTCTAGCACCCTTCAACATGAGTGGTAGAATCATCGGTTTTGATATTCATGAACGGCCAAATCCCCTTTGGCCTTATGGGAGTAAGTGATGAAACACACCGTCGAGGTGATGATCTCCGAGGCTGAAGTAGCCGCCCGGATCGCCAAATTGGGTGAAGAGATCACCGCCCGCTATCAGGGTTCTGACGAAGTCGTGATGATTGCGCTGCTGCGCGGTTCCTGCATCTTCCTGGCCGATCTCTGCCGCCAGTGCCAGCTGCCCATCACCCTGGACTTCATGACCGCCTCCAGCTACGGCTCCGGCATGCACAGCACCCGTGACGTCCGCATCCTCAAAGACCTGGACGATGACATCAAGGGCAAGGATGTGGTGATCGTGGAAGACATCATCGACACCGGTTACACCCTCAACAAGGTGCGCGAGATCCTCTCCCTGCGCGAGCCGAAATCCCTGGCCATCTGCACCCTGCTGGACAAACCCTCCCGCCGCGAAGTGCAGGTGCCGGTCGACTGGATTGGCTTCGCCATTCCGGACGAATTCGTGGTCGGCTGTGGCATCGACTACGCCCAGAAGTACCGCAACCTGCCGTTTATCGGCAAAGTGGTACCCCAGGAGTAAGCCAGGTTCAGGAATATCACGGGTGAAGCGGCCTTGCGCCCTTTACTCTGTGCAGGCGGCCTTGGCCGCCTTTTCTGTATCGAGCCGGATTCAACCATCACAGAGGTTGCAATGAACGCACTGGAAATCAGCGGCCTGAAAAAGACCTATCAGGGGGGCGTCGAAGCCCTTAAAGGCATCGATCTTACCGTCAGGCAGGGGGATTTCTTCGCCCTGCTCGGCCCAAACGGCGCGGGCAAGTCCACCACCATCGGCGTCATCAGCTCGCTGGTGAACAAGAGCGCCGGCAAGGTGAAGGTGTTTGGCTACGACATCGACAGCGATCTGGAACAGGCCAAGGCTCAGCTCGGGCTGGTGCCGCAGGAGTTCAACTTCAGCCAGTTCGAGAAGGTGATCCAGATTGTCACCCATCAGGCCGGTTTCTACGGCGTGCCCAAGGCGGAAGCCAAGATCCGCGCCGAGAAGTACCTGCGCCAGCTCGATCTGTGGGAGAAGCGCGACATGCCTGCCCGCACTCTCTCAGGCGGCATGAAGCGTCGCCTGATGATCGCCCGCGCCCTGATGCACGAGCCCAAGCTGCTGATCCTCGATGAACCGACCGCCGGGGTCGATATCGAGATCCGCCGCTCCATGTGGACCTTCCTCAAGGATCTCAACGAGCAGGGTGTCACCATCATTCTCACTACCCACTATCTGGAAGAGGCGGAGATGCTCTGCCGCAACATCGGCATCATCGACAAGGGTCGTCTGATCGAGAACACCAGCATGAAAAACCTGCTGGGCAAGCTGGGTCGCGAGACCTTCCTGCTCGACCTTGCGCCAGGTTCTGCCGTACCCGAGGTGCCGGAGTTCAACGGCCGCATGTCGGATGAACGCACCCTTGAGGTGGATCTCGACAAGAGCCAGTCACTCAACAGCCTGTTCGAGCAGTTGTCGAACCAGCAGGTGCAGGTCGTGAGCATGCGAAACAAAGCCAACCGGCTGGAAGAGCTGTTCGTCAATCTGGTCGAAGAGGGGAGAAAAGCATGAATCTGGCCATCTATTACATCGCCTTCAAGAGCATTCTGGCCAAGGAGGTGAGCCGCTTTACCCGGATCTGGATCCAGACCCTGGTGCCACCGGCCATCACCATGAGCCTCTACTTCGTCATCTTCGGCAACCTGATCGGTTCGCGCATCGGTGACATGGGTGGCTTCACCTACATGGAGTTCATCGTGCCCGGCCTCATCATGATGTCGGTGATCACCAACTCCTACTCCAACGTCGCCTCCTCCTTCTTCAGCGCCAAGTTCCAGCGCAATATCGAGGAGATGCTGGTGGCGCCGGTGCCCAACTACGTCATCATCGCCGGTTACGTGGGCGGAGGCGTGGCACGCGGCCTCTGTGTAGGCCTCATCGTCACCCTGGTATCGCTGTTCTTCGTGCCGCTGCAGATCCACCATCTGTTCAGCGTCTGCGTGACCGTGCTGCTCACCGCGATCCTCTTCTCGCTGGGTGGCCTTATCAACGCGGTGTTTGCCAAGACCTTCGACGACATCAGCATCATCCCCACCTTCGTGCTGACCCCGCTCACCTATCTGGGTGGAGTGTTCTACTCCATCAGCCTGCTGCCCCCCTTCTGGCAGGGGGTCTCCCAGGTGAACCCCATCATCTACATGGTGAACGCGTTCCGTTACGGTTTCCTCGGTATCTCCGACGTGCCGCTCGGCACCGCCTACCTCATCATCATCGGCTTCATCGTGGCTCTCTACGGTCTGGCCTGGTGGCTTATCTCGCGCGGCACCGGTCTGCGCCACTGATGACCAGAACGGGCACCTCGCGGTGCCCTTTTTTTATTCCCCCTGTAGCCCCTTAAACCTGCCAGCCCCCTTCGCAATAACCTGCCTGTTATTAAGGCTTTACCTGACACCTTGTGATCCACCGCAATTTTCGAATTACCCCCAAAGGTATAATTCTCGCGGTTGGATGTGCCGTCATTGATGGAGCATCTGTCTCTTCATTTCTCTCATCAGGGCAGGATCGCCTATGTCACTTATCACCGAGTTGCCAGCCATTTTCGATAGTTTTTCAGATGCCCGTCGTCAGGGCTTTCTGGCTGTGATGGCACTCAAGGAGCGACAGATCCCCCTGGTCGGCACCTACTGCACCTTTATGCCGCAGGAGGTGGCGATGGCTGCCGGCGCAGTGGTGGTATCGCTCTGCTCCACCAGCGACGAGACCATCGAAGAGGCCGAGAAAGATCTGCCCCGCAACCTCTGCCCGCTCATCAAGAGCAGCTACGGGTTCGGCAAGACCGACAAGTGCCCCTACTTCTACTTCTCCGATCTGGTGGTGGGGGAAACCACCTGCGACGGCAAGAAGAAGATGTACGAGTACATGGCCGAGTTCAAACCGGTGCACGTGATGCAGCTGCCCAACCGCGCCGATGACGAGGCCTCCCGCACCCTGTGGCGCAGCGAGATTGTCCGCTTCAAGGAGCTGCTGGAGCAGCAGTTTGGTAAGCCCATCAGCGAGCAGGCGCTGCGCGACGCCATCGCGCTGAAGAACCGCGAGCGCCGCGCACTGGCTGACTTCTACCGGCTGGGTCAGCTCAACCCGCCAGCGCTGAGCGGCACCGACATCCTCAAGGTGGTCTATGGCGCCCCCTTCCGCTTCGATAAGGAGCAGCTCATCAGCGAGCTGCAGGAGATGACCCGCCGCATCAAGGCCGAGTATGCCGACGGCAAGCGGCTCGATGCCCGTCCGCGCATCCTCATCACCGGCTGCCCCATCGGCGGCGCAGCTGACAAGGTGGTGCGCCTCATCGAGGAGCACGGTGGCTGGGTGGTGGGTTACGAGAATTGCACCGGCGCCAAGGCGACCGAGCAGTGCGTCAGCGAGGAGGGTGACCTGTTCGATGCGCTGACCGACAAGTATCTGGCCATCGGCTGCTCCTGCATCTCCCCCAATCACCAGCGCATGAATCTGCTGAGCCAGATGGTGGAGGAGTATCAGGCAGACGGGGTGATCGACGTGATCCTGCAGGCCTGTCACACCTATGCGGTGGAGTCGCTCGCCATCAAGCGCCATGTGCGCGATCGCCACGGCATCCCCTACATGGCGGTGGAGACCGACTACTCCAGCGCCGACAAGGGACAGCTGGCCACCCGGCTGGCCGCCTTTATCGAGATGCTGTAAGGAGGCGCCGTGTCACTCTCCATCGGGATTGACTCGGGCTCCACCGCGACCAAGGGGATCCTGTTCGACAGCCGGGATGGCGGACGTATCGTCCGCCGTTTTCTGGTGCCGACCCCCTTTCGTCCGCTGGCTGCCATCGAGCAAGGCTGGGAGGAGCTCTCGGCCGATTTGCCAGAGCGCCCCCACCTGACCCTGACCGGCTATGGCCGGGATCTGGCGTCGTTCGCCGATCGCCGGGTTACCGAGATCTCCTGCCATGGGCTGGGGGCTCGCCTGCTCTGCTCGTCGGTACACACCGTCATCGACATCGGCGGGCAGGACAGCAAGGTGATCCAGCTCGATAGCGACGGCAACCTCACCGATTTTCTGATGAACGACAAGTGCGCCGCCGGCACCGGTCGCTTTCTCGAGGTGATCACCCGCACTCTGGGAGCTCGGGTCGAGCAGCTTGACGAACTGCTGCAAGAGGCCGAGCCCCACGACATCAGCAGCATGTGTACCGTGTTTGCCGAATCGGAGGCTATCAGCCTGCGCTCGGCGGGCATTCCGGCCGAGTCAATCCTGGCCGGTATCGTCCGCTCCATGGCCCGGCGCAGCGCCAACTTTATCGACCGCCTCGGCGCCCGACCGAGCGTACTCTTTACCGGCGGTGTCAGCCACTGCGCCACCTTCCGCCACTATCTGGCCGAAGGGTTGGGCTGCGAAGTGGCCACCCACCCGGATGCCCAGTTTGCCGGTGCGCTGGGTGCCGCCCTGTTCGGCGCGCGCGCCAGCACGGGAGGCAAATCATGAATCAGGAGTTTCTCTACCTGTTCCACTCTACCCTCGGCACGGTCAGACTACGCAAGCGGCTGGAGCAGCACGACCAGTCGTTTCGGGTCTGCGACGTGCCGCGCCTGCTCAGTGCTGGCTGTGGCCTCGCCATTCGCCTCCACTGCCCGCCAGACGAGTGGTCACAGTGGTGCCAAAGCGGTGAAACCGCCGCCGTCTTTCGCTGCGAAGCGGACGGCGACTATCAGGAGCTGGCCCGCTATCCGGCCGATAGCCCGGACATGGCGAAGCAAACGCCTGTGGCTGGCAGTCGGAGTCATGGATGATAAAGAGCTATCCCATGGTTGTTTATCTGCGCATGCTGGCCAATCTGGCTCTGGGAGGATTCTTCCTCGCCTCCGCCGGGTTCAAGCTGGTCTCCCCCGCCCTGTTTGTCGAACAGATCGCGGCCTTCGGGCTGATCTGGCCGTCACTGATCCCGCCAGTGGCCTGGGGGCTGATCGCGCTGGAGCTCTGCGCCGGGCTTGCAGTCATCGCCAACCGGCGCTGGGGACTGTGGCTGGTGATCGGGCTGCTCGCCCTGTTTATTCCGGTGTTGGGCTATGGCGTTGCCATCGGGCTCGACATCTCTTGCGGCTGTCTAGGCAGGGCTGACCTCAGCTCATTGCCGGAGGCTATTGTGCGGGATCTGCTGCTACTGACGCTTGCGGGCGCCCTGCTGCGAACTTCCCGCCCCGTTTTTCCCGTTCCAAAGGAGTAGTGACATGATGACATTGCGATCCCGCACCCTGCTGGCCTCGCTGATCGCCGCCAGCTTTGCCCTCACGGGCTGTGGCGACAACCAGTTCGAGCAGGAGGTGAAGCTGGAGCAGTCGGCGGTGCAGCTGGCGCAAGAGACACAGCAAGGGGGCTATCAGCTGCTGACCGTGGCCGAGCTGAAGACCCGGATGGACAAGGGCGAGGAGCTGGTGATCATCGACACCATGCCCTATGAGGACTCCTACAAGAAAGAGCACATCCCGGGCGCCAAGAACTTTGTCTTCGTGAAGGAGGCCAAGGCCGGTGACAACTGGAGCGAGATCGTCGAGGGAAGCGGCACGGCGGAGCAGTTCCAGGCGCTGCAGGGTGAAGACAAGTCCCGCCCGGTGGTGATCTACTGCGGCTTCGTCAAGTGCGGCCGCAGCCACAACGCTGCCGCCTGGGCAGTGACTCAGGGCTATCAGCAGGTCTATCGGGTGCCGGGCGGCATCTTTGCCTGGAAAGGCGCCGGTTACCCCGTCTCTGCCGAGTAACTGCGTCTGCCCACAAGGCAACACAGCCGATATGAAAGAAGCCCGCAACTGCGGGCTTCTTTCATATTACGTGGCACTCAGGGTTAGCTGGCGGCCTGTTCCTGCGGCTGCTCCGCTTGGGCCAGCTGTTGCTTGCCCAGCAACCGCTTGGTGATCATCGCCGCCATGATGGAGCCATTGACGTTGAGAGCTGTGCGGCCCATATCCACCAGTGGCTCGATGGCGATCATCACCCCCACCAGCGCGATGGGGAAGTTGAGGGTGGAGAGCACGATCAGCGCGGCGAACGTCCCACCACCGCCGACGCCGGCCACCCCGATGGAGCCCAGCGCAATCACCGGCAGCAGGGTGAGCAGGAACAGCGGGTCAAACGGGTTGATGCCGAGCATGGGGGCAATCATCGCCACCATCATGGCCGGATAGATACCGGCGCAGCCGTTCTGGCCGAGGTTGGCACCGAACGAGGCGGCAAAGTTGGCGATGCTGGCGGGCACGCCAAGACGCTGCTGGGTCTCGATGCTGAGCGGGATGGAAGCCGCGCTGCTGCGGGAGACAAAAGCGAAGGTGAGCACGCACCACACTTCCCGCAAATAGTGCAGCGGGTTCTGGCCGATCAGCAGCAGGATCACCATGTGCACCGCAAACATCGCCAGAATGGCGACGTAGCAGACCAGAATAAAGCCGAGCAGGCTGAGGATCTCGCTCAGGGGATAGTGGGCCACCACCCGGGCGATCAGCGCCATCACGCCATAGGGGGTGAGGGCAATCACCACCCGCACCATCTTCATTACCCACAGTTGCAGGGTGTCGATGGCCACGGCGGCGCGAGTACCCGCCTGCGGATGCTCCGCCTTCAACTGCAGCAGGGCAACCCCCGCCAGCACGGTAAAGATCACCACCCCGATCACCAAGAGACCGCGGCTACCCGCCATATCGGCGGCAAAGTTGGTGGGCACCAGCGAAAGCAGCAGGGCCGGCAGAGTCTGGGCACTGTCGATGGTGCTCATGCTCTGTTGCAGCGCAGCGCTGTCGCTGCCGTGGCTCAGCAGCCCCTCGGCAGTGAGACCACTCAGATGGGTCACCGTCATCCCCACCACACCGGCGATCATCACCAGGGTCAGCATGGAGCCGATCAGCACGGCGCTGATCTTGCCGAGGGACTGGGCCTGCTCCAGCTTGTTGATGGCGGAGAGGATGGAGGTGAACACCAGCGGCATCATCACCACCTTGAGCAGACTGACATAGCCGCCGCCGACGATATTGACCCACTCCAGGGTCTGCCGGACGCCGGCATCATCGGCGCCCCACCCCAATTGCAGCGCCAGCCCGAACAGGGCGCCAAGCAGCAGACCCGCAAGCACCTTGCGCGAGAGCGGCAAACCGGTAGGCAACCGGGTGAGAGCAAAACAGAGCAGACAGAAAACAAGCGATGCAATCAGGACAAACATCATGAGTACCTGTAGCGGCCATCAGGCCGAAAGTGGATAGAAACGAAGGGAGATGCGGGCTGGGCCGCAGAACAAAACGCCGGGATGCAGGAGAGTGCAGGCGTGAAAAAGCAGCGGACGCCCAAGAGGGCGTCCGCTGGCAATCGGGGGTATTACTTCTTTACGGGGGCGTCGTACTGTTCAGGTTCGTCGCTATAGACGCAGACATTCCACTTCGCGGCCAAACCATCTTCCGCCAGACAGTAACGCTCGAAGAAAGCCTTGATCTCCGCGCGCTGGCAGTGGGCTTCGAAAGCCGCCATATCTTGCCAAATCTCGTTGAACACGATGGGGAAGCTCTCCCCCTCGGCAAAGGGGCTGGCGATGTGGCGGGTCACCCGATATTGCAGGCAGCCATCCTCACGCAGGGTGTTGGGCTCGAGTGCCTGCAGCACCTGAAACAGGGCTTGCTCCTGACCGGGTTTGGGCAGGAATTGGGCAATGCAGTAAACCTTCTTGGACATGGAGTCCTCCTGGTTGTGGCGGGCTCAGGCTTGCTGCAGCGTGACCACTTGATTGTCGATAAGGCGGGCCTTGCCAAGATAAGCGGCCATCAGGATCACCAGCTGCGCGCTCTCGTCAGTGGCGGATTCGAGGGTGGCAGCATCGACGATGTCGATGGCATCGGTACGAAAACCGGCATTGTCGAGGCGTTGGCTGGCCTGCGCCACCAAGGATGGCAGGTGGTGGTCACCCGCTTCGATCTGCTCGGCGATCCAGTTCATGGTGCGCGCCAGCTCGGGGGCGATGGCCCGCTCGGCGGCAGTCAGGTAGCCGTTGCGGGAAGAGAGTGCCAGCCCGTCTTCGGCCCGCACGGTGGGCACGCCGACGATCTCGATGGGCATCGCCATGTCGACCACCATCTTGCGAATGAGCGCCAGCTGCTGGTAATCCTTCTGGCCAAAACAGGCCACATCCGGCTGTACCAGATTGAACAGCTTGGTAACGACAGTGCTGACCCCGCGGAAGTGACCCGGGCGCAGTGCCCCCTCCAGCAGATTGGAGAGACCCGGCACCTCGACGAAGGTCTGGCTGGCCAGCCCCTGCGGATACATGATCTCCGGGGTCGGGGTGAACACCATATCGACACCGGCCGCTTCCAGCGCGGCGCAATCTTGCTCCAGAGTGCGCGGATAGTTGGCAAGATCCTCGGCCTTGTCGAACTGCATCGGGTTGACGAAGATGCTGACCACCACCTTCTCGGCGTGGCTGTGCGCCTCTTTCACCAGCGTCAGGTGGCCCTGATGCAGATTGCCCATGGTGGGCACGAATGCGATGGCACGCCCTTCACGGCGCCATTGGCTGATCTGCTCACGCAGAACGACGGGATTATTTACGACCAACATCAGCAGTTCACCTTCCGATAAATCAAAAAGAGAGACGGGTTGCATCCACAGATAGCGCTCGGGCGGGATGGGGCACGAACATGGCTATCAGCAGTTCACCTTTAGATGAATCAATAAGATACGGATTAGCTATACGGATTAACTGTGCGAGGCTGACAAGCAGAGACGGGGGCCGCAGCCCCCATCATGCAACCGCCAGGATCAGTTGAAGCAGTGCTCCGGGCCGGGGAAGCTCCCCTCGCTCACCTGCTGGACATAGAGGCGGATGGCGGCACGCACATCGCCGGTCTCGGCCAGGAAGTTCTTGGTGAACTTGGGCACATAGCCGGAGGTGACGCCAAAGGCATCGTGCATAACCAAAATCTGACCGTCGGTCGCGGGGCCGGCACCAATGCCGATCACCGGGATGCGCAGTGCCTTGGTGATGCGCTCGGCCAGCGCAGTGGGCACACACTCGAGCACCAGCAGCTGGATACCGGCCGCTTGCAGTTCGAGGGCCTGGCGGTAAATCTCCTGCGCCTGAAACTCGTCACGCCCCTGCACCTTGAAGCCGCCAAAGACATGAACAGATTGCGGGGTGAGACCGAGGTGACCACACACCGGCACCCCGTTGCGGGTAAGGTGGCGGATGGAGTCACAGAGCCAGTCGCCCCCTTCCATCTTCACCATGCGGGCACCGGCCGCCATCAGGCGGGCAGCGTTCTGGTAAGTCTGCTCGGGGGTGGCGTAGCTCATGAACGGCATGTCGGCGACCACCAGTGCCTTGCTGGCACCGCGTGCCACACAGCGGGTGTGATAGACCATCTCATCCATGTTGACCGCCAGGGTATCCTGACCCCCTTGCAGCACCATGCCCAGCGAATCGCCGATGAGCAGCACGTGGGCCCCCTCGTCGTCGAACAGCTTGGCAAAGGTGGCATCATAGGCGGTGATGGCGGTGAACTTTTGACCGTCCTGCTTCATCTTCAGCAGGCTGGCGGTGGTGATCTTGCTCATAGAGGCTCCTGTACGTCTGCACGCGGAGCAATGATGGCCAAATCATTGTGCGGGCAGCGGGCAACCAGTCGGGCGAGCGGGGTGCCGCAGGGCAGCACCAGAGCAGGCGCAATTTCGGCAAGGGGCAGCAGCACGAACTCCCGCTCCTTCATGCCGTAGTGGGGTACGATCAGGCGCTCATGGTTGATCACCTGATCCCCATAGAGCAGCAGATCGAGATCCAGAGTTCTCGGCCCCCACCGCTCATCTTTGCGCACACGTCCCTGTTCCAGCTCGATTTTTTGTAATTGATCCAGCAGCGCAAGGGGCGCGAGCCGGGTATTGAGCCGGGCCACGGCATTGACGTAGTCCGGCTGGTCAGCAGGCCCCATGGGGCGGCTGCTGTAAAACGACGAGGCCTCCACCAGCACAGATTCCGGCAACCTTGCCAAGGTGGCAACGGCGCGACGAGCCTGACCCAGCGGGTCAGACAGGTTGGAACCAATGGCGATGAAGACCTCGGTCATCACGTCTGTTGTCACTCGGCCACTTTCGGTTTGCGGCGACGGGGGCGACGACGGTTGCGGCTGTTGCTGCTGCGCTTCTCGCCATCGTGGCTACGGGCCTCACCGCGCTCACCGCTGGCCGGGCGACGGGTCGCTTCACGCTGCAGTTGCGGGCGCACATCCGGATTGGAGGCAACATAGCGCTCCCACCAGCTGGCCAACTCGCCGAGACCGCGCTCGACCCGGTTGCGCAGCAACAGGAAGTCGAACGCCGCGCGGAACTTGGGATGCTCCATGGCGCGCTCGGGGTGCTTGCCCTGACGACGGGTTAACCGCTGTTGCAGTGCCCAGATGTCGCGGACATCGGTGGTGAAACGGCGGGGAACGGCGATGATCCGCACCTGATTGTCCAGCACCTCGTTGATCGCCAGCATGAAGGCGTCATACCAGGGCAGGCCGCTCTCGTTCTCCAGCACCCGACCACGGGCCTCGACGCAGCCCCACAGCAGGGTGGCGTAGAGGAAGGCCGGGGTGACGCGTTTATCTTCACGAACGCGGGTATCGGTATCGATCAGTGCCTGCTCGATAAACTGTTCGTAGGGCGAGTTGCCGTGCGGGGTAAACAGCGCAGCCACTTGCGGGAAGAGCTGTTGGAACAGGCCATACTCGCGCAGCAGCTTGTAGGTCGCCAGACCGTCGCCAGCCAGGAACAGCTTGAGGGTCTCCTCAAACAGGCGGGCAGCCGGGATGTCTTGCAGCAGTGGCGCCAGCTCCTTGATGGGGGCGGCAGTACGCGGGCTGATGGTCATATCCAGCTTGGCGGCAAAGCGCACAGCGCGCAGCATCCGCACCGGATCTTCACGATAACGGGTCTCGGGATCGCCGATCAGCTCAAGCTTGCGCTCGGCCAGATCTTCCAGACCCCCTTCGAAATCGTGCAGGGTGAAATCTTTGGCGCTGTAGTAGAGGGCGTTGACGGTAAAGTCGCGGCGCTCGGCATCCTCTTCGATGGTGCCGTAGACGTTGTCGCGCAGCAGCATGCCTTCATCAGACTGGGCCGACACATGTTTGCTGGTATTGACCTGATGGTGGTGACCCCGGAAGGTGGCCACTTCGATCACGTCACGACCAAAGACAATGTGGGCCAGGCGGAAACGACGGCCAATCAGGCGGCAGTTGCTGAACAGCGCCTTGATCTGCTCCGGCGTCGCATCGGTTGCGATGTCGAAATCCTTGGGCGTCTTCCCGAGCAGCAGATCCCGGACTCCGCCGCCGACCAGGTAGGCTTCGTAGCCGCCCTTGTTCAGGCGATAGAGCACCTTGAGTGCATTCTCGCTGATCTCTTTGCGCGAAATAGGGTGCTGATCACGGCTTAAGGTACGACGTTGACCGGCGACACGGGCTGGAATGGGGGATTCCACCGACTGCTCGCCGTCTTCCTTGCCGAGCACCTTGCGGCAAAAGTTTGCGATCTGGGAAAAAATGGTACACCTCTTCATGACTTCTAAATTGACGGGAGGCCAAAAAATAGCGGCCTATCATAGCTCACGCCTAACCAAATGAAAAACCGTGCTGACAATTGATCCCGTTTGAAACGGATCATCCCGGTAAAATCACAATCAACAGCGGCAATTTACGCTCAATCAAACAAAAATCACCTGGTCGACTCAGCAATCCGCGAGCGGGATCTTCTCGCTGGCGGGCACCCGTTCGAGCTGCCAGTTAGCGATGCCCCATTCGATGATCTCGTCGATCCCGCTCGTCATCAGCTCGAGCGGCGGGCACTGGCCGAGGAAGTGCAGCGCCTGCCACAGGGCCGGTCGCACCTCATCGAGCGCCAGCGCCGGCGCATGGTTCTGCTTGGAAAGCTTGTTGCCATCTGCCAGCACCGCCAGCGGCAGATGCACCCAGTCGGGCACCGGTGCACCCAGGGTCTGGTAGAGGGCAATCTGGCGCACCGTGGGCTCCAGCAGATCGGCGCCGCGCACTATCTCGGTGATGCCGCTGTCCATATCATCCACCACTACTGCCAGGTTGTAGGCGTAGAGCCCGTCGCGGCGACGGATAATGAAATCCTCCTCGGCGAGCGCTGCAGGGACCGCGATATGGCCCTGCAAGCGATCGTCGAAGTGGTAGACCGGATGGTGCTGGCGCAGCCGGGCGGCGCAACCTTCGGCCGCAAGTCCGAGGGTGCGGCAGTGGCCGCTGTAGAGACCGCCCGCGGCCATGATTTCGCGCCGGGTGCAGCGGCACCAGTAGAGATCCCCCGCCCGATAGAGCTGGTCGATGATCTCGTCATAACGGCCGTGGCGCGCACTCTGGAACATCACCTCCCCATCCCACTCGAGACCATATGCCTCAAGGGTTTTGAGAATAAGGTCGGGCGCCCCCGCCATCTCCCGCGGCGGATCGATATCTTCGATGCGCACCAGCCAGCGTCCCTGCTGCGCTCTGGCCTGCAAAAAGCTGCCGAGGGCGGCGATCAGCGAACCGAAATGAAGCGGGCCTGAGGGTGAGGGAGCAAAGCGGCCGACATAGGGGCGCGCAAGGGGTGAGGACGGGGGATTCACTGGCATGACTGTTCGGGTAAGCGATTCATTGAGGCTGCATTCTGGGGCGCGACCGCCAAAAGCTCAATAAAAAAGGGAGCCCGCGAGCTCCCTTTTTCATATACCAGAGGGTCGGGATCAACCGGCCATCTGTTTTTCCTTGATCTCGGCCAGCGTCTTGCAATCGACACAGAGGTCTGCAGTCGGACGGGCTTCCAGACGACGGATACCGATCTCGATACCGCAATGTTCGCAGTAACCGAAATCATCGTCTTCAAGCAGCTGCAAGGTCTTCTCGATCTTCTTGATCAGCTTGCGTTCACGGTCGCGGGTACGCAGTTCAAGAGCGAACTCTTCTTCTTGCGCGGCACGATCCACGGGATCCGGGAAGTTGGCAGCCTCGTCTTTCATATGGTCGACGGTACGATCAACTTCCTGCATCAGTTGGTTGCGCCAGGCACCCAGGATCTTGCGAAAATGCGCCTTTTGTTGGTCATTCATGTACTCCTCACCCGGCTTTTCCTGGTAAGGCGCGACACCCGCAATGGCCAGGGGGCCCAGAGATTTCCTGTTTTCGCCTGTTGGCATGCCCTGTCTCCTAATTCAGCACGCTACCCGTGCCATCCATAAATTGAGGGCGACATCTATAGCAGAAGGGTAACGGGTAAGCAAACGAGCCGTACCAATAATGTTACCCACTCCAATATTTATGCACTCCCCTCGGGTAACAGGTGACCAGATTCAAACGGGATAAACCCTTGAGCCACCATGCCTTGCACCCCAACATGGGGCCGATAGCATAAAATTTCAACCCCCGCCGCGATTGCCTGCTCAATTAGCAGACTATAGTGCGGATCTATATGGGTTGCAGGGCGCATCCGGCTTATTCCGGAGTGCAACACCATAAAGAGCAGCACGGCCCTGTGGCCCGCCGCTTTCATCGCCATCAACTCGCGTAAATGCTTGGCACCACGGGCGGTGACCGCATCGGGGAAGTAGCCCATGCCAGCCTCCTTACGCTCGTCGAGCAGGGTGACCGATTTTACCTCGATGTAACAATTGCCCTTCTCGTCATCTTCCAGCAACAGATCGATGCGACTGTTCTCTTCGCCATACTTCACCTCGGTGCGCAACCGGCTGTAACCCGCCAGCGGAGCGATGGCCTCCTGCTCGATCAACTCCCGGGCGATCTGGTTGGCGCGCGCCGTGTTGACGCAGATAAAGTGGCCAGCCGGGCTTTCGGCGATCTCCCAGCTGTTGGACAGCTTGCGCTTGGGGTTATCGGAGGTGGAGTACCAGACCCGGGTGCCCGGATCGGCACAACCGGTCATGGCACCGGTATTGGCGCAGTGGATAGTAATGACCTCGCCGTTATCGAGTTGCACATCGGTCAGAAAGCGCTTGTAGCGGGCCACCAGCTGGCCCGATTGCAGGGGGGGATCAAAAATCACGGGTTAGCCCTCCACGCGTCTTCTTTTACCCGGGCGCGCAGCGGCCAGCAGGCAAGCGGCTCGTAGCGCACCCCGTCCGGGGTCGAGATGGATTGATAGAGGCAGAACTCATCGGCCTGCAGCAGAAAATTTGGGGCAGGCAGGATGGCCGGAGCCTCATCCGCCTTGCGCGACAGGGTGACATGGGGGCGATAACCCTGCTCGCCATTGCCAAGGCGCAACTTCTCGCCGTGGCGGCGCAGCGCCTTCGCCAGCACGGTCAGCTCGTTGGGCCACTCCTTCGGGCCAATCCAGGCGGCCTTGGCCCGGCTGAACCAGCCGGTCTCATCCAGCCTGATGGAGAGCGGCGGACAGTGCTGACGCTCTACGGCGGCGATCAGGCGGTGGGTGGTCAACTCGTCAGCCTCACCCAGAAATGCCAGGGTCAGGTGGAGGTTGGCTTGCGGCACCGGCTGACCGGGCCAGGGCTGCTGATCGCGCCAGGCGATGAGCTCGGGGGCGAGCTCCTTGACGGGCAGGGCAAAGAAGAGTTTGGCCATGTGGTGATAATGCCTTTTTCACGCTCATTGGATGGGCCCATTCTATGGCAGCCATCCGGCCATGTCTCGCCACCCTCCTACCCGAGTGGCCATATCCGCACATCCACTCACGGTGGCGTGGGTGGCTGTGGCAGAATAGGCGCCGTTTTACCGGTTGCTACAGAAGGTGCTCATCGCTTTGTCCCAGCTCCCCATCGTTTCGGTATTGCCCGAACTCTTTGCCGCCCTCGACAGCCACACCAGCGTGATCCTGCAGGCGCCCCCCGGCGCGGGCAAATCGACCCTGCTGCCGCTGGAGCTGGTGCGCCAGAACCGGCTTCCCGGCCGCATCATCATGCTGGAACCAAGGCGCCTGGCTGCGCGCAATATCGCCACTTTTCTGGCCCGTCAGCTGGGGGAGAAGGTGGGCGAGCGCATCGGCCTGCGGGTACGCGGTGAGAGCCGCACCAGCCCAGCGACCCGGCTCGAGATCGTCACCGAAGGGGTGCTGACCCGGATGTTGCAGCAAGACCCTGAGCTGACTGGCGTCTCACTGGTGATCTTCGACGAGTTCCACGAACGCAGTCTGCACGCCGATACCGCGCTGGCCTTCGCCATCGAGAGCCAGCAGGGATTGCGCGATGACCTCAAGCTCCTGGTGATGTCCGCTACCCTGGATGGCATGGCACTCGAGACCTTGCTGCCGGATGCCCCTGTGGTTCGCTCCGAGGGGCGCGGCTTTCCCATCGACTACCACTACCGCCCCGCCAATCGCCAGCAGTGGCTGGAGCCGCAGGTCGGCGCCGTGGTACTCGAAGCGCTGGCCGCTCAAGATGGCAGCCTGCTGGTCTTTCTGCCGGGACAGGGTGAGATCGAGCGGTTGGCGCAGTGGTTGGCAGACAAACTGCCGGACGACGTGACCCTCGCCCCCCTCTACGGCCGCCTCGACATGGCGGCCCAGCAGGCAGCCATCGAACCGGCGCCTGCCGGCCGCCGTAAGCTGGTGCTCACCACCAATGTGGCGGAGACCTCCCTCACCATCGAGGGGGTCTCTGTCGTTATCGACAGCGGGCTGGAACGACGAGCCTCCTATGATCTGAAAAGCGGCGTCACCCGGCTGGAGACACGCCAGATAGCCAAATCCTCCGCCACCCAGCGGGCAGGCCGTGCTGGCCGTCTCGGCCCCGGCGTCTGCTACCGGCTCTGGAGCAGCGAGGTGCAGGAGCGGCTCGCCGAGCAGAGCCCGCCAGACATCCTCACTCAGGAGTTGACCGGCCTGCTGATAGATGCCGCCCAGTGGGGCGCCAAGGTAGAAGATCTGCCGCTGCTGGACATGCCGCCGGCTGCGGCCGTCGCCAGCGCCCAGCGGCTGCTGGTGGCCCTTGGCGCCATGAAGCCGGAGGGTGAGCAACAACTCACTCCCGCTGGCCGTGCCATGGCGGCTTTCGGTACCCACCCTCGCCTCGCTCGCATGCTGCTGCGCGCCCGCGAGCTGGAGTCCGAGGGTCTGACAGGGATTGTCGCCGATGCCGCTTATCTGCTGGCGTTGCAGGAAGAAGATCTGCGAGGATCGGAGCGCCTCTCTGTGCTGTTCCACCGCCGTCAAAGTGCCCTGCGCCAGAGCGCTGCCCGCTGGTTTGAACGGCTTGGCGGACGCCCTGCCAGTGCGCAGGGTCAGTGGCTGGGGCTACTCTGCGCCCTCGCCTGGCCGGATCGCATCGGCAAGCTGCGAAGCGGCAGTCGCTATCAACTCAGTGGTGGGGTGAGCTGCGATCTGGTAGAAGGTCATCCCTGTCAGGGACAAGGGGCCATAATCGCCATCGAGATGGGGCAGAACGATCGCGGCAGCCGTATCTTTATCGCCGAACCGATAGAGCTGGATGAGCTGGCGCGTCTGCTGCCGGAGCTGGTGAGCGAGCGCCAGTGGTTCGACTGGGACGAGCGGGAGGAGCGGGTGCGCGCCGAACGCCAGCAGGTGATCGGCGAGCTGGTGCTGAGCCAGCGACCGCTGACCGAACTCTCTGACGAGCAGAAAGGGCGCTGCCTGCTGCAAGGCATTCGCCGCAAAGGGCTGCATGTGCTGCCGTGGGACGAGAGTAGCGAAGGGCTGCTGGCTCGTCTGCGCTGTGCCCGCGACTGGCTGCCTGATGAGGGGTGGCCCGCGATGGATGACGACAGCCTGCTGGCCACGCTGGAGCAGTGGCTGCTGCCAGTGGTGAGCGGTATGACCCGGCTGGAGCAGCTGAAGAGGCTCAATATGAGCGACATCCTGCGCCAATCCCTGCCCTGGCCACTGCCCAAACGGCTGGACGAGGCACTGCCGAGCCACTTTGCTGCGCCCACCGGCAGCCGGGTGCGGATCCGCTATCAGCCGGGGCAGGCACCGGTGATCCCGGTACGCATTCAGGAGATGTTCGGGCAAGGCTCGACTCCCTGCGTGGCCGATGGCCGAGTACCGCTGGTGGTGGAGTTGCTCTCCCCCGCCCAGCGACCGCTGCAGATCACCGCCGATCTGGCCGCTTTCTGGGCAGGATCCTACGAACAGGTGAAGAAAGAGATGAAGGGACGCTATCCCCGCCACTACTGGCCGGATAATCCGCTGGAGGCGATGCCGACCAAAGTCACCAAAAAGAAGATGGGTATCTAGGTTCGATGGGTTAATCCCGCTCGGACGTTCGCGAATGCGACATAACAAGTAGAAAGGAAAGCAAAGAGGATTTATGGCAACCCAACGACGCAAGCGAGCCCCCAAGAAGGCAGCGCCCAAACGCACCATCTGGCGCAAGCTGTTCTGGCTTGGCTTCAAGCTCTCCCTGGTGGTGGCGGCCTTTATGGTGGTGTTTGGCATCTACCTCGATACCAAGGTGCGCGAGCGCTTCGATGGCGAGAAGTGGCAGCTGCCGGTGATGGTCTACAGCCGTCCGCTGGAGCTCTACCCCAGCCAGCGCCTGTCGCGGGACCAGATGCTGCGCGAGCTCAACATGCTGAGCTACAAGCAGGTGCGCCAGCCTCACACGCCGGGTGAATACACCATCAACGGCAACCGCATCGAGCTGATTCGCCGTCCGTTCGAGTTCTATGATGGCGCCGATGGAGCCCGCGGCCTGCGCCTCACCTTCAACGGCCCGCGCCTTGAGGGGATCCAGTCGCTGGAGAACCAGCGCCAGCTCGGTTACGCCCAGATGGACCCGGTGCTGCTCGATCGCCTCAATACCGAAGATCGGGAAGATCGCCTGCTGGTGCGTATCGCCGAAGTGCCCGACAGCCTGCTGGTGACCCTGCTCACCACCGAAGATCGCGACTTCTACCAGCATGGCGGCGTCTCGCCGGTGGCCATCATGCGGGCCATGTTCGCCAACCTGATCGCAGGTCGTACCGTGCAGGGGGGCAGTACCCTGACCCAGCAGCTGGCCAAAAACTTCTTCCTAACCCGTGAACGCAGCCTGTGGCGAAAACTGCAGGAAGCCTATATGGCGGTGCTGATCGACTATCGCTACAGCAAGGACGAGATCCTCGAGTCCTACCTCAACGAGGTCTATCTGGGGCAGAACTTCTCGCAAGGGGTCTACGGTTTTGGCCTCGCCTCCTACTTTTACTTCGGCATTCCGGTCAACGAGCTGGATATCGATCAGGTCGCCCTGCTGGTCGGTCTGGTGAAGGGCCCCTCCTATTACGATCCTTGGCGCTTCCCGGAGCGGGCCAAGACCCGCCGTGATCTGGTGCTGAAGCTGCTGATGGATCACGGCAGCCTGACCCAGGCCGAATATGAGCTGGCCAGCCGCCAGCCCCTCGGCATCATCGCCCGCGGCCAGATGAGCTATGGCCGCACCCCGGCCTTTATGGGACTGCTCAAGCGAGAGATTCAGAGCCGCTTCGGCGCCGATCTGCTCAAGCAGTCTGGCCTGAAGATCTTCACCAGTCTCGACCCCATCGCCCAGCACGCGGCCGAGCGGGCGGTCGAATCGGGCCTCGCCGATATCGAGAAACTGCGCGGCAAGAAAAAGCTGGAGGCGGCCATGGTGGTCTCCGACTGGCACAAGGGCGAAGTCGTCGCGCTGGTGGGTGGCCGCGATCCCCGTTACGCCGGGTTCAACCGGGCGCTGGATGCCCGCCGCCAGATCGGCTCGCTGGTGAAACCGGCGGTCTACCTCACCGGTCTCTCCAACGGCCTGACGCTGGCGACCCCGCTCAAAGATCAGCCGATCCGCATTCGCGGTCAGGATGGTCAGGTCTGGACGCCGCAAAACTACGATCGCAAGTTCCGCCAGAGCGTGCCGCTGATGGATGCATTGGCCAGCTCCCTCAACGTACCGACCGTCAATCTGGGCCTGCAGGTGGGGCTGGAGAAGGTGGTCGATACCCTGCACAAACTGGGAGTTCAGCAGGAGATCCAGCCCTATCCGTCGCTGGTGCTGGGGGCGGTGGCCCTCTCCCCGCTGGAGGTGAACCAGATGTATCTGCCCATCGCCAATCAGGGGCTGACCCAGCCGCTATCGGCCATTCGCGCCGTGGTGAACGGGGATGGCAGCCTGCTCTATCAGCATGATCAGACCGCCAAGCGAGTCACCGACCAGCAAGCAAGCTGGCTGACCCTGTTCGCCATGACCAAGACGGTGAGTCAGGGTACGGCCCGCGCCCTCAGTGCCAAGTTCCCGGGCGCCACCATGGCGGCCAAGACAGGCACCACCAACGAGCTGCGCGACTCCTGGTTTGCCGGGATGGACAACAACGAACTGGTCAGTATCTGGGTCGGTCGCGACGACAACACCCCGGCGGGTTTGACCGGTGCCAGCGGTGCCCTGCAGCTCTTTAGCGGCTACATGAGCCAGCGCGGCGTCAACAGTCTGGGATTGAAGATGCCGGAAGGGGTCACCTGGGCCAACTTCTCCCGCGCCAGCGGCACCCGCGTCGCCAGCGACTGCCCGGGCAGCCTGCAGGTGCCGGCCAAAGCCTCCACCATGGGCTCCCCGGCCGGCTGCGCCAGCAGCGCGACGCCGCGCAGTGCGCTGGATGACTGGTTCGGCGGTTTCTTCAACTAGATCAACGACACGGGCAGCGCAGGCTGCCCGTTCACTATGCTGCTGACAAGGAAACACCATGACCTTTCCGCTGTTTGACGCCATCCACCATGTGGCCATCATCGCCAGCGATTACCCACGCTCGCGCCACTTCTACCACGAGGTGCTGGGGCTGCCCATCATCGCCGAGACCCTGCGCGAAGCGCGCCAGTCGTGGAAACTGGATCTGGCCCTGCCGGACGGCAGCCAGCTGGAGCTGTTCAGCTTCCCCTCGCCTCCCGAGCGCCCCTCCCGCCCCGAGGCGTGCGGCCTGCGCCATCTTGCCTTTCGGGTCAGCGATCTTGACCGGGTCATCGCCCATCTGCTGGCCCATCGGGTCGAGGTAGAGCCGGTACGGGTGGACGAGCTGACCGGCAAGCGCTTTACCTTCTTCGCCGACCCCGACGGCCTGCCGCTGGAACTCTACGAAGCGCCGCGCTGAGGCTGAGTCGGTCAAACCGTCGGCCAAACAAAAAGCCGCCCGGCGAAACCGGGCGGCTTTTCTTATTGCTTCAGGTTATCAGGCGGTAGTCAGCATAACGACAGCCAGCGCCATCACCATCATGCCAGCCCAGCCGATAGGCTTGAGGCGCTCACCGAAGAAGAGCAAACCGCCCAGCGCCGTACCGACGATGCCGATAGCCCCCCAGGTGGCGTAGGCAACAGCCAGGTCAATCTGGCCGCCACTTACCGCTTCCGAGAGCAGGGTAAAGGCGCCGAGTACCAGCATGATCCCCAGGAAGCCCCACCCCTTGTAACGAAAACCCTTGGAGCGGTTGATAGCCATGTTGGCGCCGATATCGATCAGTGCGGCACCCAGTACAATCACAAACGGACTCATGCTGTGGCCTCCGCTTCTACTGACTTGTCTGCAGGCTCATCATGGGTCTCCCCCATGGTCACCATAACAATCCCCACTATCGCGAGAGCCAAGCCAATCAGCTCCTGAACGGTCACATCGTAACCAAGGAACATGACCGACACTATGGTGATCAAGGTGATCCCGAGCCCCTCCCAGAGCGCAAACGCAATACCAATGGAGATTGTTTTGGCGGCTTTCGCCAGCAACCAGTACGAGAAACCGATCAACAGCCACATCGGGATGTAATTCATCCAGCCTGCCCCCTGCTCGGGGATCATGGCCATGCTGGAGGTACCGGCGACCTCGGTCACGATGGCGCCGGTCAAAAACAGTCGGGCCAGAAACATACGACTTAATAACATATAAGATGCCTTTGTTGCTTCGACGGGAGAGATGTTAAACGGGGAGAAGCAACTCGCGACAATCGCTCAGCGTCGACTATTCCGACGCTAAAGATTTGCCTTGCCTTGGTTCGGCACGCTAAGGTGATGGTGAAAAAATCCGTCATGGCCTGTAAAAGATGAAGCTATATCAGATAGAACTCTTTGTAGAGTCAGCTAATAGCGGCTCAATTGCCAACACCGCCCGTCGCCTCGGCAAAAGCCGCAGCGCCGTCAGCACCTCCATCGCGGCGCTGGAAGTTGAGCTTGGCGTCGAACTTTTTGAACGAGGTGCCAATCAGAGTCGCCTGACCGAGATCGGTGAGCTGGTGCTGGATGATTGCACCCGCCTGCTGCAGGCAGCCAACAGCCTGCAGCAGAAGTGCAAACATTACGCCTCGGGGGCCGAAGTGGCGCTGCGAGTCGCCCGCGATGACGCGATTCCCGAACCGGTGTGGCGCGAGATGCTGGCCAGCCTGCACAATCAGTTTCCCGGCACCAGTATCTCGCTAGTGCTCGCCTCTCCGCCCGAACTGCCGGCGCTGGTGGAAGAGGGATTCGTCGATGCCGCTTTTGGCCTTATCACAGAAGATCAGGAGCGCAGCGGCCTCAATATCGACGTGCTCAACCCGATCCGCACCCTGATGGTGGTGGCACCCAGCCATCCGCTGGCCGGACTGAAGCGGGTCAAACAGCAGGATCTGACCGATCACACCCAGGTTACCCTCTCGTATGTAGATGAATTTTCGGTAAAAAGCCTGTTGCCAGTAGGGGGCCAGCATATCGGCCTCTCCAGCTTCGAGTTGATGCGCAATGCGGTGCTGGACGGACTGGGCTGGGCGGTGCTCCCCTCGCCACTGATCCAGAGCCAGCTGCGACAAGGCTCCCTGCTGACTCTGAAACACAAGTTCAGCCTGCAGTGGCGGGATTACGGGGTCTATCTGGCGGAAAACGCCTATCACGGCAAGGTGTTGGCTTGGTTGAAGAAGTCGATCCAGGGGTATCTGGAACCTTTCGAGTAGCGATAAAGAGGCGGAGCCAGCTCACGATATCTGCTTATCCTGATGATCCGAGCAGATGTGATCGTGCATACTGTTCACATACTCATTGAGCGCCGGAGGCGTAACCGATATGAGCAGTGCCCAAGACAAGGACGATATCTTGCTGGACGACGACATCATCGAACTCGATGATGAGGAGGTCGTGGTCCCCAAGGCACTCAACCCATGGCAAGTGCTGATCGTGGATGATGAGCCGGATATCCATCATGCCACCCGCCTGGCCCTCTCCAACATTCACTACAAATCCCGTCCGCTGGAGCTGCTCAATGCCTACAGCGGCGCCGAAGCTGGCCGCATGCTGGAGGCCAATCCCAGGATTGCACTGATCCTGCTCGATGTGGTGATGGAGACAGAAGACGCAGGTCTGCGGCTGGTGCACCGGATCCGCAACGAAATGCACAACTCGCTGGTACGGATCGTGCTGCGTACCGGCCAACCCGGCCAAGCCCCCGAGCAGCGGGTGATCCTCGATTACGACATCAATGACTACAAGACCAAGACCGAACTGACGGTACAAAAGCTCTACACCACCGTCATCGCATCCCTGCGTTCATACGAAACCCTCAGTGCCATCGACAAGAGCCGCCAGGGGCTCGGCAAAATTCTGGAAGGGGCGGGCGATCTCTACCATCTTCATTCACTCAAGGAGTTTGCCTCCGGCGTGCTGAAACAGATCAGCGCCATTCTCGATGTGGGCACCGAAGGGGCTATCTGCGCCGAGCGCCGTCCCGGCGAACAGGGGCTGGAGATCCTCGCCGCTACCGGCGACTACGAGACTCTGCTGGATGATGGCAAGATCACCGACTTTCCCACCCTCAATGACTCGGTCATGAAGGCACTGGCGGCGCGCTGCAACCGCTTTGAACACCCTCAGGATTCCCTCTATATCGCCGCCCAGAATGGTCGCGAGTTCGTGTTGAGTTTTACCCCGACCCAGCCTCTCGATCCCCTCGAGTGCGATCTGCTGGATGTCTTCTGTCAGCGCATCTCGGCGGCCTATGACAATCTCTATCTCTACAACCAGTTGCTGCGCGCCCAGGAGGCCACCGTGGTGGCGCTGGCAGCGCTGGCGGAGTTTCGCGACTCCGATACCGGCGAGCATGTCTTGCGGGTGCAGAAGCTCTCGGATGCCATCGTGGCCGAATTGAAGCAGATGGCGGCCTATCCCGAGCAGTTGACCCCGGAGTTTGTCGAGATGATCGGCATGGCCTCCATCCTGCACGATGTGGGCAAGGTGGGCACCCCGGACCATATCCTGCACAAGCCCGGACGTTTCGACCCGGAAGAGCGGGCCATCATGGAGCAGCACGCCGGTATCGGCGCCAATATCCTGCACAAGGCGGGCGAAATGGTGGAGGGAACCAGCTACCTCTCTCTCGGCGCCGAAATCGCCCGGGGCCACCACGAGCACTTCGATGGTAAAGGCTACCCGCAGCAGCTGGCAGGCCAGCAGATCCCGCTGTCGGCGAGGATTGTGGCGGTGGTCGATGTATTCGATGCCCTGCTCAGCAAGCGCCCCTACAAAGAACCCTGGACGCTGACGCAGACCATGGAGTATATCCAGTCCCGCTCCGGCACCCAGTTTGACCCTCATGTAGTGACAGCCCTGTCGCGACTGGTCAATGAGTCGAGACTCCCCTACTCGCTCTGACCCCCTTTGCTCGCAACTCCACATGCCCTGCCGGTGACCTTGCTCACCGGCAGGGCATCAAAACAGCCATTTTGTTGCATCCCGTACACATCAACGCGCCGCAAAGCGGAAACATCCCCCTTCTTTGTTAGCGATAGCCGCTGAAATATGGTCATTTAACATCACATCGCTATAATATCGGCCTGCAAACCTGATACTAACAACGAAGGAATAATCATGAGCCTGAACCTGGTACCGGCTGGCAAAAGCCTGCCCGACGATATCTATGTCATCATCGAAATCCCGCAGAATGCCGACCCGATCAAATACGAAGTCGACAAGGACAGCGGTGCTATTTTCGTCGATCGCTTCATGTCTACCCCGATGTTCTATCCGTGCAACTACGGCTACGTGAACGCGACCCTCTCTCTGGATGGTGACCCCGTCGACGTACTGGTTCCGACCCCCTACCCGCTGCTGGCCGGTTCCGTCATTCGCTGCCGCCCGGTTGGCGTGCTGAAGATGACCGACGAATCTGGCGAAGATGCCAAGATCGTTGCTGTACCGCACTCCAAGCTGACCAAACAGTACGACCACATCCAGGATGTGAACGATCTGCCGGAACTGCTGAAAGCCCAGATCCAGCACTTCTTCGAGCGCTACAAAGAGCTGGAAGCGGGCAAATGGGTCAAGGTGGAAGGTTGGGGCGACAAGGCCGCTGCCGAAGCCGAGATCAAAACCTCTGCCGAGCGTTACGCTACCAAGTAAGCGTCACTTCGCTTGTAAAAAAGGCGCCTTATGGCGCCTTTTTTGTCGGTGTGTGCGGCAGCTGACCGGCCGCATCTTCGGCAGGATTGCCCTGAATGTATATTTCACGACCATCTTTCTGGTAGGGACGATAGTAATCACCGCCACAGCGATAGCCACCGCCCGGCTGGCTCATCAGCTCGCAGTTGACCGGCAACACCTCCAGCCACTTGATGGCCTGCTGGTAGCGCAACCACTCCTGCCATTCGTGTTCGCGCGCCAGCTGGTCACGCAGGGCAAAGGTATCAGCAACGGACATCCCCTTGTTGACGATCACCTGACCCGCCATGGCTGGCAGGCTGAGCAGCCCAAACAGCACTATGATCCAAGGCTTCATAACCCCTCCAGAGTGACTTAATTTCACAATTAAATTAAAAGTCACATCAATCTGTTATCCAGATCACAAAACGAAACATCACCAAAGTGGTTCCGGCTCACCTAGTTGTTAATTATCGTCCACGGCAGGAAGCACCACCATGAAGCTGACCCCCGCGCTGTTGCTCAGCCTCACTCTCTGCACCACTCTTGGTGCTACAAGCAACGCTAGCGAAATCAACATGAGCTGGCAGTGGCAATCCACCGATGGCCAGCGCAAGTACTTCCAGCTGACCACCGACGATCAGGTGATGGCCGCCAGTCGCCACGAGATGAGCCTGCTGAAGGCCTCTCTCACCAATCCGCTGGAGACCCTTTACGCCTATATCAGCCCACGGCTCTACAACAGCATCAACCTGATCAACCAGAGCAGCCCGGAGACCGCTACCAAATTTCGCAATCTGGAGCAGGCCTTCACCCTGCGGGACGACAGCATGGAGTCGCTGCTGTTCTGGCAAGCCTACCAACAGTATCAGGAGGATGCCTTCTACCAGATGAGGGTGATCCCCTGCGTCCATCCTGCCAATCGCAAACTGCCTTGCGTACGCCCCGATTACTCCCAGCTCTTCTACCACTTCAAAGGGCACCTCAAGCCACTGGCGCAGCAGTTTGCCGCCAAGGATCTCGCCACCAGCGTCAGCCTGATGCAAGAGTGGCTAAACGCCATCCCGACCCAGCCGGAGCAGCTGGATCACTTCGCGCCGCCGCTGCAAGCGTTGCAGGATAACAAGGCCGACAGCGACGAGAAGGCGCTGCTGATGGCCAGTCTGCTGGCGGAGCTGGCGCCGCAATATGTGCTCAGCATCATCTATCCGGATATCAGCATCGGCAGCGTCTCCCCTGCCTGGCTGGCCATTACGGCAGACAGTGGCGTACCCGGTGATGTGGTGGTGATCAACAATCAGCGCCATGTGCTGTTGACCGGCTCGTCCCTGCTGGCCCAGCAGATGACCATGGCCAAGATCCCCCTCATCAGCGAGTCGCTCTACTGACGCAGACAGCTCAGACCAGCTGCCAATTCATTGATTTTTATCGATGTCATGCCATCCTAGCCGCCCTTGCCAGCCAACCACCTGACTGGCGGGGCGCCGACGCTTCTGAATTGCGATCTTATTTAACACTTTTTAAACAGATCCGATCAGTTTAGGATGAAGCTCGCCCATTCCCTCAATCCGAAACTCGTTATAACATAACAAATGGAGTGTCATCAGGATGAAACATCTCGTACTTACTTTGGCGCTGCTGCCATCTCTGGTCTTTGCTCACAACTTCAAGGATGGCAACCCGGTGCCGCTGGTCAATGTCAGTGACAAGGGTGAGCTGGTACTGAACGGCAAGGAGATCGGCTACCAGCCGTGGCAGAGCACCTCGCTCACCGGCAAGGTGTTCCTGATCCAGCATATTGCCGGTCGCTCCAGTGCCAAGGAGCTGAACGCCCCGATGATCGAGGCGATAAAGGCCGCCAAGCTGCCGCAAGACAAGTACCAGACCGTTACCGTCATCAACAGCAATGACGCTATCTGGGGCACCTCCGGCTTCGTAAAGAGCAGTGCCGAGGACAGCAAGAAAGAGTTCCCCTGGTCCGCCATGGTGCTGGATGCCAAGGGCATGGCGCGCAACGCCTGGGATCTGACGCCGGAAAGCTCGGCGATCATCCTGCTGGATAAAGAGGGCAAGGTGCTGTTTGCCAAAGATGGCCAGCTCGATGCCAACAACATTGCTACCGTGATGGGGCTCATCAAGTCCCATCTCTAAGTCAGAGAGAAAGGGCGCTGATGGCGCCCTTTCCATAAGGGTCTATGGGTCGTATCAAGCTGAAAATCTGGATCTTGCTGCTGGGCTGGTTATGGCTGCAGCCTGCCCTTGCCCAGCACCAGTTTGAATCTGCCCTGCCCGGCCACGACGACCATCACTGCCTGGTTTGCGCCCTCCATCTGGATGGCAAGCAGGTCATCACCGCCACCCCCTATTGTTTCCCCGGTTCGACCTCTGTTCTGCCCGCAGTTGCAATCATGCAACGCTCGGCGGATACCGCCACGCTTCACAGCTATGCCATCCGTGCGCCGCCCGCCTCTGTTTTTCTCTATCCCTTTGTTTAATTTCGCTATTTGTTTTGAAAAAAGGATTAAAGATGAAAGCAGTTACTCTGTTGCTGGCCGCAGCGGCCTTTGGCGCACACGCAAATCACGACGAACACGAGAGCCACAGCCACGGCGCCCACGAGCATGGCCACGGCCACCTCAATCTGGTGGTCGATGGCGACCAATTGATGATCGAGCTGCAGGCACCCGCAGCCGATCTGGTGGGCTTCGAGCACGCCGCCAAGAGCGATGAAGAGAAGGTGCAGTATGCCAAAGCGGTCGCCCGCCTCCAGCAACCTGACGCCCTGTTCCGCTTCGACCCGGCCGCTGGCTGCAAACTGACCCAGCAGGAGCTGCAAGCTACCAAAGCAGAGCATGATCACGACCATGACCATGACCATGACCATGACCATGACAAGGCTGCCAGCGACAAACATGAAGACCACCATGATCATGACGAAGCGGGTCACGCCGACACCGGCCACGCTGATCTCGGAGCCATGTACATCTACACCTGCGCCACCCCGGCCAAACTGACCGGCCTTGAGGCGACCCTGTTCAGCGTCTATCCGAGCCTTGAGAAGCTGAGCGTGCAGGGCATTCTGCCTACCGGCCAGACCGCGGGCGAGCTGACCCCGTCCGCCAACAAGCTGAGCTGGTAACGCCATGAAAAAAGCCGTGGTTGAGATCCGCGATCTGGCCTTTGCCTGGCCAGGTGGCGACGCTGTACTCGATCTGCCCGCCCTCACCATCCGCGAGGGTGAGCGGGTCTTTATCAAGGGTCCATCGGGCTCTGGCAAATCGACCCTGCTCGGGTTGCTGGCCGGGATCCAGACCGCCAACCACGGCACCCTGGAGGTGCTGGGCCAACCATTGGCCCGGCTCTCTGGCCGTGCCCGTGACCACTTCCGGGCGGCCAATCTGGGTTATATCTTCCAGCAGTTCAATCTGCTGCCCTTTCTCTCGGTGCAGGACAACGTGACCGCTGCCCTCACCTTTTCGCCCGCCAAACGGGCTCGCCTGCAAGGGAGTCCGGAGCAGGAGGCGCGCCGTCTGCTGGCGGAGCTGCAACTGCCGGATGACGCGCTGCATCGCCCCGTCCATGCCCTCAGCATCGGCCAGCAGCAACGAGTTGCCGCCGCACGGGCGCTGATCGGCTCGCCACCGCTGGTGATCGCCGACGAGCCCACCTCGGCCCTCGACACCGACAACCGGGCGGCCTTTATCAAGCTGTTGTTCGAGGAGTGCGACAAGCAGGGCTCGACCCTGATCTTCGTCAGCCACGACCCTTATCTCGAACCCCTGTTCCCGCGGGTCGAAAACCTGCAACAGCTCAACCGGAGGGCATCATGCTGAGCACCGTTCAACACTGCGTCTCCCTGATGAATGCCATGCGTACCCACGCGGTACGACAACAAAACCGGAGGGTCACGTGCTAAAGCTCGCCCTGCAAAGTCTCTGGGCCCGCCGCCTTACCGCCGGGCTCACCCTGCTGGCCGTCGCCATCAGCGTCACCCTGCTGCTCGGGGTGGAGCGGGTGCGCACCCAGGCCCGTGAAAGTTTCTCCAACACCGTCTCGGGGACCGATCTCATCGTCGGTGCCCGCTCTGGTCAGGTGAATCTGCTGCTCTACTCGGTGTTTCGCATCGGCAACCCCACCAACAACGTGGGGTGGGACTCCTATCAGGCCATCAAGCAGAAACCGGGCGTTGCCTGGACCATCCCGCTTTCCCTTGGTGACTCCCACAAGGGATTTCGGGTGCTCGGCACCAATGGCGACTACTTCACTCACCTGAAGTACGGTCAGCAACAGTCGCTGCAACTGCGCGAGGGGCGGCCATTCGACACGCCGTTTGAAGCAGTGCTCGGCGCCCAGGTAGCCGAGAAGCTCGGCTATCACCTTGACCAATCCATCGTTATCGCCCACGGTGCTGGCAACACCTCGTTCAGCCAGCACGACAATCTGCCATTCAAGGTGGTGGGTATTCTGGCACCGACCGGCACGCCCATCGATCGCACCATCCATGTGCCGCTGGCGGGGATCGAGGCGATCCATCTCGGTTGGGATACCGGTCGCCACAGCAAGAACGTGACACCGGAGCAGGCACTGGCGCAGGATCTCACCCCGAAAACCATCACCGCCTTTATGGTGGGGCTGAGCAACCGGATCCTGGCGTTCCAGCTGCAGCGCAGCGTCAACACCTATCCCAAGGAGCCGCTGATGGCGATCCTGCCGGGAGCCGCCCTGCAGGAGCTGTGGAGCCTGATGAGCGTGGCGGAAACCGCCCTGTCGGTCATCGCCGGTTTTGTGGTAGTCGCGGGCCTGATCGGCATGCTGACTACCCTGCTGGCAGGGCTTAACGAGCGGCGCCGGGAGCTCGCCATCTTGCGATCCCTCGGTGCAGGCCCTGCCCACCTGTTCCTGCTGCTGGCGCTGGAGGCCATGGCGCTGACCACGGTCGGCATCGCCCTCGGTGTCGCCGTGCTCTATCTGGGGCAGGGGCTTGCCTCGCCCTGGCTGCTCAGCCACTATGGCCTGCAACTGAGTCTGGGGCTGCCGAGCACCTACGAGTGGCTGTTGCTGGGGGTCGTGTGGCTGGCAGGCATGGTGATCGGCCTGCTCCCTGCTGCACGCGCTTACCGCTACAGCCTGAGCGATGGTATGAGCATTCGCGTCTAGCGAGACGCCCAAAAATCGAAACAGAAGGACAGATGATGAAGTGGAAAATTGTGGCGCTGCTCGCCAGCCTGCTGGTGCTGCCCGCCCTGGCCGCCGATTACAAGACCATCGACTGGGATGTACTCATCCCGGAAGGGGAGAAACTGCTGCCACCGCCCCAGGTCAATCACGAAGATCCCATGTCGGTTCCGCAACCGGTGGGCGGGGTAAACAAGAAGCTGGACAACCAGGATGTGCGCATTCCGGGCTTCGTGGTGCCGCTGGAAGGGGATGCCAAGAAGATCACCGCCTTCCTGCTGGTGCCCTACTTCGGCGCCTGCATCCATGTGCCGCCGCCCCCCACCAATCAGGTGATCTATGTGAGCTACCCCAAGGGTGCGCCGGTGGATGACCTGTGGGATGCCATCTGGGTGAAAGGCAAGATGCGCACGGTCAGCTCCAGCCACGAGATGGCCACCGCCTCCTATTCGATGGAAGCGGTCGAGGTGAGCGTCTACGAGGAGTAATCCTCCCGTTGCAAAAAAAGCGGCCTCCACGGAGGCCGCTTTGTTATCTTGGCATCCCGGTTGGAGTAACATTCAGCTCCAGAACCTGTGCGAATGGAGTCAGCATGGCAGACCTCCCCCCCCCGAAAAAAGAGAGTTCGATCCTGAGCAGCCAGGAGCAGACCCTGCGTCTGGCCCGCAGTCGCGGCATCGACGGCATGCTCACCCGCAACACAGACAGCACCTTCGAACAGCGCGCCACCTTTCGCCATCTGGCGGATCAGGCCGCCCGCCAGCGCAATCTGGAAGCCATCATGGTGATGGCCTCCCGCCACTGCGAAGAGACCGCGGCCGGCGGCGAGATGGACAGCGACTGGCTGACCCGCTTCCTGCAACTGGCGGAAGATATCAGCATGGTGCCGATGCAGCAGCTGTGGGGGCGGATCTTCGCGCTGGAAGTCGCCACGCCGGGCCGCTTCTCCATTCGGGCGCTCGCCACCCTCAAAGAGATGACCCAGCGCGAGGCCCAGCTGTTCCAGCGCATCTGTTCACTGACCTGCCACTACACCGGCAGCGACGAGCAGCGACTGCTGCTGGGGCTGCACAAGGGGGCCACCCTGCTGAGTCGCGCCAAGGCAACCCGCCTTGGCCTTGGCAAATATCGCCTCCCCTACAACGCCCTGCTGCAACTGTTTGAGCTCGGGCTGCTGCATCGCGCCGAGCTGGAATCCGGCCCTCTGCCCGCCGATGGGGTCGAGCTGGAGTTCGGCAACCAGCGCTGGCGGCTGCAATGCAAGCAGAACAACATCACCCTGCTCTACTACCGCCTCACCCCGGTGGGCAACGAGCTTGCCCAGCTGCTGCAAGAGTCACCGCTGGAGGAGTACCTGCAGGATCTGAAAACCGTGCTGGTGCAGGGGATCCAGATTGAAGTGATGCAGCTCGTCAGCGCCCCCTCCTCACCCGCTCCCGACCCTCTCCCCTGATCTCTGGCGGGGCAGCGGATGCCCCGTCGGTTCGTGGTTCCTTCGCATCCAGCTGCTGGCTCCAAGCTTATGGGCTTGACCAGAATAGGTTGCAAATTGCAGATGCCGCAGAGGCACACCCGTCTGCTCCATTGCATATTGCAAACAGCAACGTTCTTTTCCTGCCAAAACGGCACTAATAACATATCAATCATTAGCTTTTGCCATCTGGCCCACCCCTTGCAGATGTCTTGATGTAGATCAAAATCTAACCATCACAGCTCGGGAGCAAGGCCATGAGAATCAATCAACCGGTTACCCAAAGAGAACGTCTCTATCCAGACCACCAGAGCCTCATCTCCACCACGGATCTGGAGAGCCGCATCACCTACGCCAACGATGAGTTCTGCGAGATAGCAGGCTTCCAGCTCGACGAGCTAGTGGGGGAACACCACAATCTGGTACGTCATCCTGACATGCCGAAACAGGCCTTTGCCGATCTGTGGAACCATATCCGCGAAGGCAAGAGCTGGATGGGGCCGGTGAAGAACCGCTGCAAGAGTGGCGATCACTACTGGGTCAGCGCCTTTGTCACCCCCATCAAGGATGCCAGCGGCCGGGTGGTGGAGTATCAGTCAGTGCGCACCGCCCCGAGCGAGGAGATCAAACAGCGGGCCGAGAAGGTCTATGCCGACCTTCGCAACAACAAGCTGCCGCTGGCGCTCAAGCTGCCCACCTTCTCCCATACCCTGACCATCAACCTCTGTCTGCTGCTGAGCCTGCTCGCCATGTTTGCCCTGGGCTACAGCCACGACATGAACTGGCAACTGGCGCTGGTCGCCCTGCCGCTGGCGATAGCGGCCATCACCCTGAATGCCCTCTCCCGCCGCCTCGGCAAGCTCAACAAGATGGCCCGCAGCCGCTTTGACAACCCGCTGATGCAACTGCTCTACACCAACAAGGTGGACAACATCGCCGCCATCGAACTCTCGATGGTAATGAATCAGGCCGAGTTCAACGCCGTGCTGGCCCGCACCCAACAGACCTGCAGCAAGATCCTGCAGGCCGCCGAAGGGGATCTGCGCAACGCCGAATCCATCACCGACAACCTGCAACAGCAGCAGGCCGAAACCAATCAGGTAGCGACTGCCGTGACCGAGATGTCGGAATCCATTCGCGAGGTGTCACAAAGCTCGACTGACTCCTCCAGCCTGCTGGATGAAACGGCCGTGCTGTTCAAGAGCGGCAACAGTAGCGTGGCCGAAACCGTGGCTGCCGTGGCAGGCATGAACAGCGAGCTGACCACCTCCAAGAGCGTGATCAGTGCGCTGGTCGGCCACTGCCGCGATATCGACGGCATCCTCGATGTGATCAACAACATCGCCAACCAGACCAACCTGCTGGCCCTCAACGCCGCCATTGAAGCGGCCCGGGCTGGCGAAGCGGGCCGCGGCTTCTCAGTGGTCGCAGACGAGATCCGCACCCTCGCCATCAAGACCCAATCCTCGACCAGCGAGATCCAGAAGATGATCACCGAGCTGCAAACCAGCGCCGGGGATGCAGAGCAGGCGATGGAGAAGGGCTGCCAACTCTCCGAAAGCTGCCAGCAAAAAGCCTCGGCGACCGGCACCATTCTCCAGCAGATCAACGATATGCTGCAGCAGGTGGCCTCCGGCAGCGGCCAGATTGCCCAGGCGGTGCAGGAGCAGTTCCACGTCACCGCCGAGATCAACCGCAACGTGCTCAGCATCAAGACCCTGGCCGATGACTCCAGCGTTGGCAGCCAGCACGCCGTGCACGGCATCACCCAGCTGGTCAACCAGTTGAGCGATCTCGACCGGCTGGTACGCCAGTTCCAGAAGGGGGCTCCGACAAGCCAGAGCCGCTACGAAGTGGCCACCACCCGCGCCGTGCCGGTTCGCCAAGCCAGATAAAGACAAGCAATCACCGCAGAAAAACCACATGGGCCCTTGGGCCCATGTGGTTTTTTAATGTCTGTCGACAAGCTGGCGACACTCCCGCTTTCCCCTTCCGATTTCCCCCTGCGCTGATTGACCGCTGCTGTTGAGCGCCACCATCACCATCCGATGTTTATTAATTTATTGATCCTGCTCAGAAAGTTACCACCTCCCTATTCCCTACTAAGTCCCGTTCGGTAACATATCCGCTTGGCAACCCTTGTCGGAGTCAGCCATGAGCCAAGCCAGTTCCAAATCGCCGGTTAAAAGCAGCAAACTGGAGGCTGGGATTCAGGGGCGGTAGCGTGGTTTTTGCAGGCAGGAGACAAGCCCAATAGACGAAGACGGTCAGACCAAGCAGAGCGGGATAAACATGGAGCGGGCCGATCGGTAAAGCACATTTTCAGATACATTTCGCGGTAAACGTTGGGCTTCAATTCGTTCAGCACCACCTACGATTTTTAGCCTAACATACGAAATGGCACTCAATAATTTACACTCCATAAAAATAGCTTTCATTTTAAAAATTAACTATTCAATACACTCAAACCCCGTATGTTAGGAAAGTAAATGAAAAGAACAAATATTTTTTATGCGACGGTCTTTATACTTGTTTTATTGTCTTTCTGTTTTGCCATATGGATTCATTATCTAAATGAAGGCAAAGATTTACTAAATTTTACAATATCAATTGTAGGATTTTGCATTGCATTGTTAGCCTTGTTTATTGCTGTCCGCACCTATACATCAATAGACAGTGTAAATAATATAAGCAAGATGGATGGTAACATCCTAGATAATGAAAACTATGTCACATCACTGCCAGAGATAATTAGTCAGTTTAAGTCTCAAGGTGAAAAAGATTTAGATAGAACCATATTTGACTCTATCGAGTACAAGTTAAAAAAAGAATCTCATACAGCAGTACTCTTTGCTGACACATTACAGTATATGATCGATCTAATAGTTATATTCCCTGCTGTCTTTAACGCTTCCGAAACTGACAGGGGAAGTTACAAGCAGCGTATGAACAGAATCCTAAAAAGCATAGATGAGCGGCGTGAGATTCTGTATTCCATTAGTAAAGGAAACTCCATTCAAATCACTGAATCCATAAAACTGTTTAAAGCTGTAGTTTCTTATCAAAATTTAGTTGCAGATGGCAATTTTAATATTCACGCTGATCTTCTTCATGTTCGTGGACCTATTCTTCGTAACCCAGTCACTAAAACTATCTATCACAACTACCTTGGCTTATATTACAATAAGAAAGGTATGCACTTACTTAGACAATCCCTTGCTATAGGATCGAAAGACATTCTTTCAATTGACGGTCTGAACAGTATTCAATCAAAAACAAATACTCTCTCACCACAAATTTTGGAAGAGGTAGTCATGTATTTAACCTCCGCATGCAAACAGTTTGATAGAGCCCTTGATATATCAAAGGAAGATATAATGTGGCCTAGCTTCATTAATTACAACAAGAGTAGAACATTATATTTTTTGAACTTGCTTTCAGGTTCGCATGATAGTTGGTTAGATGTTATGAATGAGACTATCAACTCTCGCTCCAGATTGAATAGATTAGTTGATGAAATTTTATCGGTAAGTAAATCAGGTGATGCTGAAGTAATTGATACACATCTGCGTACATTTTTTCTTTATCAAGAAGAGCTTGCTCGCCTAGTTAAACTAAATCTCATGATCTCAGAAAAAAACAATCAACCAAATATCTCCTCTATAATATACAGAGGTTTAGGGAAGGTGCGAACAAGTCCCTGATGTGAGATCATGAGCCCCACTTGGCATCAGGGATAAGGTTCAGCATGAAT
>NZ_JAPDCN010000017.1:0-102750 GCF_027706185.1 Aeromonas sp. Y318-3
GACGGGACACTGCGTAGGTCTTAAGCTATTGAGAGGATTTGAGATTATATCTTCATCACTTTAAGAACACAGCCTAGGGTCTGGGCGTTGTAGTCGATGACCACCACCGGGATCCCAGCCTGTTCGAAGCGTGGCAGATCCGGGCCGAGAGCCTCATATTGCCACTTCGCCAGGATCAGCAAATCGGGCTTGACCGCCAGGGTCTTCTCGATGGAGAAGCTCTGATCCTGCACATTGCCAAGGTCAGGCACCTTGGCCAGTTGCGGCAGGCTGGCCACATACAGCGACCAGATGGCGGGGCGGGACTTGACGAACCAGCCACGGGACATGCCCACCAGCCGATCGGCGCCGCCTTCACCGGCCACGGCCAGATAATCCTCGGGATAGAAACCGAGCACGATACGGCTGGCCGGCAGGCTGAGGGAGACCTTGCGGCCCATCACATCTTCTACTTCAACCATGGGATTTGCCTGCGCCATCCAGCTCATCAGGGCGAGCTGACCGAGCAGCAGCAACTTTGCCAGGGGGTGACGAAACATCTTGTGAAAACCTTGAACGGATTTTGGGGTGAGAAGTATTAGCATTTGCGTTTGATGATGGCAATCGATTTTACCAGGGGTCACATAAGGGAGGTATATAGCGTGTTGGTCGTTCGAGGCCCACCTTGGCAAGGTTCTTCGTCAACGCCCCTCTTCAGGGGGCGTGCACGTTTGGGCTGTCGGCCCCCACAAGAGTAAGATGGTCCTTTTAGGGGCTGGTTAGCCCGGCATGCAGGCGTACAGGCGCCAAAAAGGCAGAGTAATGAGCACAAAGATCAATATGGCGGCGTTGGGGGGACTGGTCCTGCTCACCGCAATCTGGAGTTACAGCTGGATCGTGATGAAGCAGGTAATGCTCTACGCGGGGGCGTTCGAGTTCACCGCCCTGCGCTGCTTGTGCGGTTCATTGGTGTTGTTGCTGGTGCTGGCCCTGCGTGGCCGCCGTTACCTCAAACCCACCCCGTTTCGCTATACATTAGCCATCGCCCTGTTCCAGACCTGCGGCATGGTGGGGTTGGCACAATGGGCCCTTATCAGCGGCGGGGCGGGCAAGGTGGCCATTTTGAGTTACACCATGCCGTTCTGGGTGGTGATCTTCGCGGCGCTCTTTCTCGGCGAGCGGATGCGCAAGCTGCACTATCTGGCGGTCGGGGTGGCGGCCTGCGGGTTGCTGTTGGTGATCCAGCCCTGGCTGCTGCATCTTGAATCTCTCAAGAGTGCGCTCTTGGCGATACTCTCCGGCATCTGCTGGGGGATCAGCGCCATCATCGCCAAGCGGATGTATGCCCGCCATCCCGGGGTGGATCTGATGTCCCTCACCACCTGGCAGATGATCTACGCCACCCTGGTGATGACGCTGGTGGCGGCGCTGGTGCCGGAGCGCCCCATCGACTGGCAGCCCTACGTGATGGGCGCGCTGGCCTATAGCGCCATCTTCGCCACCGCCATCGCCTGGAGTCTCTGGCTGTTTGTGCTGAAAAAGCTGCCGGCGGGTATTGCCAGCCTCAGCACCCTGGCGGTGCCGGTAACCGGCGTGCTGCTCTCCTGGTGGCTGCTTGGGGAAAATCCGGGGCCGGTGGAGGGGAGCGGCATCGCCCTTATCGTACTGGCGTTGTTGGTGATTAGCCGCAAGGGCAAGCGCTCCGTGGTATCGGTGGCGGGGGAGACCCGTATCAAGCACGGCTGAGCCGATTGCCAGCGAAGAGATAAAAAGGGCCCGCCATCATGGCGGGCCCTTCTGGTTTTAAGAACACTCTCTTATCTGCGCTTGGCCAGATGCATCATGGCTTCCAGCACGGCGCCGCCGATGGCGCGAGCCTTGTCAGAGACGGTGGTGGCATCGGCGCGCTCGCCGCGCGGGTCGATATCGCCAATCTTGAAGCCGACCGGCACTTCGATGTCATCGCTGAGCAGCCCCCGCACCATGCCGGAGAGGGGCGCGATAATGGGGGTATCACCTACATGGGCGATCACATCTCCCTCCTGCACCAGATCGCCGAGCTTGATCAGGCTCTTCATCACCCCGGGGGCGGGGGCGCGCACCACCCGGCGGGCGGAGTGCCCCTCGATCACCCCGGGAATGCCAGTGTTGGGCTGGGCGGGGCCCTGATAGATGACCCGCCCCAGATGGTGACCGCGGTTGGTTTCGATCACCGCATCGCAGTCGCGTCCCGCCTCAAATCCCGGGCCGAGGGCGACCGTGATGGGGGCCATCTCCTTGTGGGTGCCGAGGTTCTGCTTGGCGAGGATGGCATCCACCAGATAGCGGGGCTTGAGCTCGGTGAGGCTGGCGCAGTCGGGGTCAACCAGCAGCGGAATGACGCCCCGATCCAGCTGCTCGAACGCCTGCTCAACGCTCTCGACCCGCTTGGCGCGCACACCCTCGACACTGGTTTCACCATCGAACATCCCTTGCGCGAAGGCGACGGTGCGGCGGATCACCGTGGGTTTGTCGAGATCCAGCATCACCACCTTGAAGCCGGCATTGTGCAGGCGCAGCGCCACGCCGGTAGCGATATCGCCGGAGCCGCGCATCACCACCAGTTGATCCCGCTTGAGGCGCACGTCATCCTGCATCAGCCCACCCGATTTGCCGTTTTTCACCTGCAGCAGCTCGGCGAGAATGCTGATGGCGATCTCCTCGGGGGTTTCGGCACCTATGTTGTAACCGATAGGGGCGTGCAGCCGCTGCAACTGCTCCTGACTCACCCCTTGCTGGCGCAGCGCCTGGGTGAAGGTCTGTACCTTGCGTTTGCTGGCGAGCAGCCCCAGATAGGCGAGGGGGCGATTGATGAGCCGCTCCAGCGCCTCCTTGTCCTGATGGTTGGTGGCGATGATGACGAAGTTGGCGGGCTCGATGGCCAGCGCCTCGATCACCGCGCTGATGGTATCGGCTTGTTTGAGATGGGTGCCGGCGGGGAAGTGATCGGGGTTGAGGCTCCCTTCAAAACAGTCGCCCACATGGATATCAAAACCCAGTGGCGCGGCGGCATGGGCCAGCGCCCGGTTGACGTGACCGGCACCAATGAGCACCAGCCGTGGCCGCAGGCCATAGACATCGATATAGACCGACATGGCGCCACCACAGTCCGACCCGACCGCATGTTCGCCGTTGCGGGCCATCCGGCCGTGGAAGATGCGCGGCTTGCGCTCGGCAATGGCGGCCATCGCTTCCTCGATCACCAGCCGCTCGATCATGCCGCCGCCGATGGTGCCGAGGATCCGGCCATCGGCCATCACCAACATCTGGGCCTGATGGCGCGGGGTGGAGCCCCGGCTCTCGATGATCTGGGCCATGGCAAAGGGAGTGTTCTCCTGTTCCAGTCGGGCTGCGTGTGAAAACAGATTCATAAGGTACCTCTTCTTATCCTTAAACCATCATGGGCGAGGCGGCTGAGCCTCATCCTGAGCGAAGTAACCGAGTGCGAGGCGAATGGGCTGTGGTTCGCGAACCGCCCCCTGCCAGATGGCGTGGATCTCGGGGTGGCGGCTATGCAGCTTTATCAATTCATCGAGCCACGACGCCTCATTTTGATAATCCCCATTGATAAACCAGATCCGGCGCGCCCTGGCCGGGGTGCCCTTGAACAGCCCCTCGGGGTGGGAGAGCAGCTGGTGAAACAGGGCCCAGTCGAGCGGGGCACCGGCCTCTATCCCGCACAGGGCCTGAAGCTCTGCCCAGCGGTGGATCTGCTGCGGGTCGGCCTTGGCCCCCACCATGGCACCTCCCGTCAGGGCGATCACCCAATCACTGCTCTGGGGAATGCAAGGTTCGTGCAAAGCGGGCACTTTCAATAACTTGTGATTGGCGCCATCCGCCTCGACCAGGATCAGATCGAAGCGCTGCTGCCCCTTGATGAGATCAATCTGCTGGGGCGTGGGGCCCGCCACCTTGCCGCTGGCCTGATCGATATGGCTGAACAGGGCGACCAGAGTCGGTTCATCGGGCAGCTGCTGACAGCGGGTCAACTGGCGGACGGGATCGGCTTCCAGGATCAATTCCCGATAGTGTGACGGGGCAGGCAGAAACATCCTGGTGGTGGTGGTAATTAGCACCCTTTTACCCTGTTTATAAAAATATTCCGCCAGCCTGAACAGGGTGCTGGTTTTTCCACCGGCCCCGCAGAGGCTAATTAAGGTAGTATGGCTATCAATATTTTTGGTGAGCGGGTTTAATAGCGGATCTATATCTGGAAATGCGACAGCAACAGCGTGTGGGTGCGACATAATGACGACCAAAATAAATATCGAAGGGAGTGGAAAACAACGTTGCCAGGAACAGGTGCAGTGTGACTGTATAATAACGGCGGCGGGTTTATCTTCCCGAATGGGCACCTGGAAAATGATGCTACCTTATTGCCAGGGGACAATGCTTGATGCAAGTCTCAAAAATGCCCTGGCCTTTTGTCAGCGGGTTATTCTGGTGGTGGGCCATCGTGGCGAGGAGCTTCAAGCGCGCTACGGATCACGGCCGGATATTGTTGTCGTCTACAACCCCGACTATCGGCAGGGGCTGGGCAGCTCCATCCGCTGCGCTCTGGCGGCCAGTGACGCTGACTACCTCTTTATCAGCCACGGGGATCTCCCCTGTATCCCGCGCGAGGTCTATCAACAGCTCTGGCAGGCACGGGGTTGTGAGGCTCTCTTTCCCACCTGGCAGGGGGAGGCGGGCCATCCGGTGTTGCTGCCAAAATCCCTTGCCCACGAGCTGGCTGCAGCCCCGGTGCAGCCGTCGGTACGACGCTGGTTGCAAGGGCATCCGCACCGTATGGTGCCCGTTGACAGCCCCGCCATCCTGTTTGATGTGGATACTCCGGAGCGCTATCAGGCGCTGCTGGGTGGTATTCTTGAAAATGAGAGCGAGCCCACGAAATAACCCAGTTTAAAAAGATAACGGGGAGATAAATGGCGTATCAAAGTGATATTTCTCGCACTTGATCTGATAGGGTGAGTTCTTTTTGAACTGCTCATTAAGTAAATTCCAGAGTGATTGATAACTACTCGCAATACCCATAATGGTGGCATCGTAAATTCTCTCCATTAATTGGAGCTGCCTCACGCTTTTACCGTAAAAAATAGTTTTGTAACTGTAGTGGCCTGATTGTTGCTCCTCTCCTTGCCAAGGGGGAACACCCGTGCGGGATACCCCATTTATTCATGCTGCCAATGGGCAGAACAGCTGCAAGGAGATAGCCATGGGCGATATTATGCGACCCGTTCCGTTCAAGAATCTGCTGACCCGTATTTTTGCGGAATATAAAGAGAGTCAGAGCATTTTCGGTATTCCCGCTGCGCAATTCTATCGCAAACAGGACGAGCGCAAGATCAAGGTGTTCGGTGAAACCTGCGAGACCCCCATTGGCCCGGCAGCCGGCCCCCATACCCAGTTGGCCCAGAACATCGTCACCTCCTGGCTGACCGGCGGGCGCTTTATCGAGCTCAAGACGGTGCAGATCCTGGACCGTCTCGAACTGGAAAAGCCCTGTATCGATGCCGAGGATGAGTGCTTCAACACCGAGTGGTCCACCGAGTTCACTCTGCCCAAGGCATTTGACGAGTATCTTAAAGCCTGGTTTGCCCTCTACCTGCTGGAGGAGGTGTTTGACCCGCGTCTTGAAGGGGAGGCCAAGTCTTTCATTTTCAACATGAGCGTGGGTTACAACCTCGATGGCATCAAACAGCCACCGATGCAGCAGTTTATCCACAGCCTGATGGATGCAAGCCAAAGTCCGAAGTTTGCCGAGTACCAGCAGGTGGTACGTGACCTCGTGGCCGACGAGCAGTTTATTGCCGAGCTGGGGCTGGGGGCGCGCCGCGATCGTCTGCAACAGCTGGTGGATCGTATCCCGGCCGAGCTGGTGCACGGTGTCACCCTCTCCACCATGCACGGCTGCCCGCCGAACGAGATCGAGGCCATCTGCCGCTACATGCTGGAAGAGAAGGGACTCAACACCTTCGTCAAACTGAACCCGACCCTGCTGGGCTACCCGCGGGTGCGCGAGATCCTCGATACCTGCGGCTTTGATTACATTGGTCTGAGCGAAGAGTCGTTCGATCACGACCTCAAGCTGGATCAGGCCAAGGCGATGCTGACCCGTCTGATGGCGCTGGGGGCCGAGAAGGGGCTCACCTTCGGGGTCAAGCTGACCAACACCCTTGGCACCATCAACCGCAAAGGGGCACTGCCGGGGGATGAGATGTATATGTCCGGCCGTGCGTTGTTCCCGCTCTCAATCAACGTGGCGGCCGTGCTGTCTCGCGCCTTCGATGGCAAGCTGCCCATCTCCTACTCCGGTGGTGCCAGCAAATTCAACATCGCCGAGATCTTCGAGACCGGTATTCGTCCCATCACCATGGCCACCGACCTGCTCAAGCCGGGCGGCTACCTGCGCCAGATCGAGTGTCTCAAAGAGATTGATGCGTCGGGCAGCTGGGGCATGAGTCAGGTGGATGTGGCCAAGCTGGAAGCGCTTGCCGCCAAGGCGCTCACCATGGATTACACCCAGAAGGAGTGGAAGTCCGGGGATCGGATCGAAGTGGGGGGCGGTCTGCCGCTGACCGACTGCTACGTGGCACCCTGCGTCACCGCCTGCGCCGTGCATCAGGATATCCCCGAGTACATTCGCCTGATGGGCGAGGGGGAGTATGTGGCGGCCCTTGAGCTGATTTATCAGCGCAACGCCTTGCCCGCCATCACCGGCCATATCTGCGATCACCAGTGCCAGTACAACTGCACCCGTCTCGACTACGACAGCGCGCTCAATATCCGTGAGCTGAAAAAAGTGGCGCTGGAACGCGGCTGGGAAGGGTACAAGGCGCGCTGGCACAAACCGGCAGGCAGCGGTGACAAGCACCCGGTTGCGGTGATTGGCGCAGGCCCCGCCGGTCTCTCCGCCGGTTACTTCCTGGCCCGTGCCGGTCACCCGGTCACCGTGTTCGAGCGCGAAGCGGATGCCGGTGGCGTGGTCAAGCACATCATCCCCGAGTTCCGCATCCCGGCCGAGCTTATCCAGCACGATATCGACTTTGTCGCCGCCCACGGGGTCAAGTTCGAGTTTGGTTGCGATCCGGCTCTCACCGTCGACAAGCTGCACGCCCAGGGCTTTACCTATGTCTTCGTCGGCATCGGTGCCGACAAGAATGGCGGCATGCGCCTCGAGGGGGGTCACGAGCGGATTTACAAATCCTTCCATTTCCTGCGCAGCTTCAATCAGGGCAAACCGCTGCCGCTGGGCCGCCATGTGGCGGTGATCGGCGCCGGTAACACCGCCATGGACTGCGCCCGCGCCGCCCTCAAGGTGCCGGGTGTCAGCGATGTCACCGTGATCTACCGCCGCAGCGAAAAAGAGATGCCAGCCTATCGCGAGGAGGTTCTGGAAGCGGTGGAGGATGGGGTGCGTTTCTGCTTCCTCACCAATCCGGAGCGCTTTGAGAAAGATGGCAAGCTCACCGTGCGGATGATGGTGCTGGGGGAACCTGACGAGCAGGGCCGCCGCCGTCCGGTGCCCACCGAGCAGACCGAAGTGATGCAGATGGATGCGCTGATCACCGCCATCGGCGAGCAGCCTGACTGTGAGGTGCTCAAAGCGATGGGCATTCCTCTTGGCAGCGATGGCTGGCCCGAGGTGGATAGCCAGACCGGCGAAACCAGCCGTCGCAACGTCTTCCTGATCGGTGACGTGCAGAGTGGCCCATCCTCCATCGTCGGTGCCATCGGTGGTGCCCGCCGCGCCGCGGATCTGGTGCTCTCTCGCGAGCATATCGCCAGCCAGCAGAGTGAAGTGACCATCCAGCCGTCGGGCAAGGATGAGATCTACCGCCGCAAGGGGAGCATCGCCGTCACCATGGTTGACAAAAACGAGCGGGATGCCTTCGTGGCGCAAGAGGCGCACCGTTGCCTCGAGTGCAACTACCTCTGCAGCAAGTGCGTGGATGTCTGCCCCAACCGGGCCAACGTCGCCATCGCGGTGCCGGGCTTCAAAGACCAGTTCCAGACATTGCACCTGGATGCCTACTGCAACGAATGTGGCAACTGCGCCCAGTTCTGCCCGTGGCAGGGCAAGCCCTATCAGGACAAGGTCACCATCTTCAGCCTGCCCGAGGACTTCGACAACAGCCGCAACCCCGGTTTCTATCTGGCTGACGGTGGCGAACTGCGGGTGCGTCAGGATGGCGAGACCTATCGCCTGACCATAGACGCCCAGAGCCGGATCAAGGATGCGCCAGCGGCCCTTGGCGACATGTGCCGGATCATCAGCCATGTCCATGCCCATCACCACTACCTGCTGGGGGCTGTCGAGGCCTGAGCGAATAACGAATAAGCGAAGGAGCAAACCATGTTTATTCTGAAGAACGTCACCGCCGTCCAGCTGGAGCCGACCCGTGTGCTGGAAGGGGTGGATATCGCCATCGAAGGCACCCTTATCAAAGCGGTGGGGCCCAATCTGCGGGCCCTCTACCCGGAGGCCAACTATCGGGAGATGGGGGGCAAGCTGGTGATGCCGGGCATCGTCTGTGCCCACAACCACTTCTACTCCGGCCTGTCGCGGGGGATCATGGCCAATATCGCCCCCTGCCCGGATTTTATCTCCACCCTGAAAAATCTCTGGTGGCGGCTCGATCGGGCGCTCGATGAAGAGTCCCTCTACTACAGCGGCCTTATCTGCTCGCTGGAAGCGATCAAGAGCGGCTGCAGTGCGGTGATCGACCACCACGCTTCGCCCAACTTCATCAAGGGCTCCCTGAATGTGCTGCGCAAAGGGTTTGTGGAGGCGGGCCTGCGCGGCATGACCTGCTTCGAGACCACGGATCGCAACGGTGGCCTCGCCGAATTGCAGGCCGGGGTGGAGGAGAACATCCTGTTTGCGCAGGCCATTGATGCCGCCAAGGCCAAGGGGAACGAACCCTATCTGGTGGAGGCCCATATTGGCGCCCACGCCCCCTTCACCGTACCAGACGAGGGGCTGGCCATGCTGCGTGAAGCGGTGCAGGTCACCGGTCGCGGCCTGCATATCCATGTGGCGGAAGACCGCTACGACATGGCTCACGGCCACCACCACTATGGCAAGGAGCCCATCGCCCGGTTGGACGAGTTTGGCCTGATCGACAGCAAGACTCTGATCGCCCACGGTATCTATCTGAGCCCGGCCGATATCGAGCTGCTCAACAGCCGCGATGCCTTCCTGGTGCACAACGCCCGCTCCAACATGAACAACCACGTGGGCTACAACATGCACCTGCCGGAGTATCGCAATCTGGCGCTTGGCACCGACGGCATCGGCTCCGACATGCTTGAAGAGCTCAAGTTCGCCTACTTCAAACACAAAGATGCTGGCGGAGCGCTCTGGCCCGACAGCTTTGCCCGCTTCCTCTGGAACGGCAACACCCTGCTGGAGCGCAACTTCGGCGCCAAATTTGGCCGCCTGGAGCCGGGATACAAGGCCGACCTCACCATTTGCGACTACGACGCACCGACCCCGCTGGCGCCGCGCAACCTCGGTGGCCATCTCGCCTTCGGCATGGGATCGAACAGCGTCAACAGCGTGATGGTCGAGGGGCGCATGGTCTATCAGGACCGCGAGTTCGCCTTTGACGTCGAACCCATTTATCAGCAGGCCAGCAAGGTGGCGAGCCGCCTGTGGCAACGGATGGATCAGCTGGCCTAAGGCCACCTTCCACAGTTTTGGACCGGATTGCCCGCCCTGTGGATTTTCCCGGCGGCGGGCAGCAAGAGTAAGGACGACACATGATTGAGCAATTCTTCCGACCCGAGCAACTGGGTCAGGCTTTGGAACTCAAGGCCAGTTTCGGCAACGACGCCGTCTACATGGGGGGCGGCAGCAAGCTTAACGCCGCTCCGACTCGCACCGACAAGAAGGTCGCTATCTCGCTGGACAAGCTGGGACTGAACCAGATTGAGCAGCAGCACGGCCAGCTCCATATCGGCGCCACCGTCACCCTGCAGACCCTGAAAGATGATCCCCGTACCCCGGCCGCCCTGTGCGACGCGCTGGGGTTTGTCTACTCCCGCCATCTGCGCAATCAGGCCACCCTCGGCGGCGAACTTGCCTGCCAACAGCAGGATTCCCCCTTGCTGCCGGTGCTGCTGGTACTCGAAGCGGTGGTCGTGCTGGAGAACAACCTGCTGCAACCCATCGACGCCTATCTGGCGGGGCAGCGCAATGCCCTGGTGCTGGGGATTGTGCTGCCGGAGCCTGAACTGCGCTGCGCCACTCGCCGCATCAGCCGCAACGCCGATGGCTTGGCGGTGATGACCGCCGCGGTTGCCCTCGACAGCATTGGCGAGATGCGGGTGGCCGTCGCTGGCGTCACCCCGCAGCCGATGCGCCTGCGGGATCTGGAGCGCCGCGATCTGCACGATGCCGCGCTGGAGGCCGCCGTGAGCGAGCTGATTGCGCCCCGTGAGGACTTGGCGGGCAGCATAAGTTACAAGCGGTATATCACCGGCGTGGTAGTGGCGGATCTGCTGGTGGATTGCCAGCAGCAGGAGGTGCAAGCATGATGGAACTCAACTTTACCCTGAACGGTGCCCTGCGCACCGTCATCTGCAAGGCCGGTGACAATGCCCAGCGGGTGCTGTTCAACCAGTGCCGGATGCACTCGGTGCGCAACAGTGACGACGGCTTCGGTTTTGCCGGCTCCGACGCCATTCTCTTCAACGGCAAGGTGATCAACGCCTCCCTGCTGATCGCCGCCCAGCTGGATGGATCCGACGTGCGCACCGCCGAGTCCCTCGGCAGCTGGAACCAGCTCAGTCTGGTACAGCAGGCGATGGTAGATGTGGGCGTGGTGCAGTCCGGCTACAACGATCCGGCCGCCGCGCTCATCGTCACCGACCTGCTTGATCGCCACCCCGAACCCAGCCGTGATCAAATCGACGATGCCCTCTCGGGCCTGTTTCACCGCGATGGCGGTTATCAGCAGTTTTATCAGGCCATCGAGCTTGCCTGTTCACGGATGAAGGATCCCGATTACCTGTGCCAGATCGCCCCCGAGTTTCGCGACGATTTGCGTCATATCGGCAAGAGCTGTCCGAAAGTGGACGCCGCCAAGATGGTGCAGGCCAAGCCCTGCTACGTGGAGGACAGGGTTACCGAAGATGCGCTGATCATCAAGATGCTGCGCAGTCCCCATCCCCATGCGGTGATCACCAAACTCGATGTGAGCCGCGCGCAGGCGCTGCCGGGCGTCGTGCATGTCATCACCCACCTCAACTGCCCGGATGTGTTTTACACCCCGGGTGGTCAGAGTGCGCCCGAGCCGTCACCGCTCGATCGCCGCATGTTCAGCCGCAAGGTGCGCCACGTAGGTGACAGGGTCGCCGCCGTGGTGGCCGAGAGCGAAGCGGTCGCGCTGGCGGCGCTGAAACTCATCGAGGTCGAGTATCAGGTGCTGCCAGCGGTCATGAACATCGATGAGGCGATGGCCCCCAATGCGCCGCTGGTGCACGACGAGCCCATTGTCTACATGGCCGGGGCGCCTGCGGATCTCGAGCAGCAGAACGCCTGCTCGGTGCGCCGCGGCGACGAGCACATGATCATCAACTTCCCCATCGGCTCCCGCCCGCACGAGAACCTGGCCGCCAGCGTCCATGGCCAGATCGGCGATGTGGCCAAAGGCTTTGCCGAGGCGGACGAGATAGTCGAACGCATCTACGAATCGACCCAGGCCCAGCAGTGCCCGACCGAGCCGCACATCTGCTTCACCTACATGGATGGTGAGCGTCTGGTCATTCACGCTTCCACCCAGGTGCCGTGGCACGTGCGCCGTCAGGTGGCGCGCATCGTCGGCCTCAAGCAACATCAGGTGCACGTGATCAAGGAGCGGGTAGGGGGCGGCTTTGGCTCCAAGCAGGATATCCTGCTGGAAGAGGTGTGCGCATGGGCGACCAAGGTCACCGGCCGTCCGGTCACCTTCCGCTACACCCGTGAAGAGGAGTTCATCAGCAACACCTCCCGCCATGTGGCCAAGGTGAAGGTGAAAGTGGGGGCCAAAAAAGATGGCACCATCACCGCCATCGATATGGATTTTCGCGCCAACACCGGCCCTTACGGCAACCACTCGTTGACGGTGCCGAGCAACGGCCCGGCGCTCTCCCTGCCGCTCTATCCGTGCGACAACGTGCGCTTTACCGTCAACACCTACTACAGCAACATCTGTCCGACCGGCGCCTATCAGGGTTATGGCGCGCCCAAGGGCAACTTCGCCCTGACCATGGCCATTGCCGAGCTGGCCGAGAAACTGGGGCTCGATCAGCTCGACATGGTGGAGCACAACCGGGTGCACGAAGGGGATATCCTCAAGGTGCTGGGTGCCATCGGCGAGGGCAAGATGCCCACTTCTGTGCCCCACGCGGCCAGCTGTGCCCTCGAGCCCATCCTCAAACAGGGTCGCGAACTGATTGCTTGGGATAGCCCCAAACCCGCTGACGGGGATTGGCGCATCGGTCGTGGCGTCGCCATCATCATGCAAAAATCGGGGATCCCCGATATCGATCAGGCCAACTGCATGGTCAAGCTGGAATCGGACGGCACCTTTATCGTCCACTCCGGTGGCGCCGATATCGGCACCGGCCTCGATACCGTGGTGGCCAAGCTGACCGCCGAGGTGCTCGGTTGCCCGCTCAGCGATGTGCATGTGATCTCTGGCGACACCGACCACGCCCTGTTCGACAAGGGGGCTTACGCCTCGTCAGGCACCTGCTTCTCCGGCAATGCGGCCAAGATGGCGGCCGAGAACCTCAAGGCGAAGATCCTGTTCCACGCCGCCGCCATGCTGGGCGAGCCGGTCGAAGACGTAGAGCTGGTTCATCCGGGCATAGTGCGCGGCAAGCTGGGGGAGGTGAGCCTCGCCAAGCTGGCCCACAAGGCGGAGACAGGTACCGGCTTCGGCATTCTGGTGGGCACCGCCAGCTATATCACCTCGGAACTCGCCTTCCCGTATGGCGCCAACTTCGCCGAGGTGGCGGTCAACGTCAGAACCGGCGAGATCCGCCTCGACAAGTTCTACGCCCTGCTCGACTGCGGTACCCCCATCAACCCGGAGCTGGCCCTCGGCCAGATCTACGGGGCGACCATGCGGGCCATCGGCCACACCATGACCGAGGAGATCTGCTACGACAGCAAGGGCATCCCGCTGACCCGGGACCTCAAGAGCTATGGCGCGCCCAAGATTGGCGACATTCCGCGCGACTTCCGGGCCTTCCTGGTACCGAGTGACGACAAGGTCGGCCCTTACGGCGCCAAGTCCATCTCGGAGATCGGGGTCAACGGCGCGGCGCCCGCCATCGCCACCGCCATCCATGACGCCTGTGGTGTCTGGCTGCGCAAGTGGCACTTCACGCCGGAGCAGATCCTGCGGGGGCTCGGCAAGCTGGAGCAAAACATGTCGGCATAACAAAAGAAAAGGTGTGGGGCGGGTGAAAGCTCGCCCCCAGCGCCTGACGGCGGAATGAGTACTCCGCCTACATTCTGTGTGATGGGACAAACACGATGTCTAAAACAACACGCAAGCACTCGGATCTCATTTACGAGCTGGAAGACAAACCCCCGTTTTATCAAACCCTGATGGGTGCAGTGACCCATCTGCTGGCGATTTTTGTCCCCATGGTGACCCCGGCGCTGATCGTCGGCGGCGCCCTGGGCCTCTCCACCGAGATCACCGCCTATCTGGTCTCCATGGCGATGATCGCCTCCGGTATCGGCACCTGGTTGCAGGTGAACCGTTATGGCCCCATCGGTTCGGGGCTGCTCTCCATCCAGTCGGTCAACTTCTCCTTCGTGACCGTGATGATCGCCCTGGGCGGCGCCATGAAAAAAGATGGCATCCATGAGGAGCTGATTGTCTCGACCCTGCTCGGGGTCTCCTTTGTCGGCGCCTTTCTGGTGATGGGCTCCTCCTTCGTGCTGCCCTACCTCAAGCGGGTGATCACCCCGACCGTGAGCGGGGTAGTGGTGTTGATGATTGGCCTGAGCCTTATCAAGGTGGGGATCATCGACTTTGGCGGCGGCTTCTCCGCCATGAGCAGAGGCACCTTTGGCAAATACGAGCACATCGGGCTGGGGCTTTTGGTGCTCTGCGTCATCGTCGCCTTCAACTGCAGCCGAAGCCCGCTGCTGCGGATGAGCGGCATTGCCATCGGTCTGATGGTGGGTTATGCGGTGGCCCTGATGCTCGGCATGGTGGATTTTTCCGCCCTTGAGAACCTGCCGCTTATTACGGTGCCGATCCCGTTCAAGTACGGTTTCTCCTTCGATTTCCACGCTTTTATGTTGGCGGGCACCATCTATCTGTTGAGCGTGCTGGAGGCGGTGGGGGACATCACCGCCACCGCCATGGTCTCCCACCGGGATATTCAGGGCCCCGAGTTTCAAAAACGGCTCTCCGGCGGCGTGCTGGCTGACGGTCTGGTATCGGTGATCGCCTCTGCCCTCGGCTCTTTGCCGCTCACCACCTTTGCCCAGAACAACGGCGTCATCCAGATGACCGGAGTGGCGTCACGCCATGTGGGCAAGTTCATTGCCGTCATTCTGGTGCTGCTGGGGCTCTTCCCCGTAGTAGGGCGCTTCTTTACCACCATACCGTCACCTGTGATGGGGGGCGCCATGGTCATCATGTTCTCCATGATCGCCATCGCCGGTGGTCGCATCATCATCAGCCACGGCTTCGATCGGCGGGAGACTCTGATTGTCGCCACCTCGCTGGGTCTTGGGCTTGGCGTTTCCTATGACCCGAACGTCTTCAAGGTGCTGCCGGCGGGTATCTACATGCTGGTGGAGAACCCCATCTGCGCCGGCGGCATCACCGCCATCATCATGAATCTGGTGTTGCCACAGAGCCGCAAACGCAAGGCAGCCGTCAGGGATGCAGAGGCGGTTGAAGTGATCCAGCTGAGCGACAAGCCGGATGTGATCTTTACCGCCCGCAGTGCGGGCCTGTCATCGGCCAGCAAGGGGGAGGGTTCACCAGAGCCAGTGCCCGGGCAGGCGGTGGCGCCACAAGTGGAACGGATCTGACGGTTAAACCGGCAAAAAACGTCAACAGAACAAGAAAAACAGGGAAACGGTTATGAAAAACGACAACTCTGTCAAAGCGGTACGCGGCAGCTTCTTCGATATCACCCGGGTGGTGGATCAGCCCGAGGAGATTGAGTCCAATGCCCGTCTTATCGAGGATGGTCTGCTGATCATTCGCAACGGCTGCATCGACTGGTTCGGTGAGTGGGAGGAGGGGAAAGATCGCATTCCGGCCGAGGTACGGGTGCGGGATTATCGCGGCAAGATGATAGTGCCTGGCTTTGTCGATACCCACATTCACTATCCCCAAAGTGAAATGGTGGGGGCCTATGGCGAGCAGCTGCTGGAGTGGCTCAACCGCCACACCTTCCCGGCCGAGCGGCGTTACAACGATCTCGAGTATGCCCGCGAGATGTCCACCTTCTTTATCAAGCAGTTGCTGCGCAACGGCACCACCACGGCGCTGGTGTTCGGCACAGTGCACCCCGAGTCGGTGGATGCCCTGTTCGAGGCTGCCAGCCGCATCAATATGCGGATGATCGCGGGCAAGGTGATGATGGATCGCAATGCGCCCGATTATCTGCTCGATACCGCCGAGAGCAGTTATGTGCAGAGCAAGCAGCTTATCGAGCGCTGGCACGGCAATGGTCGACTGCTCTATGCCATCACACCACGATTTGCACCCACCTCGACACCCGAGCAGCTGGCGATGGCGCGGCGACTGCGCGAAGAGTTTCCCACCACCTATCTGCACACCCATCTGTGCGAGAACAAGGATGAGATCGCCTGGGTCAAATCTCTTTTCCCGGCGCACAAGGGCTATCTCGATGTCTATCACCAGCATGGGCTCACCGGCCACAACTGCGTGTTTGCCCACTGCGTCCATCTGGAAGAGCAGGAGTGGGATTGCCTGAAGGAGACCGGCTCCACCATCGCCTTCTGCCCCACCTCGAATCTTTATCTGGGCAGCGGGCTCTTCAAGCTGCACAAGGCGTGGCGCAAGCAGGTGAAGGTGGGGATGGGCACCGACATTGGCGCCGGTACCACCTTCAACATGCTGCAGACCCTCAACGAGGCCTACAAGGTGATGCAGTTGCAGGGGGAGCGGCTCTCGGCCTATCAGGCTTTCTATCTGGCCACCCTGGGCGGCGCCCATTCGCTGGGGCTGGACGAGAAGATCGGCAGCTTTGCGGTGGGCAAGGAGGCGGATTTTGTGGTGCTCGACCCGGTCGCCACCCCGCTGCAGCAGCTGCGTTATGACAACTCCACCACCCTGCGGGACAAGCTCTTTGTGCTGTTGACCCTGGGGGATGACAGATCCATCTACCGCACCTATGTGGATGGCCAACTGGTGCATGAACGGGGGTAGGGGCTGGAGTGGGCTGCCGCGGCGCAGCCCCAACGAATACGGTGGCTGGCGTGCCCCACAGGGGCGCCAGTCTTGCCGCACCACAGGGGATCTCCCCGCATAGAACGTGAAATGGCCCGGTTTTTTTGACCAGCAAGGCAAACGTTTGAGTCAAGGCTGCCTGCCCTGGTCTGTCTGTAGCATCCTCTGCCTCCATCGCCTGTTTCTCATCAGACTGGCGCGAGGCAGACCCGCAGATCCTGTCGCCATTTCGTCATGGAACATTCAGGCGCGTGTGAAGGAGTTGGGTATGACCCAAGCAAACAGCAGGACAAACAGCGTGGAACAGCTGGCCAATGATGACGCCAGCCCGAGCGCAGCAAAGCAACAGCCGCTCACGGCTCTTGATCGCTACTTTATGATCAGCGAGCGGGGCAGCAATGTCAGACAGGAGGTTCTGGCGGGCCTCACCACCTTCCTTGCCATGGTCTACTCGGTGATAGTGGTGCCGAGCATGCTCGGCAAGGCGGGCTTTCCCCCCGGCGCCGTGTTTGTCGCCACCTGTCTGGTGGCGGGTTTCGGTTCGCTCTTGATGGGGCTCTGGGCCAAGCTGCCGATGGCCATCGGCTGCGCTATTTCCCTCACGGCGTTTACTGCCTTCAGTCTGGTGCTGGGGCAGCAGATCCCCATTCCGGTGGCGTTGGGGGCCGTCTTCCTGATGGGGGTGCTGTTTACCGCCATCTCGGTGACCGGGGTGCGTAGCTGGATCCTCGACAACCTGCCGATGGGGATTGCCCACGGCACCGGCATCGGGATTGGTCTCTTCTTGCTGCTTATCGCCGCCAACGGGGTGGGGCTGGTGATCAAGAACCCGCTGGAGGGGCTGCCGGTGGCGCTGGGAGCCTTTACCTCTATGCCGGTCATTATGTCCCTGATCGGCCTTGCGGTGATCTTCGGGCTGGAGAAGCTGAGAGTACCGGGCGGGATCCTGCTGGTGATCATCGCCATCTCAATCTTCGGCCTGATTTTCGATCCGGCGGTGAAGTATCAGGGACTGTTCGCCCTGCCGAGCCTCTCGGACGATCAGGGCAAGTCCCTCATCTTCAGTCTGGATATCATGGGGGCCCTCTCGCCGCTGGTGTTGCCCAGCGTACTGGCGCTGGTAATGACGGCGGTATTCGATGCCACCGGCACCATCCGCGCCGTGGCGGGGCAGGCCAACCTGCTCGATAAGGATGGTCACATCATCAACAGCGGCAAGGCGCTCAGTGCCGACTCGGTCAGCAGCATCTTCTCCAGTCTGGTGGGGGCGGCCCCGGCTGCCGTCTATATCGAGTCGGCGGCGGGCACGGCGGCGGGAGGCAAAACCGGCCTGACCGCGACCGTGGTCGGCGGCCTGTTCCTGCTGATGCTGTTCCTCTCGCCGCTCTCCTATCTGGTGCCGGCCTATGCCACCGCACCGGCCCTGATGTACGTGGGGCTCTTGATGCTGAGCAACGTCACCAAGCTCGATTTCGATGACTTTGTCGGGGCCATGTCCGGGCTGGTATGCGCCGTCTTTATCGTACTCACCTGCAATATCGTCACCGGCATCATGCTCGGCTTCAGCTCGCTGGTGATCGGCCGCATCTGCTCCAAGGAGTGGCACAAGCTCAACGTCGGCACCGTGGTCATCGCCCTGGCACTGGTGCTCTTTTATGCTGGGGGGTGGGCTATTTAGGGATAACCCGCCCGTTTGGGGTCGCTCTGGCGGCCCCATTTTTATGCCTGTTATTTTTAGCCCGCCCATGCAGGCATTATGCCTAGGCTGTCTCCGCAGTTGGGGGGGCATCGCGATACCATTTTGATAAATCCCCCTACCAGATTGATAGGCTCCCCCCCTTGCTCTCCTCGCCCTGCCGCTTTTATCACCGCTGATGTGCCCCGTTTGCTCAGGGGCTGCCCTTGGCTTGTCGCTGCGGGCCAACAAAAGCAGGCTAGATGGGATCCCCTTCACACTTATCCCCATTCTTCTGACGATGGCGGGAAACAGGCGCATATCTTGCTGTTTTTTATGTCGGTTCCAGATTTTTCCATTCGAAAAAGGACTTGCATATGTCCATAGGATTACCGCTCAAGCGGGTGGATGCCGAGGCCAAGGTGACCGGCAGCGCCCGCTATACCGATGACAACATCATGCTCGGGATGCGCCACGCCAAGTACGTGCGCAGCAATATTGCCCACGGCAAGGTGCTTGCCATTGATGCGACCGAAGCGCTGGCCCTGCACGGGGTCGAAGCCGTGTTTACCCATGAAGATGTGCCCACCACCTGTTTTCGCACCGCCGGTCACGCCTGGTCTCTCGATGAGGCGAAACGGGACGTGAAAGACCGCCGTCTGCTCACCGACCATGTACGCCACTTCGGCGATGGCGTCGCCATCGTGGTGGCCCGGGATCCGCTGGTGGCCGAGAAGGCTGCCGCCCTGGTCAAGGTGACTTACGAGCCGCTGCCGGTGATGACGGATGCCCAAAGCGCGCTGGCCGACGATGCCTATCCCATTCACCCGAGCGGCAATCTGCTGCGGCAAAGCCAGCTTCGCGCCAATGACCCGGAGCAGGCCATTGCGGCGGCCGATCTGCAGTTTCAGGGGCACTACCGGACGCCGGTGGTGCAGCACTGCCATCTGGAGACGGTGACCTGCTACGCCTACATGGATCAACCGGACCACATCATCGTGGTCAGCAGCACCCAGATCCCCCAGATAGTGCGCAGCCGGGTGGCCAAATCTCTCGGCCTGCCCTGGTCGAGCGTGCGGGTGATCAAGCCCTATATGGGCGGCGGTTTTGGCAACAAGCAGGATGTGCTGGAAGAGCCGATGGCGGCGTTTTTGAGCTACAAACTCGGCGGTGTGCCGGTCAAGGTGACCTTGAGCCGGGAGGAGTGCTTCTTTGCCTCTCGCACCCGCCACGGCTTTGCAATCGACGGCAAGCTAGGCCTCAACCGCGACGGCACCCTCAAGGGCTATCAGCTCGACGTGCTCTCCAACACCGGCGGCTATGCCTCTCACGGCCACTCCATCGCTAGCGCAGGGGGCAACAAGATCAGCTACCTCTATCCGCGCAGCGCCTTTGGTTATGACGCCAAAACCTTCTACAGCAACCTGCCCACCGCCGGTGCCATGCGCGGTTACGGCGCGCCGCAGGTGATATTTGCCCTTGAATGCATGCTGGATGACGCCTGCGCCGAACTGGGGCTGGATCCGCTTGATGTGCGCATTGCCAACGTGGCGAGGGAAGGGGACGTCAATCAGGTCAACCAGAAGACCATCTACAGCGCCGGGTTGCCGGACTGCCTGCTGCGTGGCCGCGAGATGTTCGAGTGGGATCGACTCAAGGCCGAGTGTCTGGGGCAGGATCCTGCCAGCCGGGTGCGGCGTGGCATCGGGGTAGCGTGCTTTAGCTACGGCTCCAACACCTATCCGGTGGGGGTCGAAATTGCCGGCGCCCGCATGCTGCTCAATCAGGATGGCACCGTCAATCTGCAGATCGGTGCCACCGAGATAGGGCAGGGGTCGGATACCGTCTTTGCCCAGATGGCGGCCCAGACATTGGGAATCCCGTTTGAGCAGATCCGGGTCATTTCGACTCAGGATACCGACATCACCGCCTATGATCCTGGCTCGTTCGCCTCGCGCCAGAGCTATGTGGCAGCCCCCGCCATCCATCAGGCGGCGCTGCAGTTGCGGGCCCGCATTTTGTCGCTGGCGGCCCAGCTCTGCCATCAGGATGTAGGGTCGCTGACCCTGATCGACGGCTACGTGGTGCTGGCCGGTGCGCCGGACAAGGTGCTGATCAGCGTCGCCGAGGTGTCGGTCAACGCCTATTACCACCTCACTATCGGCGGCCAGATCACCTCCGAGGTCTCCCACAAGACCACCACCAACCCGCCCAGTTTCGGATGCACGTTTGTCGATCTCAGCGTTGATATCGATCTCTGCAAGGTGACCATCAATCGCATCATCAACCTGCACGATGCAGGCAAGATCCTCAACCCGCAGCTGGCGGAGGGGCAGGTGCACGGCGGCATGGGGATGGGGATCGGCTGGTCGCTGTTCGAGGAGATGACCATCGACACCAAGAGCGGCGTGGTGCGCAACCCCAACCTGCTCGACTACAAGTTCCCCACTATGCTGGATTTGCCAGAGCTTGAGTGCGACTTCGTGCAGACCTATGAACCCCAGTCGGTCTATGGCCACAAATCCCTGGGGGAACCGCCCATCATCTCGCCGGGCCCTGCTATTCGTAACGCCATCCGCATGGCGACCGGCGTCGCCATCAACGAGCTGCCTATCACCCCCAAAACCCTGTTTCGGGAGTTTGTCGCGGCGGGTCTGATTGGCGAGGGAGCAGGGGAGGAGCAACACCATGTTTGATATTGCCCGTTACTACAAGGCGCACAGTGTGGCCGAGGCGGTCGCCCTGCGTCAGGCCGACTCTGAGGCGCGTCTCTTGGCCGGTGGCACCGATGTGATGATCCAGCTGCATCACCTCAACGCAGCCTATCGTCATATCGTCGATATTCACGACTTGCCCGAACTCAAAGGGGTGTGCGAGTTGCCTGATGGGTCGATCCGCATCGGCTCCGGCACCACCTTTACCGAGCTCATCGAGAACGAACTGGTACAGCGCCGCCTGCCGATGCTGGCGGAAGCGGCTGCCACCATCGCCGGCCCGCAGATCCGCAACGTTGCCACCTATGGCGGCAATATCTGCAATGGCGCCACCAGTGCAGACTCGGCAGCGCCGACTGTCGCGCTGGAAGCAGAGCTGGAAATTGCGGGGCCCGATGGCACACGCCGCATCCCCATCGCCGGTTTTCACACCGGCCCTGGCAAGGTGGCGCTGCAACCGGCGGACATTCTGGTGGCGTTTCACTTTGCCCCGGACTCACACCCCCATGTGGGCTCCCACTATTTCAAGTACGCCATGCGGGGTGCCATGGATATCGCCACCATCGGCTGCGCCGCCTACTGCCAGATTGAGGATGGCCACTTCAAGCGCTTGCGGCTTGCTTACGGCGTGGCGGCACCGACGCCGGTGCGCACCCCTCACGCGGAAGCGGCGGCCGAAGGGCAACCCCTGACTCGCGCCACACTGGCAGCGATTGCCGAGGCGGTGGTAGCCGATGTGGCGCCGCGCTCCTCCTGGCGGGCAGAAAAGGAGTTTCGCCTGCACCTTATCAAAACCCTGGCGCAGCGGGTGGTCGCCTGCGCAGTCGAACGTGCCGGAGGGAAGATCCTATGATGCAACCGCAAAGCTGTCCCGCCGTGGAGATCCAGTGCGAGATCAACGGCAAACCATACTCCTACGCTGTGCCGCCTACCATGTCGCTGCTCCACTTCCTGCGCGGGCAGGGGCTGATCAGTGTGAAAGAGGGGTGCAGTGTGGGTGAGTGCGGCGCCTGTACCGTGCGGGTGAATGGCACCGCTATCGACAGCTGCCTCTATCTGGCGGTGTGGGCCGATGGCAAATCCATTCGTACCGTGGAGGGGGAGCGCAAAGGCAACGAGCTTTCCGATGTGCAGCAGGCCTTTATCGACGAGGGGGCGGTGCAGTGCGGTTTTTGCACCCCGGGCCTCGTGATGGCGAGTGCGGCCCTGCTCGACAAGACCGAACGCCGTCCGCTGACCGATGCGGAGATCCGCCGCGGGCTGTCGGGCAACCTCTGCCGCTGTACCGGTTATCAGAACGTGGTACGGGCGGTGAAGAAGTGCTGCAAAGGGTGATAGTTCGGGTGCCGTGAGTGGTGCGTGCCGTTGTTTGAAAAAAGGAAATCAAGCCGCCCAAAAACACAGGCCCGCCTCGAAAGAGGCGGGCCTGCTGCTGAGTGGGGTCAGGAGAAATCACACTTTTGGCTGGTCGATCACCAATTTGCCATCTTTGACCGGAATGGTGGCGCCCGGGGCTTGCTTCATGCGGATCACCCCCTCCTGACCTGCGAGGCGATAGGTCACGTCATAACCTATGGTGTTGACGCTCGTATCCTGCACGGTCTTGCAGCGCTGTTCGGTGGTGGTGTAGGTATCGCCCGCCTGCATATTGCCCTGCACCTGATTACCGGCATAGCCACCCGCGACTGCCCCGGCTGCGGTGGCCACCTTCTTGCCACTGCCGCCGCCAAACTGGTGGCCAACCACGCCACCCAGCGCCGCGCCAACCACTGTGCCGAGGATCTTGTGCTCATCCTGTACCGGCTTGCGGTGGGTCACGGTGACGTTGCGACACTCCTGTCGGGGAGTCTTGATGGTCTCGGTGATCGGCTTGCTGGCGATCACCTCGGCAAAGGTGGGTTGGGGTGTAAAGAGGGAGCCGCTGGCCGCCGCCGAGAGTGCCAGGGCCGAGGCGATGCCAATACCGATACCTGCCATCATGGATCTGTTCATCTTATGGTTCTCCTGCATACCCATACGGGCTGTTCCAATCTGGCGTCATCTTGTCACAACCGGCTGGCCGGACAAGGCGAGGGGGATGGGCCTGCGACAGTCGCTGGCAAGGTCAAAAACAGCCACCATGGAAAAGTGTCTGACTTTTGCGACAACGGACTAAAAGTGACCAGTTTCCGGCGCATGGTGGACTGTGCCAGTGTGATAAGGAGCAATTCGAGTCGCAATTTGCAAGGCGGGCGGTGAGCAGAACGCCAGAGTGGCAAAGTGCTGACGGGGGCAGGTCAAGGGAGGCCTTGAGCAAGGGCTCTGTTCGTTGAGATGGCCACGCAAGTGGTTGATAAATGGCTCCAGCCCCATCGGATGTTGGCCGATAAGAGATCACGGCAAGCATTTTGCTTTGATTGGGTGAAGCAGAGGGTGAACGGGTCGGCAGACAACTGCGTAAGACCTGATATGAAGATGTTCACCCGAGATCACCGGATCAACGAGGGGGAGATATGTCAATGTTACCCAGCTGGATCACCCCGGCCATCCAGGCCAACATCATCACGGTGCAGCAGGCCGAACGTCTGCTCTCATCCCTCTACCGATCCCTGGCCGAGCAGGGAGAGGAGCTTCCCGCCGATATCGCCGCCATCAGCCTTAAACTCTACTGCTTCCGCCAGCAGGGGCGGGTGCGCCACTAAGACTGACAAAAGAACACCCCGCGCCAGGCTCGGGGTGTTGTCACTCATGTATCACAGGCCCATCAGGCCAACATCACTTGCACCACCAGCATCAGGGCGCCAAATCCCAGCACAAAACCCACCATGGGCAGCACGAACTTGACCCACTTGTTGAACTGGATGCCGAGCATCTGCAGAGTGACCAGCACCAGTCCGGTGGGGGCCAGAAACAACATGGCGTATTGCCCCCAGTTGTAGGCCGACACCACGATATAGCGCGGGATCATGACGGTATCTGCCAGCGGCGCCATGATGGGCATGGAGAGCACTGCGAGCCCCGAGGAGGAGGGCACCACCAGCCCCAAGAGGGTGAACACCAGCATCTGCGCCACCGCGAACACGGCGCCATGCATGCCGGAGACCAGATCGGAGGCGTAGGCCAGAATGGTGTCCGAGATCATCCCCTGATCCAGTACCAGATTGACCCCCCGCGCCAGCCCGATGATGAGGGAGACGGCCACCAGCTCCGACGCCCCCTGAGTAAAGGCCTCGACAGCCTCTTTCTCTTTGAGACCCGAGATAAAAATGATGATGATGGCGATGGTCAGGAAGGAGGCCGCCATCTGCGGAAACCACCAACCGGCCATGGAGACGCCCCACACCATCAGCGGGAAGGCGAGGATAAACAGGGTCAGAATGATCTTGCGGCGCAGGGTGAAGGGCACCCCTTCGTCCATAGAGCCCTCTTTGAGAAAACGGGCGCGAAAACTCTCTCTGTCCTCATAGGTGTAGGAGAAGGCTGGATTGGCCTTGATCTTCTTGCAGTACCAGTAGAGATAGCCGATCACCACCAGGGTGCCCACCAGACAGCCAATGGCGCGAAAGATCAGCCCCTCGGTAAAGGGAATGCCGGCGGCATTGGAGGCGATCACCACTGAGAAGGGATTGATGGTGGAGAAGGTGGTTCCCATGGAGGCGGCGAGGAAGATGGCCCCTACGCAGACGATGGAGTCATAGCCGAGCGCCAGAAAGATGGGCACCAGTATGGGGTAGAAGGCGACCGCTTCTTCCTCCAGTCCGCAGGTGGTGCCTCCCAGCGCCATCACGAAGCAGACCAGCGCCACAAACAGGAACTCGTTGCCCCGGGTCTTGTGTGAGAGGGCGACAAGCCCCGCACTGAATGCGCCTGTCTTGTTGATGACGCCGATCAGCCCCCCGAGCACCAGAATAAAGACGATGATATCTGCCCCCTCTATGGTGCCCTTGACCATGCTGACCGCCACGTCACCGAACCCCTTGGGCGCTTGCTCCAATCGGGCATAGGTGCCGGGAATGGCAATGGGCTTGCGGATGGTGCCGTTGGTAAATTGCTCCACCGAAATATTGATATTAAGTTTTGCCAGGGCATCCTGGGTTGCGGGAAGTCGGCTTATTTCCCCCTGTGGGCTATTGACCATCAGGCTTTCACTGGCTGGATTATAAGAGAGCTTGGCATAGGCGCCCGTCGGAATTATCCAGGTCAGTGCAATGGCCAGCAACATAATAAGAAACAGAATGGTAAATGCAGTAGGGAATTGTCTACGTGGTGTGGTATTCGGCACGGCACACATAAAATGCTCCTTGATAAAGCAGGTTTGGGCTCGGCGGAATATCGGGTCGATAGGGTTTCTGCGTCATACATCCAAGGTACGCAAACCCACTGTGGATTGCGTAGTGATTGGCGAGAAATCTGGCCTGATATTGAACATCCGGTAGATTGTTTCACGTTGTAACCGTAACCCGTGTGCGGCTGGATGAACATGGTGCCATGCTCTCTTTATGGGATGGCTCACAAAATTTATTTTCCATGGATTTAACAGCTGATATGAAATAAAAGTTATTATGCAATAACTATTTCAGCTTTCGTTTTACGCGGTTTACCTTAAATAAAGGTCATGAAAATAGTGCGTGCCGAGATGAATGAAATGACATATAAATCAGCTTTGACGGAATAATATTCCACTATCGTCATTTTTCGTTATTCGCCAAAAACAGCCTGTGAAAATAATGGCACGCTTTTCCGTAACGAAATATTTTTTGCAACGAAGACAGGGGACCCTGTTGGCAGCAGGCTGCCCCGGTCTAAGACGTTTTGCTAATACCTGCCGCTGCAGGCTCGCTGTTAGGCTGTCATCCCCATAAGAGACCAGTGACGGGCAGGATGCCCATGTCGCTTGCTGATCTCTGAATCATCCCGAAACTGCCCGTTTTGTGCCACCTGTGAGGAAGGAATCCGATGACAGTGCAGAACATCTATGAGCGCGACCTTGCCAAAACCGCCGCCAATTTTGAGGCCCTGACCCCCATCAGCTTTCTGGGGCGGGCGGAGCGGGTCTATCCCGACTATCCGGCGCTGATCCATGGCTCGCTGCGCCAGAGCTGGGGCGAGACCGCCCGCCGTTGCCGCCAGTTGGCCTCGGCCCTGCGGCTTAGCGGTATCGGGGAGGGGGATACCGTCTCCATCGTTGCGCCCAATATCCCGGCGATGTTTGAAGCTCACTTCGGGGTGCCCATGAGCGGCGCCGTGCTCAACACTATCAATACCCGGCTCGATGCAGAGTCGATGGCCTTTATCTTCCAGCATGCCCAGAGCAAGGTGGTGCTGGTGGACAGGGAGTTCGGCCCTGTGGTGCGCAAGGCGTTGGATCTGTTGGAGCGCCAACCGCTGGTCATCGCCATCGACGATCCCCTCTACCGGGAGGGGGCGCTTGTCAGTGAACTGACTTATGAGGCCTTTATTGCCACTGGTAACGGCGATGAGCCCGGCTGGCTGCCACAAGATGAGTGGCAGGCGATCTCCCTTAACTACACCTCCGGCACCACCGGCAACCCCAAGGGAGTGGTCTATCACCATCGCGGTGCCCACCTCAACGCCATCAACAACGTACTCTCCTGGGAGCTGCCCAAACATCCCGTCTATCTCTGGACCTTGCCGATGTTTCACTGCAACGGCTGGTGTTTCCCCTGGACGCTGGCGGCCACCGCCGGGGTGAGCGTCTGCCTGCGGCATGTGCAGGCCGCCGCCATTTATGAGGCGCTGCACGAGCACAAGGTGAGCCACTTCTGCGCGGCGCCCATCGTGCTCAATATGCTCAATAATGCCGATTCGGCGCTCAAGCGGGGGCTGGATCACCCCATCAAGGTGATGACCGCTGGCGCTGCGCCCCCCGCCACCGTGATCGCCGGTATGGAAGCGATGGGGATCGCCGTGACCCACGTCTATGGCCTCACCGAAACCTATGGCCCCTGCGTGTTGTGCGAACCGCAAAGAAGCTGGCAAGGTCAGGATGCCACTGCGCTCTCCCGCCTCAAGGCGCGCCAGGGTGTTGCGTCGCCCCTGCAGGGGGAGATGCGGGTCATCAATCCGGTCAGTGGCGAGCCGGTGGCCAAGGATGGCAAAACCATGGGGGAGATAGTGCTGCGGGGTAATGTGGTGATGAAGGGATATCTGAAAAATCCGGCGGCCAGCGCCGAGGCGATGGCGGAGGGGTGGTTTCGCAGTGGCGATCTGGCGGTATGGCACCCGGATGGTTATGTGGAGATCAAGGACAGATCCAAGGACATCATCATCTCCGGCGGGGAGAATATCTCCAGTCTGGAGGTGGAAGATGTGCTCTATCGCCATCCCGATGTGGACGAAGCGGCGGTGATCGCCATGCCCGATGAGAAGTGGGGGGAGGTGCCCTGCGCCTTCGTGAAATTGAAAGAGGGGCGAGAGACCACCCAGGCGGAGCTGATCGCCTTTTGCCGGGAGCAGATGGCCCACTTCAAGGCCCCCAAACGGATCATCTTCACCCCGCTGCCGAAGACCTCGACCGGCAAGGTGCAAAAATTCGTGCTGCGCAAACAGTTGGGGTAGCAGCCTGTTCGTAAGGAGCCAGCACAGCCATTCATAGGAGGGAGATACAAGGGGTCTGGAGGGCTGCTGGCCCTCCCGTTGTGTGGCTAGGGAGCCTTGCAGGCAACGTAGTTGCGGCCGCTCTGTTTGGCCTGATAGAGCATCTGGTCGGCGCGGGCGTAGAGGCTTTCCATCAGCTCCCCTTCGCCATTTTCCACCAGTCCGGCGCTGATGGTGATGACCAGCTTATCCCCATCGGGCAGGGGCAGCGGGCTTTGCATCACCTGAAGGCGCAGCCGCTCGGCCAGGGATGCGGCGGCCGAGAGGGTGGTGTTGGGCAGCAAGATGGCAAACTCGTCACCGCCGATGCGGGCCAGCACATCTTCGCTGCGCAGCACCGATTGCATCACCCTGCCCAGATGCACCAGCGCGCTATCCCCAAGGGGATGACCGAAGCGATCGTTGATGCACTTGAACTGATCCACATCCAGCACCATCAGCACCGAGGTGAGATGGTGGCGCATGTCCAGACTGAGGTTCTTCTCGCACATCTCGAAAAAGAAACGGCGGTTGTAGAGACCGGTGAGGCCATCGCGCACAGACTGCTGGTGCAGCTGCTCCTTGAGCTGGTGCAGTTCGGTAATGTCGGAGGAGATACCGATCAGGGTGGGAGTGCCATCCCCCAGCAGAAAGGGCACCTTGACCGACCAGTAGTAGTGCTGATTGCCTTCGGGATCGGTCAGCATCTCTTCCCCGGCTTGCAGCTCGCCGGTTTCGAATACCCGGTTGTCCAGCCGCCACAGCTGGCAGGCGCTGGCAGCGGGGATCACCTCATCATCGCGTCGGTTGATGATCTGCTCGGCAGGAAGGCCCAGCAGATCGGCGACCTTTTGGTTGACGTAGAGAAAGCGGTGCAGGCTGTCCTTCATATAGATATGGGCATCCACGTTGGCGAGGATGATTTCCAGCAGCTGATGCTGCTCCGCCAGCCGCGCCTCAATCAGCTTGTGTTCGGTGATATCGGTGGAGATGCCGCACAGGCCGATCAGGTTGCCATCCTTGTCATGGATGGGCTTTTTAACGGTCCAGTAGCAGCGCTTTTCCCCGGTGGATTTGAGGTAGTTGATCTCCTCCTGGGCGATGGCGAGTTGCTGCTCCAGTACCAGTTGGTCGTTGCGCTTAATCGCATCGGAGAATTCGAGATCAAAAAAGGCCCGATCATCCTGCCCCTGCAACTCGGTTAGGGTACAGCCAAAGAGATCCAGCACCGCCTGATTGGCATAGGTATAACGGCCCGCCAGATCCTTGGTAAACATGTAGGCGTCCGTCTCGTTGAAGATGGCTTTGAGGTGATCCAGCTCATGCTGTAACTGGATAGAGAAGGGTTCATCCTTCATGGGGTTAACCATCCTTGGTCAATGGAGTCGTTGTATACCGCGCTAATATATGTACCAACGGTTTAAATTAAGCACTGAACAGGCCATATTTCGTGTTTATTTCCGCAAGTTCTGCGCCATGTCACACGATTGTCATCGTTGGTGTGATCAAAGGAAATCAACTGAGTCCGTGGCTATGCAGATAACCGTCCCACCTATATCGGCCCAGCATCGTGGGCCAGCAGCAGAGCAATTGCCCGGCAGTCAAATACGCCAGCCCGAGCAACAGAAAGGGCAACAAACAGGTCTTTAATCAAACTATTTTCACTGTGCCCCTGATACCATTGCCGCACTATTTGGCTTGGGGAGTGCAGGATGGCAGAGCGAACAGTATTTGACTGGCAGGAACCGATTACATGGGATGGGCCGGGGGCCATTGCGGGCGGTGAAGAGTTGGCTGGTGATCGGCTGGAACGCGCTCGCTATGCCGAGTTTCTGACTAAATACCTCGCCGCCGAAGGCAAGCAGCGCAACTATGTGCTCAACCTCAATGCCGAATGGGGGGCGGGTAAAACCTGGTTTATCAAGCGCTGGTATATGGAGCTGAAAGCGCATTATCCCACCGTTTATATCGATGCCTGGCAGCAGGATTTTTCCGATGATCCCTTATTGACGGTGATTTCGTCGATTATTGACCAGTTAAAGATGATTGCGGGAAAAGCAAACCCGATTCCAGATGGGATGCGTCAGCGGCTGCTTGGATTATTTAAGGTCGGCGGCAAACTGGCATTGAAAGCGGCAATCAAGAAGGCTGGATTGGAAGAAGATGATTTTTCGCTGGAAGAGGATGATGCCAATCAGCTGGTCGATGCCTTATGCAATAATCAGAAAGAGCGTTATGAATCTATCCAGTATCTTAAACAAGAGATCCGGCAATGGGTTGAGGGAGCTGTTGGTTTAAGTGAAGGAGAACTGGATTATCCCGCATTTATTTTGATAGATGAGCTTGATCGTTGTCGTCCTTCTTATGCCGTAGAAATGCTGGAGACTATCAAGCATATCTTTGATATTAAGGGCGTGGTGTTTGTGTTGGCAACGGATACTGAGCAGTTGCAGCATGCTATCAAGGTCATTTATGGCGATGGTTTTGATGCAGAAAGCTATCTTGGACGATTTTTTCATAGACGCTTTACGTTAAGCACTATATCTCGGCGAGAGTTTATTCAACAGGCGTTATCATATAAAAAGCAGCAGTTTGATAACGTTAATGTATGGCCTGAGGTCACTGATAGCGACGTGTTGGTAAATATATTGACAGCTGTCTGTGATCATTTTTCATTGAACTTAAGAAAAACAGAGCAAGTGCTTGATAGAACTATCGCTTCCATCGTTAATTACGAAGGTTGCACATTAAATCTGATTTTTCTTGTTTACCTGTTCTCTCTATGCGAGAAAAACAATGGAGATTATCGCGCTGTAGTGGATGGTAAAATGTCTGCAGCACATGGCATTCCTAAATTAAAAGGGTTTACTGACCTAATAAATGAGTATGAGGACCAAAATTTCTCATGCCTGATAAAGGTAAAAAGTTCTATGGGTGAACAGATTAAAATAATAAATGATGGGTTGTATACAAATCACTTTGAAGATAAAGAGTATACTCTTTCTTTAAGGAATATTTTATCTGTTTCATACCAAAACATGTTAAGACCAAATTCAAGTTATAATCACTCGATCTCACTTATAAAATTGATGAAAGAATTTTCTAATAGGGTTCGGGAGTTAACAATAGAGGAGAATTCAATTTTGGCAGAAAAAGAGTTATCGCAATTGGAGCTTCATCTAATAACATATAAAAATTTAGTTGAGCTGGCCGTGCATCTTGACTAAATAAAGCCGGGGTAACCCGGCTCTATTATCAGTTTATTTATTATGCCGCTCGTAAAGTCGCTGAACGACATCCTGTAATCCCAGCCCCTCGTTTTGCAGCAGTACGGTCAGGTGGTAGAGCAGATCGGCGGATTCGTTGATGAGCTCCTCCCGATCCTTGGCCATGGCGGCCAGCGCTACTTCAACACCTTCCTCACCGACTTTCTGGGCGATGCGCTTGGTGCCCTTGCCATAGAGGCTGGCGGTGTAGCTGGTGGCCGGATCGGCCCCTTTGCGAGAAGCCAGTACCTGCTCCAGCTCTGCCAAAAAACCGAGGGGCGGCAGCGGGTGGCCGTTAAAGCAGGAGGTTGTCCCCTTGTGGCAGGTGGGGCCGACGGGGTTGGCGGCAATCAGCAGGGAGTCCTGATCGCAGTCGGTGCTGATAGCGACGAGTTGGAGCACATTGCCCGAGCTTTCACCCTTGGTCCAGAGCCGCTGTTTGCTGCGGCTAAAGAAGGTGACCTGACCGCTGCTCTGGGTTTTCTCCAGCGCCTCGCGGGTCATAAAGCCCTGCATCAGCACCTCGCCGCTGGCGGCGTGCTGGACGATGGCGGGGATCATGCCATCGCATTTTTCCCAGTCGAGCTGTTCAATTAATAAGTTGGAATTATGCACGGGTATCGGCTCCTCTATTATCAGATCGGCACTCAGGGCGGGGGATCATGGCGCATTTACATTTTTCCCAATCGAGCTGATCGGCAAGGGGGCGCGCGCTGGCGGTGGTTTGTGCATTTTCAGAGAAGTTATTCACGGATGGCGACTCCTTCGGTTTTCAGCCAGCGTTTCAGTTCGGGAATGGGGATAAGGCCCTTGTGGAATACAGAGGCGGCCAGCGCCCCATCCACATCGGCGAGGGTAAAGGCATCGCGAAAGTGCGTCATGGCACCGGCGCCGCCGGAGGCGATCAGCGGCACCTTGCAGACGCTGCGCACCAGCTTGAGCTGGTCGAGGTCATAACCCTGACGCATGCCGTCCTGATTCATCACGTTCAGCACGATTTCGCCCGCGCCGCGTTTTTGCACCTCCTGCACCCAGTCGAGGGTGTGCCAGGCGGTAGTACGGGTGCGACTCTCGTCGCCGGTAAACTGTTTGACCTGATAGTGGCCTGTCGCAGCGTCGAAGTAGGAGTCAATGCCCACCACCACGCACTGCACGCCAAAGCGCTCGGCCAGTCGGCTGATGAGGGTCGGATCGGCCAGAGCAGGGGAGTTGATGGAGACCTTGTCGGCGCCAAATTCGAGGATCTGGCGGGCATCTTCCACGCTCTTGATGCCACCGGCGACGCAGAAGGGAATATCTATCACCTCCGCTACCCGGCTCACCCAGCTCTTGTCTACCACCCGGGCATCGCTGGAGGCGGTGATGTCATAGAACACCAGCTCGTCAGCGCCCTCTTCGGCGTAGCGGCGCGCCAGCTCGACAATGCCGCCCATCACCTCGTGGTTGCGAAACTGCACCCCTTTGACCACCACGCCATCTTTCACGTCGAGGCAGGGGATAATGCGTCTTGCCAGCATCAGTTGCCTCCTGTGGTATCGGCAGCGGGAGCTTGCCAGCAGGCGATGGCGTCACCTACCGAGAATTTGCCTTCCAGCAGGGCACGGCCAAGGATGATCCCCTTGACGCCGGAGCCCTTGAGCGCTTCGATATCCGCGATGCCACCAATGCCGCCGGAGGCTTGAAAGGCGACGCTCGGGTAGCGGGCGCAGAGATCCCGATAGAGCTCGACGTTGGTGCCAGCCAGGGTGCCGTCACGGCTGATGTCGGTGCAGAGCACATGCTTGAGCCCGGCGGGGAGGAAGCGCTCGATCAGTGCCTCGATGGTCACACCGCTGTTCTCCTGCCAGCCCGCCACTGCGATATGGCGATTGCCCTGCTCATCGATATTGACGTCCAGCGCCAGCACGATCTGCTCGGGGCCATATTTCTCCATCCAGCTGGCTACCAGATCCGGGGATTTGACGGCGGTGGAGCCAATCACCACCCGGCTGGCGCCGGCGGCCAGCAGATCCGCCACATCCTGTTCGGTGCGCACGCCGCCACCGACCTGCACCGGTGCTTCGGTGGCCGACAGCAGTTGGGTCAGCAGGGGCAGCTGGCGCGCCTTGGCATCCTTGGCACCGTCCAGATCCACCAGATGGAGCTGCACCGCCCCCTGGGAGACATATTCGTCGAAGCGAGCCTGCGGGCTGCTGCTGTATTCGGTCTTCTGCTCGTAGTCCCCCTGATAGAGGCGAACCACCTGACCGTTGATAAGGTCAATTGCGGGAATGATCATTCATAGCTCCAGAAAATTTTGCAGCAAACGGGCACCGGCTGCGCCTGAGCGCTCCGGGTGGAATTGGGCGCCAAAGAAGTTTTCACGGGCCACAATCGCGGTAAAAGGTTTGCCGTAGTCGCAGGTCGCCAGCGTCGCTTCGGTCACTTCCAGCGCATAGGAGTGCACGAAGTAGAAGTAGCTGCCGCTCGGGATCTCCTTGAGCAGAGGATGGGTCTCGTCATGCTCAATCTGGTTCCAGCCCATATGGGGCAGGCGCATGCTTGACTGGAGTAAGGTGCCGACGTCCATCAACCGGATCTTGCCCGGCACTATGCCAAGGCAGTCGATAAGCCGCTCTGACGAGTCATCCGTACCCATGCTCTCTTCGGAGGCCTCCGCCAGCATCTGCATACCGAGGCAAAAGCCCAGCAGCGGCTGCTTGGCGGCGCGAATAAGGGGCACCAGCCCCCGTTCATTGAGGTTTTTCATGGCGGCCACCGCAGTGCCGACACCGGGCAGGATCAGCTTGTCCGCCTGCTCGATATCGGCGGCCTGGCTTGAGACCAGCGGCTGCACGCCGAGGCGCTCAAACGCCATTCTGACCGAGGCCAGGTTCGCGCAGCCGGTATCGATAATGACCAGCTTCTGCTTGCTCACATCCATCACAGCACTCCCTTGCTGGAGGGAAGCTCGCTCCCTTCCACCCGAATGGCCTGACGCAGGGCGCGGCCAAAGCCTTTGAACAGCGCCTCCACCTGATGGTGGGTGTTGCCGCTGCCCACCTTCATCTGCAAGGTGATGGCCATGGCGTCTGACAGCGAGCGGAAGAAGTGGGGCACCATCTCGGTGGCCATCTCCCCCACGTTGTCGCGGCCAAAGCCGCTCGGGCAGTCAAACACGAAGTAGGGGCGGCCGCTGAGATCCAGCGCTGTGCTCACCTCCTGCTCGGTCAGCGGGCGCGCATCGATCACTGCCTGCACCTCGTCCATCGCCAGCACGAAGCCGAAGCGGCCGATGCCGCGCTTGCTGCCAAGGGCCTGACGCAGCGCCTGACCCAGCGCCAGTCCGACGTCTTCCACCGTGTGGTGATCGTCGATATGCAGATCACCGCTGACGTTCAGCTTGAGCTGGAAACCGGCGTGGGTGGCAATTTGATCCAGCATGTGATCAAAGAAGCCGATGCCGGTGGCGATCTGGTTGCCACCGCTCTTGTCTAAATCCACTGCCGCCTGGATGCGGGTCTCCTTGGTATAGCGCTCTACCTCGGCAACTCGTCCTTTGGAGAGCAGCTGATCACGGATAGCGAGCCAGTCGTGATCCTGCGGGTGGTAACGAATACCGCCAATGCCCATATTCTCGGCAAGCTGCAGGTCGGTCTGGCGATCACCAATTACGAAGGAGTTGGCAAAGTCGATGCGACCGGAGGCGAGATACTCCTTCACCAGCCCGAGGTGGGGCTTGCGGCAGCTGCAGCCGTCGGTGGGGAAGTGGGGGCAGATCAGCACCTGCTCCCAGTTCACCCCTTGCGATTCAAACAGATGCATCATCAGGTCGTGGGGGGGCTGGAAGTTCTCCAGCGGCAGGCTGGCGGTGCCCAGCCCATCCTGGTTGGTGACCATCACCAGCACATAGCCAGCGGCCTGCAACTCGCGCAGCACCGGAATGACCATGGGTTCGAAGCGCAGCTTGGCGAGGCTATCCACCTGCTTGTCGGTCACCGGCTCTTCAATCAGGGTGCCGTCGCGGTCGATAAACAAAAACGGGGTCTTCATCGCTACATCCTTGTCTTACAAAGTGGGAGAGGGCAGATCACGCAGTACCGCCAGCACGGCATCCATCTCGCCCTGATAGCCGATGGTGACGCGAATGCTGTTATCCAAGCCGGGTTTGGTCGAGAAATCCCGCAGTATGATGCCAGCGGCCTTCATGGCAGCAAAGACGGCGGCGCCATCCACAAAGCGCACCAGCACGAAGTTGCCTTTGTCCTCGAATACTTCCTTCACGCAGGCAAGCTTTGCCAGCTCAGCCTTGAAGGCGGCTTTTTGCTTGTTGAGCTCTGCCACTCGCTCGCGCATCAGCTCCAGCCCCATGGGGGAGAGTGCTTGCGCCGCGATCTGGGCGATGGGCTCGGGGATGGGATAGGGGGCGATCACCTTGGCCAGCATGGCGATCACCTCGGGGCTTGCCAGCGTAAAGCCGCAGCGGATCCCCGCCAGCGCAAAAGCCTTGGAGAGGGTGCGGGTCACCACCAGATTGGGGAAGCGGGCCAGCAGGTCCACCACGGATGCCTCGGGGCAGAACTCGATATAGGCTTCGTCCACCACCACGATGGCGCGATCCCGCGCTTTTTCCAGCAGGGCGATAAGGCCGTCGCGCCCCACCAGATCCCCGGTGGGATTGTTGGGGGAGCAGAGGAACACCAGTTTCACGTCACTGAGGCGATCGGCGATGGCGGGCCAGTCCGGCTGGCGGCTGGCGGTGAGCGGCTGCTCGGCTAATGGTTGCTCAACAATGCCGACGCCACAGGTCTCGGCGCTGATGGCGTACATGCCGTAGGTGGGCGGGCAGATGAGGATCTGATCTTCACCCGCTTCGCAGAAGGTGCGAATAAGCAGCTCGATGGCCTCGTCGGCGCCGCGGCTCACCAGCACCTGATCGGGATTGACCCGGGCGTAGGCGGCATAGCTGTTCACCACCTCGGCCGGTTGGCACTCGGGGTAGCGGTTGAGGCGGCTCCCCTCGATGGTAAAGGGATAGGCCTGCGGCGCCTCGTTGGCGTTGAGCCAGACGTGGCCCTTGCCGCCGATGCGGCGGGCGGATTGATAAGGGGTGAGGGCCCGCACCACGCGGCGCGCCAGATTGGCAATGCTCATGACAAATCCTTCTGCTGTGCTGTTGGTTGGGGCGCGGCGGCCAGGGCGTTCAATCTGAGGGTGACGGCATTTTTGTGGCCATCGAGCCCTTCGGCCTGAGCAATGCGCTCGACGATGGGGCCAAGGCCCTGAATGCCGCGCTCGCTCAGCTCCTGCACCGTATAGCGGCGCTGATAATCGGCGAGGCCAAGGCTGGAACAGGTACGGGCATAGCCATAGGTGGGCAGGGTGTGGTTGGTGCCGCTAGCGTAATCGCCGACTGATTCCGGCGTCCATGCTCCCAGAAAGATGGAGCCGGCATTCTCAAGCTGGTCCAGCAGCTCGCGCGGGGCTCGGGTCTGCACAATCAGGTGCTCCGGCGCGTAGGCGTTGGAGATGGCACACGCCTCGGCCAGATCGTCACAGAGGATCACCAGACTTGAGCCCAGCGCCTGCGAGGCGATATCGCGACGGCTCAGTTTCGCCAGCTGGCTCTTGATCTCCCCTGCGATGGCATCGGCCAGCAGAGGTGAGGTAGTCACCAGCACCACCTGGCTGTCGGGGCCGTGCTCGGCCTGGGAGAGCAGATCCGCCGCCACGAAGGCGGGGTTGGCGCTCTCGTCGGCAATCACCAGCACCTCGGAGGGGCCAGCGGGCATGTCAATGGCGGCGCCGCGCCAGTCGCGGGATACCTGTCCCTTGGCTTCGGTCACATAGGCGTTGCCCGGGCCAAAGATCTTGTCCACCTTGGGAATGCTCTCGGTGCCGTAAGCCATGGCGGCGATGGCCTGGGCGCCGCCGATGGCGAACACCTTCTCGACGCCGCAGGCGCGGGCGGCAAACAGGATCTCGTCGCTGGCGGGGGACGGAGTGCAGAGCACCACTTCACGGCAACCTGCGATAGCAGCCGGAATGGCCAGCATCATTACGGTGGAGGGGAGCGGCGCGCTGCCCCCCGGCACATAGAGGCCGACTCGACTGATGGGTTGGGTGCGCAGCTCGCACACCACCCCGGGCTGGGTTTCTACCCGTACCACCGGCTGCACTTGCGCGGCGTGGAAGGTGCGAATATTGGCAATGGCCGCTTCGATGGCATTTTTGATGTCGTCATCCAGCCGCGCGCAGGCAGCTTCAATCTCATCTTCGCTGACGCGCAACTGCTCACGGGGGGCACGCTCGAAGCGCAGGCTCAGCTCGCGCAGGGCCTCATCGCCACGGCTACGCACCGCGGCGATGATATCCTGCACTACGGCGCCAATATCGGCCTCGTCACTCAAGGCCGGTCGGGTCAGCACGTCGGCCTGCTGGGCAGGGGAGAGGGTCTTCCAGATCAGGGTCTGCATGATGTCCCTTCCTTATTCCATCATTTTTTCGATGGGCAGCACCAGAATGGAGCTGGCACCGAGGGCCTTGAGCTGCTCCATGGTCTCCCAGAACAGGGTCTCGCTGGAGACGACGTGCAGCGCCACCTGATTGGTGTCACCGGCCAGCTGCATGATGGTGGGACGCTCGGCACCCGGCAGCAGATCGGTGATGGCATCGAGCTTCTCTTTGGGGGCGTGCAGCATGATGTACTTGCTCTCGCGGGCCTGCTGCATCCCCTGAATGCGGGGCAGCAATTTGTCGATGAGCTTTTGCTTGGCATCGGACAAGGGGTTGGGGGCCTGTACCAGTACCGCCTTGGAGCGATAGATCACCTCCACCTCTTTGAGGCCATTGGCTTCCAGCGTCGCGCCGGTGGAGACCAGATCGCAGATGGCATCGGCCAGGCCCGCGCGGGGCGCCACTTCCACCGAGCCGCCCAGCATCACGCTCTTGAAGCCGAGACCCTTTTCGTCAAAGAAGCGCTTGAGCAGCCCGGGATAGGAGGTGGCGATGCGTTTGCCGGCCAAGCTCTCTGGCCCTGTGTAGGTCACATCTTCCGGCACTGCCAGCGAAAGGCGGCAGCCACCAAAGTCCAGCTGCTTGAGGGTTTTGACCTCGAAGGGCAGTCCCTGTGAAGCGCGAATAAGCTGCACCTCTTCCAGCACGTTTTCGCCGATGATGCCAAGGTCGACCACCCCTTCCATTACAAGACCCGGGATATCGTCATCACGCACCCGCAGGATATCGATGGGCATGTTCTCGACATGGGCGATAAGGCGCTGCTCGCGCAGGTTTATTTTCAGGCCACAGCTCTTGAACAGGGCTTGGGAGTCCTGGCTCAGACGACCGGACTTTTGCATGGCGATACGTAGACGTTGTGTTTCCATTGCTCGATTTCCTTCTAGTCAAAAACGAAAAAACCCTCGGAAGTGGGTGCTTCCGAGGGTTTATGAATCTTGCGGTCCTTTTGGAAGTCACCAGTTAAGTGTCCTCCAGCAGTCAACCTCCTGAAAGACTAGTCGGGATGATGATGGTGGTGATGAGTCTTCAGGGTGGTGAACTTCATGTAATCAATCCTTTACAAAATAAGATGTCGTAATTGACGCCTGATTTAAACTACCTGCCTTGACAGAAAATGCAACCCGAAATTGTGATTTGATCGATTAAAGTGGCGAAAACGGTTTTCTGGTCGATAACTAGACAATAACCCCTGCAGGAGTCGCCATCATGCCCAGCCAGGACCTGTTGTTCCCCATTTTGCCCCGGGCGCCCGCTGCGCCCGGCAGCGAAGAGATCAAGCGGGAAGTGAACCAGATCAGCAAGAAGCATCAGCTGCGCAAGACCAGCACTGACAACAGTGATTCCCAGCAGCGCCAGCAGGCGTATAGCACGCCCGCCAAGCGTGATCAGCCAAAGGCGGAGGAGGGCGATCACAAGCCGGACCCCGAGCATCAGATCGATCTGTTCGTCTAGGCAGATTATCTGTCCCGCTTTTGCCGCGCTTTTGGCATAATGGCAGCTTTTGCTGCGGGACGCCCTTTTGACCATCCAGACCCTGTTCAAGCCAGATGGCCCTCTGGCCAGCCATATCGACGGTTTCAAAGCCCGCGCTCCCCAACTGGAGATGGCCGAAGCGGTCGCGCGCGCCATCAAGAGTGGTGCCCGTCTGCTGGTTGAGGCAGGGACCGGTACTGGCAAGACCTACGCCTATCTGGTCCCTGCGCTGGAATCCGGCAAGCGGGTGGTGATCAGCACCGGCTCCAAGAACCTGCAGGAGCAGCTCTTCTATCGGGATCTCCCGACCATCACAGGGGCGCTCTCCTACACCCCGCCGGTTGCCCTGCTCAAGGGTCGCAGCAACTATCTCTGCATCGAGCGGATGAACCGTCTCTTGAGCGAATCCCATCTGCAAAAGCCTGAGATCCTGAACGATCTGGTGAAGGTCAAATCCTGGTCCACTGCTACCGATAGCGGCGATGTGGGGGATATTCCGGGATTGCAGGAGAACGCCGAGATCCTCGCCCACGTCACCAGCACCAACGATAACTGTCTCGGTCGCGACTGCCCCTATTACGACGATTGCCATCTGGTGGTGGCCCGACGCCGCGCCATGGATGCCCAGGTGGTGGTGATCAATCATCACCTCTTCTTCGCCGATATGGCGGTGAAAGACACCGGATTTGGCGAGTTGGTGCCGGAGGCGCAAGTCTATGTGTTTGACGAGGCGCACCAGCTGCCAGAGATCGCCACCAGCTACTTCGGCAAGTCGGTGGGCAGCCGAACGATTCAGGATTTGGCGCAGGATATCCAGCTGGCCTATCGGGCCGAGGCGCACGACATGGCCCAGCTTGGCAAGGCGGCGGACAGGCTTGCCATCGCCAGCCAGGATCTGCGGCTCGCCTTCGGAGTGGATGGCGGTCGCGGCAATACCCGCGACATGCTGCGCCAGCCGCTTTGGGGGCAGGCTTTGGCTCGTCTCAACGACGCCATCGGGCTTTGCTACGAAGTGCTCAAACTGGCTCTCGGCCGGGGTGAGCAGCTGGATCACGCCTTCGAGCGCATCAGTGAACTGCGCACCCGTCTTGGCGAGGTGCTGGCGGTTAACCAGACCGGTTTCTCCTACTGGTACGACTGCTCACGGCTTCATTTCACCCTCAATCTCACGCCGCTTTCGGTGGCCGAGCGATTCAGTGCCGAGGTGCAAAGACCGGAGGTGGCCTGGGTCTTTACTTCTGCCACCCTGACGGTGGATATGCGGTTTGATCACTTCAAGGCCGAGCTGGGGCTGGCGGGCAGCGCCGAGCTGATCCTCGACAGTCCGTTCGACTATGGCGAGCAGGCGCGGCTCTGTGTACCCCGTTATCTACCGGAGCCCAACGCCTTTGGCCGTGGAGAGCAACTGGCCAATCTGATGATCCCCCTCATCAACAAGACGCCGGGGGGCTGTTTCTTCCTCTGCACCAGCCATCAGGTGATGCGTCAGGTGGCTGAGGTGCTGCGCCGGGAGATTGGCCGCACCGTCTTGTTGCAGGGGGAGGACAACAAGCAGCGGCTGCTCAAGGAGTTTGTCGAGAATGGCCGTGCCGTGCTGGTGGCGACCAGCAGCTTCTGGGAGGGGATCGACGTGCGAGGGGCGGCGTTGTCGTGTGTTATCATCGACAAGCTGCCGTTTGCCAGCCCCGATGATCCGCTGCTCAAGGCGCGGGTGGATGATTGCAAGCTCAAGGGGGGGGATCCCTTCGCCGAGCTGCAGTTGCCCAAGGCGGTGATTGCCCTCAAGCAGGGGGTGGGGCGGCTTATTCGTGATCGCACTGATCACGGCGTGCTGGTGATCTGTGATCCACGAATGGTCAACAAGCCTTATGGCGCCACCTTTATCAAGAGTCTGCCCGCCATCCCTCGCACCCGGGAGTTGGGAACGCTGGGGAGCTTTTTCGATCGCACTGAACGCTGTGAATAAGTGTGCCGCCAGATAACAGATTTGAACAACGGGTAAGCATATCTCGCTTGCCGGTTATGTAATTGACTGATTTTATAGAGATTGGAAAGCATGAACGAGTTGAAGATCCTGGCCGTTGATACCGCCACCGAAGCCTGCTCCGCCGCCTTGCTGGTGGGTGACAAGCTGTTCTCCCGCTGGGAGGAGGCGCCACGGGATCACACCCGAAAAATCCTGCCCATGGTTCAGGCTGTGTTAGAGGATGCCGGGATAAGTTTGAGTGACCTCGATGCCATCGCGTTCGGCCGCGGCCCGGGCTCCTTTACCGGCGTGCGGATCGGCATCAGTGTGGCGCAAGGTCTGGCGTTTGGTGCGGGTGTGCCGCTGATTGGCATCTCGACCCTGGCCGCCATGGCGCAAGGCGCCTATCGACTGGATGGCGCCGAGCAGGTGCTGACCGCCATCGATGCGCGGATGAACGAAGTCTATTTCGGCCGTTATGAGCTGATTGATGGCCGCATGCAGCTGGTGGGGGACGAGGTGGTGAGCGAGCCCGCGGTACTGGTTGACGTCCGTGGCAAGCTGGCGGGTCGGGTGACCTGCGTCGGCACCGGTTTTGAAACCTATGGCGAGACCCTGAGTGGTCTGGCCGATGAGCTGGCGGAGAGTCAGGTGCGCTTCCCGGCGGCAGAGGACATGCTGCCGCTGGCCCGCGCCGCCTGGCTGGCGGGGGAGGCTGTGCCTGTGGAGAAGGCGACGCCGGTTTATTTGCGTGACAAGGTGACCTGGAAAAAACTGCCGGGTCGCGAATAAGGGCAGGAGCACTGACAGCATGTCGCTCTTGCCGCTCATCAGCTGCAACACAAGCGGGTGGCCCGACGGGCCACGCCGGCAACAGGAGAGTGACATGATGCGTAATAGCAGAAGCGACATGATGAAACGCACTATGGTGGTCGGGGTGCTGGCTCTGCTGCTCGGGGCCTGCAGCTCGGTCCCCAAGGAACTGGCCTATGAGCCAGAAAACCAGCTGCTGGCCTATCAGCCCGCCCTTGGCGGAATGGAGGGCAAACCGGCCCGCTGGAGCGGCGTTATCTCGGCGGTGCACAACAAGGCGGATCAGAGCGTTATTGAAGTGGTCTATCTGCCGCTCAAGTCCAATGGTGTGCCTGAGCAGACCGAGCAGAGCCCGGGGCGCTTTTTGGCCATCATGAAGGGCTTTGTCGATCCGACCCTCTATGCCAAGGGGCGCAGCCTGACGGTGCTTGGCACCATAGGCAAACCGGTGGATAGCCAGATTGGCGAGCACAAGTACCGCTTTTCTGTGCTCAATGTGACGGGCAGCAAGCTGTGGCCGCCAGTCAAGGAGGTGGAGGTGCGTTATATGGACCCCTACTTCTACGACCCCTTCTATGATCCCTTCTGGCCGAGACGGCCGCTGCGTCGCTAAGGCTTGCCATGATCAAGAGCATCAAAAGCACTCTGCACGAGCGTCTGCTGACATTAGCTGATGGGCGGCGGGTAGCCCTGCTGGATAACCAGTCTGTGGAGCATGATCAGCAGGGCAAACCCCTGCTGATTGCCCTGCATGGCTGGCTCGACAACAGTGCCAGCTTCTTGCCACTCGCGCCCCATCTGGGGGATTTTCACCTCATCTGTGTCGATCTGCCGGGGCACGGTCACTCCGATCACAAAACTACCCCCTATGTCTTTGTCGACTGGCTGGACGATCTCTACCAGATCGTGCAGGCGGCAGGGTGGTCGCGCTTCACTCTGCTCGGTCACTCCCTCGGGGCGTTGATCGCCTCGGCCTATGCCGGGGTGTTCCCCGAACAGGTGGAGCGGTTGATCATGCTGGAGGGGCTGGGGCCGCTGAGCCAGCCCGATGAGGAGGTACCTGCCCAGCTGCGACGTGCGATTTTAAACCGCAGTCGCACTCGGGAGCGCAGTGCCAACGGCTTTGCCTCCATCGATGAGGCTGTCGCCGCCCGTTGCAAAGTGGCGGATATCACGTCGCAGGCGGCGCGTCTTATCTGTGAGCGGCAGCTTGAAGAGCGGGCAGGGCGCTGGCACTGGCGCAGCGACCCCCGTTTGCGGGATCTGTCGCCCCTGAGAATGAGTGAAGGACAGGCTCGTGCATTGATGGCGGCTATCCGTTGTCCTGTGCTGTTGATTCAGGGGGAGCAGGGCTTTGCTGCGCTTGAAGCCCAATGGCAGGCCCGTCAGGATGCCTTCCAGCAGATCGAGAGGGTCATATTGGGTGGAAACCACCATTTTCATATGGAAAATTCGGTTGATACGGCCGTTTGTATCGTAAAGTTTTGTCAAGTTCGGTAGAATCGCCAGCTTTCAATAATTCCAGGTTTGTTTTCTCCCTCACATTTTTCTGTTGTTAATTTGCTGTTAATTGATGTTGCGCTGTGTAAATATGTGCGGCATTAGAGCATCAGCTTAAAACAACCGATTAAAATGGATGTGAACCGGGATGGAGGCAACACAGTGAGCGCACAGGTGCTAGTTATGCAGGAGAAGTTTGTGGAAAAAGTCTGGCTGAAACGTTATCCGGAAGGGGTCCCCGCCGAGATCAATCCAGACCAATACAGCTCCCTGGTCGAGATGTTCGAATCCTCGGTGACCCAGTTTGCCGATCAGCCCGCTTTCGTCAACATGGGCCAAACCATCACCTACCGCCGGCTGGAAGAGCAGTCCCGCGCCTTTGCTGCCTACCTGCAAAACGAGCTGAAGCTGGAGAAAGGGGATCGGGTTGCGGTGATGATGCCTAACCTGCTGCAATACCCCATCGCCGTGTTCGGCATCCTGCGCGCCGGCATGATCGTGGTCAACGTCAACCCGCTCTATACCCCGCGCGAGCTGGAGCATCAGCTCAAAGATTCCGGTGCCAAAGCCATCGTCATCGTCTCCAACTTCGCCCATACCCTGGAAAAGGTGGTCTACGACACCCCGATCAAGCACGTCATCCTGACCCGGATGGGGGATAACTTGGGGCTGGCCAAGGGCACCTTGGTCAACTTCGTGGTCAAGTACGTCAAGAAGCTGGTGCCGAAATACAATCTGCCCCACGCCACCACCATGCGTCAGGCCCTCTCCAAGGGGCGTTTCCTGCAGTACATCAAGCCGGAGATCACCAACGACGATCTCGCCTTCCTGCAGTACACCGGTGGCACCACCGGCCTCTCCAAAGGGGCCATGCTGACCCATCGCAACATGATTGCCAACGTCGAGCAGTGCCTCGGCGTCTACGGCCCCATGCTGGAGCGCGGCAAGGAGTTCGTGGTCACCGCGCTGCCGCTCTACCACGTCTTTGCCCTGACCGTGAACTGCCTGCTCTTTATGCGTATCGGCGGTTACAACCTGCTGATCAGTAACCCGCGCGACATTCCGGGCTTTGTCAAAGAGATCAAGAAGTACCCCTTCACCTGCATTACCGGGGTCAACACCCTGTTCAATGCGCTGGTCAACAACGAAGAGTTTCAGGGGATCGCCTTTGACAAGCTCAAGCTCACCATCGGCGGCGGCATGGCGGTGCAGCGCGCGGTTGCGGAGAAGTGGAAGACACTGACCGACACTCCGCTGCTGGAAGGCTATGGTCTGACCGAGTGCTCGCCACTGGTGAGTGTCTGCCCCTACGACCTCACTGATTACAACGGCTCTATCGGTTTGCCGGTCTGCTCTACCGAGATCCGTCTGGTAGATGACAACGGTCAGGTGATCCACGCCCTCGGCACCCCGGGCGAAATGCAGGTGCGCGGCCCGCAGGTGATGGTGGGCTACTGGCAGCGTCCCGAGGCGACCGCCGAAGTGATGCAGGATGGCTGGCTTTGTACCGGTGATATCGCGGTGTGCGACGAGCAGGGCTTCTTCAAGATCGTTGACCGCAAGAAGGACATGATCCTGGTCTCCGGTTTCAACGTCTATCCGAACGAGATCGAAGATGTCGTTGCCCTGCACCCGAAAGTGTTGGAAGTGGCCGCCGTGGGTGTGCCGCACAAGGTCTCCGGCGAGTTGGTGAAGATCTTTGTGGTCAAGAAAGATGCAAAATTGCAGGAGGACGAGATTATTGCCCACTGCCGCAAACATCTGACTGCCTATAAGGTGCCGAAACTGGTAGAATTTCGTGACGAACTTCCCAAGACCAATGTGGGCAAGATCCTGCGCCGCGTACTGCGCGACGAGGAGATTGCCAAGCAATAACCGGACTGTGGCTGCAGAAGCCTCTGCAAACCAGCACCGTCGTTATGCAAAACCGTGGGTCATCCCACGGTTTTTTCTTTTTGGCCCTGATCAACCGCGCAGGCACAGATGCACTATCAACTTATCACTCAGCAAGACGAACTTGAGCAGTATCTCGCTTCTCTGGCCGACGTTCCCCTGGCTATCGATACTGAATTCGTTCGCACCCGTACCTACTACCCCCAGCTTGGCCTGTTCCAGATCTATGACGGCGAGCATCTGGCGCTGCTGGATCCGCTTACCCTGGATCTCTCCGCCCTCTGGCAACGACTGGGCAGGGAAGGGCAGATCGCCATCCTGCACGCCTCTGGCGAAGATCTGGAGCTTATCCAGCATCAGGCTGGCCACCTGCCCAACCAGATGCACGACACCCAGCTTGCTACCGCCTTTCTCGGTTACGGCGTCTCGGTCGGCTTTGGTGCGCTGGTGAATGAATTCCTCGGGGTCGAGCTGGAAAAAGATCAGGCGCGCACCGACTGGCTGGCACGCCCGCTTACGCCGCGTCAGCTCGAATACGCGGCAGCGGATGTCTTCTACCTGATGCCGCTCTACGAGAAAGTGATGGCCAAATTGCGGGAAAGCGGCAAGTTTGCCTGGTTCGAGCAGGAGTGCCAAAACCACTCCGCCCGCAAGACCCAGGGTAGCGATCCCCGTCAGGCATATCTTGACATCGTCAACGCCTGGCAACTGGGGCGCCGCGAGCTCGCCATCCTGCGTGAGCTGGCCGCCTGGCGCCAGCAAGAGGCGGTGCGCCGGGATCTGGCCCTCAACTTCGTGGTCAAAGAGCTGCACCTGTTCAAGGTGGCAGAGCGTCGTCCTGCCTCCCTGCGGGATCTCAACGAGCTCGGCCTCTCGCCCATCGAGATCAAGATCCACGGCAAGCGGATGCTCGATATTGTCGCCAAGGCGCAGCAGAGCGATCCTGACAGCTGGCCCGAGCCCATTCGTCGGCTGGTGGACTTCCCCCAGTACAAGGCCGAGCTCAAGCGCATCAAAGCCATGGTGGAAGAGAAGGCCAAGGCGAGCAATATTCCGCCCGAGCTGATTGCCAGCAAGAAGATCATTCACCAGTACTTCACCTGGAGCTGGCGGATGAACGACGAAGAGCGGGCTCGCAGCGACAAGCCGATGCTGCTGCAAGGGTGGCGTCATGAGCTGGTCGGTCACCTGCTGGCACAATAAGCCACCAGACGGTTGCACCTATAAATCAATCCTCACCCTCGGGTGGGGATTTTTTTATTTTCAGGGGATATTTAAGATTTAAAATGTCAGAATATCTTGCGGTCGCTTATCAAATAATTGTGGCTCAAGAACAAGAGTTCGAAATAAACGAGCTTATTTTTCGTGACTGTGTTGGCAATAAAAGTTATATATCATTAATTGTCTTGTTAAACTTGATAGTGAAAATTCTTACAAGATAGATAGAGGTAAGTCCGCTACCAATAAGACTGCAAACATGCAGATATGGTGATGCTTCAATAATTCCATTTCGCATGGCAGATGGGCATACTATAAAAATAGTCAACAAGAAGCACATAGGGATATTGATTGTATGCTGTCTATTTATTGCATTTCTATCATCTGGCCATATGAAAAAACCATATCTATATGCCATAACTAAAAAAATGGTGATCAACAATAGGTAGTATATAACTTGAGGCAGTACATAGGTTAGTAAGCTGCTGTAACTGGCCTGAATGGGGACAAACTCAGCTCTATATATTATTTCAAATGCAATATTAACGAGTAGTATTATTATCCCATGAATGATTGTTGGGCGTTTGTAATCTCTGATTCTATATCTGGCTCGTGACTTCTTCAGGAAAAAAATAAATAACAATATGGCAATAGCTAAAGCAAGATACATTTTTGTTCCCAAGTTTTGATGGTCAGAGACAAATCATGGTGAATTATAAAGACTCGCTTGTACCTATAGCAATGAGGACTTCAGAAAAAAGGAAAAGGCAGCGGAACACCGCTGCCTTTTTTGATCACCAGATAGGCTGGGTCAGGTAGGGGTTGCTCACCTTCTCGCGACCGAAGGTGGAGCTGGGGCCGTGGCCCGGGATAAAGACGACTTCGTCGCCCAGCGGCAGCAGGGTCTCGGTGATCGACTTAATCAGGGTCGCGTGATCGCCTCGGGGGAAATCGGTCCGACCTATGCTGCCGGCAAAGAGCACATCGCCCACCCAGGCGAGTTTTTCGGCCTGACTCAGCAGCACGATATGGCCCGGGGTGTGGCCGGGGCAGAAGTAGACATCCAGCTCGCACTGGCCAAGCTGCACCTTGTCACCCTGCTCAAGCCAGCGATCCGGCGTGAAGGCGGGGGTATGGGCGAAGCCGAACATCTGGCTCTGCTGGGGCAGCATATCGAGCCAGAAGACGTCTTCCTTATGAGGGCCGGTGATGGCGACGCCGGTCTTTTCCCGCAGAGCAGCGGCGGCACCCACATGATCCAGATGACCGTGGGTCAGCAGGATATGAGTCAGGGTCAGGCCGCGCTTGGCGATGGCAGCCAGCAGTTTGTCCGCTTCGCCGCCCGGATCGATCAGGGCGGCCTGATGGGTCTCGTCACACCAGATGAGGGAGCAGTTCTGGGCGAACTGGGTGACCGGGATCACCTCGAATTTCAACATAGAGTTCCTCTCTTGGGATGGGTCAGTCGCGCAGCGCGCTGGCATGCTGCTCGGCGAAATAGTCGAGACAGGCCTGTTTGTCACCGCGAAACACGATGCGCTCCTGCTTGTTGCCAAGCTGGTAGAGATACATGGGGTCGTAGTAGCGGGTCAGCAGCAGGGTGATCCAGGCCAGATGCAGCGCGGTATCACCGCTCTTTTCCTGCTCGGTGAGAGCGGTCTGCATCAGGGCATCCAGCTCACGGTGGGCCTGATCGCCGAGGCGGCGCTTGAGGCGGGCCAGCGCATCGGTGAGGTAGGCGGCAAACAGCGGCCATCCCTCTTCTTGGCCATACATAGCTTGATAGCGCAGCCAGAGATCGTGCACGTAATCTTCGCGGATCTGCTCGGCGCGATCGATCTGCGGTACATCTACCACCACCAGCGGTGCCTGACTCATGGCCTCATGGAGGGAGAGGGGCAGGCAGCAGCGGCCGATCAGGCGACTCTCATCTTCGACCACGAAGGCATGCTCGCCCTGATGGCGGCGCTTAAGCAGCTCGATGGCCATGTTGTTTTCAAAATTGATGTTGCTGGGCTGGCCGCCGGGCAGCTGACCAAACGACGAGCCCCTGTGATGGGCGTGTCCTTCCAGATCGAGCGCCTGGGCCACGTGGTCCAGCATATGGGTCTTGCCGGAGCCGGTCATGCCGGTCAGCACAGTCCAGCGACACTCGGCAGAGGCCTTGTCCTGGGTGTCGATCAGGAAGCGGCGCAGCTCCTTGTAGCCACCGGCGACGCGGGGGCGAGTCACCCCGGCATCAGCCAGCCACTGTTGTACGGTTTGCGAGCGCAGGCCGCCGCGAAAGCAGTAGAGCACGGCATCGGGCTGCTTGCGCAACTGCGCCAGCCAGCCTTCGAGTCGTTCGGCACGCACAGCTCCCCCCACCAGCTTGTGTCCAAGCTCAATGGCGGCAGCCTGACCCTGCTTCTTGAAGCAGGTCCCCACCTGGGCGCGCTCATCGTCTGTCATCAAGGGCAGGCTGGTCGAGCAGGGGAAGGCCCCCTCCTTGAACTCGATGGGCGCGCGCACATCAATCAACGGCACATCGCCTAAAAAAATCTGGGCGTAGTCCGTGGCCAGTGGCAATTTACTCATTGGACAATCTCGATAAAGCGGGAGCCCTCAAGGGGCTTGATCTGACCGATGGGCGAGAGTTCTAGCCCAGCTTCGCGCGCGATGGCGAGCAGCTCGGCTTCGCTCTCTTTACCCACGGCGACCAGCAGGCCGCCGCTGGTTTGCGGGTCGCACATGATGTTGCGGGTGCGATCGTCCATGGCATCTAGCTTGTGGCCGTAGGAGTCGTGGTTGCGCAGGGTACCGCCCGGTACGCAGCCCTCGGCGAGGTAGTAATCCACCTCATCCAGCAGCGGCAGCGCCTTGAAGTCGAGACGGGCACTGACATTGGATCCTTCGCACATCTCCAGCAGATGACCGGCCAGACCAAAACCGGTGACGTCGGTCATGGCGTGCACACCCGGCAGTTCGGCAAAGCGCTGGCCAATCTTGTTGAGGGTGCACATGGCGTTGGGGGCCAGCTGCTCGTGTTCAGGCTTCAGCTTGCCCTTCTTCTGGGCGGTGGTGAGGATACCGATACCAAGAGGCTTGGTCAGATAGAGGGTGTCACCCACCTTGGCGGTGTCGTTCTGCTTGATGGCATCCAGAGGCACGATACCGGTCACCGCGAGGCCGAAGATGGGCTCGGGGGCATCGATGCTGTGGCCACCGGCCAGTGAAATGCCCGCTTCATGGCACACCTGACGGCCGCCGTCGATCACCTGCTGGGCCACTTCGGCTGGCAGGGTATTGATGGGCCAGCCGAGGATGGCGATGGCAACGATGGGCTTGCCGCCCATGGCGTAGATATCGCTGATGGCGTTGGTGGCGGCAATGCGGCCAAAGGTGAAGGGGTCATCGACGATGGGCATGAAGAAGTCGGTGGTGGAGACAATGCCCTGACCGTTGCCGATATCGACCACGGCCGCGTCATCCTTGCTGCTGTTGCCAACGATCAGGGTCGGGTCGTTGAAGCCCGGGATCTGGCTCTTGAGGATGGTGTCGAGTACCTTGGGAGAGATTTTGCAGCCGCAGCCAGCGCCGTGGCTGTATTGGGTCAGACGAATGGAAGACATACTTACCCCTTTTATTTGCAAACAGAGCAGAGGCTCTGTGGAGCCGTCTTGGTCAATGGGCGGCCTTGTAGAGAGAAGGACAAGAAGCCGCAAATATGGGTGGCCTCGGTGCCAACAGGGGCAGCGATGACTGGCAGTTATGAAGGACCGCCAGGCCGGACGGGGAAGAAAAGGGCGACAAGGTGCGCCAGCGCAGCCCCGCCAAGGGCCACAGGACGGGGCATTATGCCACATTTGCCCCTTGGGGTTCGAACAGGAATTCACATAAACAGCAGGGAATTGCCCGCACTTGCCTGTCATCGGTCTGGATCCGGCGCTGGCTGATTGATTGCAGTACAGATGCAGCAAAGAGAACGTCAAAGTGCAACAGCGCGTGCAACCACAACCCCGTGGAGGAGAGCTTAGTGACCACCACATTTTTGGTTAACCACCCCATTACCACGGCGCAGTTTGCGGCGTTGTTGGCGCAGACCTCGTTGGGGGCGAGACGGCCGTTGGACCATCCGGCCACCCTGCAGGGCATGCTGGATCACGCCAATTTGCTGATCACCGCTTGGCAGGGCGAGACCCTGGTCGGTGTGGCCCGCTCGGTGACCGATTTTCATTTTTGCTGCTACCTCTCGGATCTGGCGGTGGCCGAGTCGGTGCAGGGGCAGGGGATTGGCAAAGCACTTATTCGCGAGACGTTTTTGCAATTGCAGCCTGGCTGCAAGCTGATCCTGCTGGCCGCGCCGCAGGCGGTGGTATACTACCCCAAGCTCGGATTTAGCCAGCACCCGAGTGCCTGGGTGATGAGCAGTCTGGATGAACTGGTACTGGATGAGTTGGCATAAAACCGTCAACTCATCCAGCAGGGCGAGATTAATTTATCCGGCTTGCTCCAGCGCCGGTTGCCGTGACTTGCCCCAGCGGCGCAGGCGCCGTTGCAGTGGCCGCTCCAGCAGGTTGTAGCTCAGCGACGAGAGCCCGATCAGCACCGCCAGCATCAGCAAGGTGGCCACCACCCCCAGCAGCGGGTTGGTCTGGCCATACCACCACTCGGTGAGCCCTGGCGCCAGATAGTGGATGAGCTCGCAGCCGGTGAGCAGGACCAGCGCATGGAGCAGGTAGATGGAGTAGGAGAGATCCCCCAGCCAGTTGGTGAAGCGGTTATCCAAAAGGCGCAGCAGCGGGCTCTGGCGCTCCCCCTGGGCGGCGGCAATCCAGATCAACAGCACGTAGGAGCTGATCAGCAGCAGGGTCAGCTGCGGCGTCATGGCGAACTGCATCAGCGCGAAGGGCAGCACAAAGGCGATCAAGAGCGGCAGATCATGCTTCATCATGGGCGAGCTTTTCGCGGCCTTCACCCTCGGCAGCAGCCAGAGGCCGAGCACAAACTCACTCACCCCGCGTCCCACTGCAAGCGCGCCGCTGGTGACATCCAGGGTGCCGCGACTGTGCACGATAAAGGCCAGCACCGTCAGCGCCAGTAGGGGGGCGAGATGGCTCCAGCGACTGCGGGTCACCGCCAGCGGGATCAGCAGCGGGAACAGCAGGTAGCTGATCCACTCTACGCTGAGCGACCAGGCGGCGAAGTTCCAGGTCAACCCATGATCGGTTACCACCTGCAGCAGCAGTAAGGCGCTGGGCAGCGCTTCGGCTGGCGTGAAGGGGGAACCGAAAGGCGGCATCCCTTCCCACTCCCACATCTTGAACAAGGGGCCGGCATAGAAGCCTACTCCGTGCTGCGCCTTGTAAAGTTCCCAGCCGACCAGCAACAGCAGGGTTACCAGGTAGAGGGGGTAGACGCGGGTCAGCCGCAGCCAGAGAAAGCGGCCATAGCCCACGGTGCGGGGCGTGCGGGTGAAGGCCTCCCCATAGACATGGGCCAGCACCACGCCGCTCAAAATAAAGAACAGATCGACCCAGAGGTAGCCGTTCTCGATGAGTTGGGTGTGGCCTGCGATCAGCTCCATCCACTGAGGAAAGAGCAGCAAGCGGGCATGGAACAGCACCACCATCAGGGCAGCGATGCCCCGCAGCGGCGTTAACAGCGGCAATGATTGATTCATAACGGGATCCCTTGTGATGTTCAGCTTGGCCTGACATCTATTTTGTTGTTGTGCCGCCCATCAATCCTGACGGTGCGGCTGCCCCGGCTTGGCTGCCGCAGGCGGGATCACACTACGAAAAAGAGAGTCATACGGATGTGATTTGAATCATAAATGTGCAGTTATTGTGCAAAGTAATTTAAACAGAGAAGAAGTGGGGCGCCGGCAGCAAAAGAGGAGGAGAAGGAACGCGAATAAAGCAGAGAGGGTGGTCATCGGGGCGAGCGTCAGGCTCAGGCCCATACGGCGCGATGCAAAACAATCAGGCCCGCGAGGGGCCTGATTGATCACAAGGGGAGGGTGGTTGTCGATCAGCGGGCGCGTACCACCAGACCCTTGAGGTAGAAGCCTTCCGGATAGGCGGTACCGATGGGGTGATCAGAGGCCTGGGAGAGCAGCTCCAGGATCTGGGCATCGCGACCGGCGTCGAGCGCCGCATCGGCGACGATCTTCTGGAACAGGCTCTGCTCCATCAGACCGGAGCAGGAGTAGGTCAAGAGCACGCCACCCGGCGCCAGCAGCTGGAACGCCAACATGTTGATGTCCTTGTAGCCTCGGCAGGCGCCCAGCAGCTGGGCCTTGCTCTCGGCGAATTTGGGCGGATCCAGCACGATGACGTCGAACTTCTCGCCCTTCTCGCGATATTCCCGCAGCAGCTTGAACACGTCGTGACGGACGAACTGGGTGTTGCTGGTATCCAGCCCGTTCAGCTCGGCGTTCTGGCGGGCGATATCCAGCGCATTCTGGGAGAGATCGACGTTGACCACTTCCTTGGCGCCGCCTTTGAGGGCATAAACGCCAAACCCACCGGTGTAGCAGAAGCAGTTGAGCACCCGCTTGCCTTCGGTGTACTTGGCGGCAGCCTGACGGTTATCCCGCTGATCCAGATAGAAACCGGTTTTGTGACCGTTGCGAATATCCACCAGGATCTTGACGCCGCCATTCTCCTCGATGACCACCGGCTCGTTCGGGGTCTCGCCATAGATGACGCCGGTGCGCTCTTTCAGCCCTTCCTTCTTGCGCACTGCCACGTCGGAGCGCTCATAGATGCTGCACTCTGGGTAGAGGGTACGCAGTGCTTGCATTATCAGCTCACGCTGGAACTCGGCGCCGGCAGAGAGGACCTGGCACACCAGAAAATCGGCATAACGGTCGATGGTCAGACCCGGCAGGCCGTCGGATTCGGCGGCGCAGAGGCGATAACCGGTGAGACCCTGACGCTTGATCAGCGGATCGCGAGACTCCTGCGCATATTTGAGACGACGGATAAAGAAGTCGAGATCGACGGTCTCATCCTTGTCGAAGGTCCAGACTCGGGCTCGGATCTGGGAGCTGCCTGACCAAGCGCCACGGGCGAGCCACTTGCCATCGTTGGCATAGATCTCGACGGTATCGCCGTCAATGGGGTTGCCCTGAACCCGCTCAATCCCCTTGGAGAAGATCCAGGGGTGGCGACGCAGCAGGGATTTTTCGCGGCCTTTGACGAGATAGATGGAAGCGCTCATGGATGTTTGCCGATGGTAGAAAGAAAAGGGGCCACATTCTATGTGCAATAGTGCGGCTAAGCCAGCCTTTGCTGGTATATGGCAGAGTGACGAATTGTACGTCTGGACAACGCCCGAGTGTTGCATATGCAAGATTTGCAGAATCTCAATGTTGGCGTTTCACGCTGTTTATCTTATATGTCACAGTTGGTTGTGCTTTTTTTTTTGTTCAGCGCTGGTCGCTATATGTGCACAATGTAGCCAATAAAGCGTTTTAACCTTACTTTATAGTGATTTTCGCTAAAGAGTCATTTGATGATGTCGATAGTGGGGAAGACCATTTTGAATCTTTCCTGTATCGAGCTGTCCATGTTCCTCTCCATCGCTACCAATATTTCTGCCCTCAATGCTTCTCGCCATCTTGGTCAATCATCCAACACGCTGGATTCGGTATATCGACGACTCTCATCCGGCTTGCGCATCAACAGTGCCGCTGATGATGCAGCAGGCTTGCAGATCAGTAATCGCCTCACCAGTGAAGTGAACGGGATCAACACCGCTATTCGCAACGCCAATGATGGGATCTCGGTGATCAACATCGCCGATGGGGCGCTTGATGAGTCGGTGAACCTGATGCAGCGGATGCGCACCCTGGCACTGCAGTCGGGAAGCGGTGCCAATACAGCAGAGGATCGCGTAGCCCTGAATGCTGAGTTCAAGCAACTGCAGTTGGAGATGGACCGGATTGCCACAGGTACCCGGTTTGCCGGACAGGACCTGCTGGCGGGGAGTTACGAAGGTATCTTCTTGGTCGGTGCCTATGCAGGACAGAATACCGTCATTACCGATCTCAATGCCCAGACCAAAAATCTGGGGGAGATGGAGTGGCGAGCGCGCAGTCCGGCAGGAAGCAAGCCTGGGGCGTATGACATTGCTGATCTCAAGCTTTCATCTCAGCCTATCACCCTTAATGGCGTCACTTTTGACAAGGACTATTCAACCCTGGAAGCGTTCGTGGCAGATATTAATGGCACCACCTTTCCCAATAATCAGGGGCCGGTACAAGCGCAACAACTGCCATTTTCAGTCGCCTCCGCGGTCGATTTATCCGCATTACCCTCCTATATCGATGTGGCGGGTCACTCTGTGGATTTGACCACAGGCATTGATATGACCGGATGGGATCCGGTCAATCCGACAGCAAAAAATAGTGCCATCATGGCAACCGTGGTTCAACGCATCAACAATACTGCGCAATCGGCAGGTCTGGGTTTTTATGTGAGTGCCTCCAACAACAGCAATCCCGCCAGCAATGCATTGACCATGCATAGCGCTCAGGGCAACAGCCTTGCGCTGGCCAATGGCACAACCCCCCCTCCGCAACCAGCACCACCGGCACCACCGGCGCCTCCGGTGATCAGTAGTTCCTCTCTGAGCTCTCTGTTACCCGATGTTACATCGACGACGTATATCGGTCAGATGGAGCTGCGCTCATCAGGCGACAAGTATTCCAATATTGATATGCAGGGATCCAGCTTGCATGCGCTTGGCTTTTATCAAGAGGACAAGAAGAAATATACCGTTGATAATATTGATGTTCTTAGTGAAGACAACGCCAGCAGGGCCATCAAAACCCTGGATGTGGGTATGAAACAGCTGGGTGTTCAGCGTTCTCGGCTCGGGGCCCAAGCCAACGCGCTGGATTCACGGGTACGCAATCTGGCCAATGCCAATGAGAACCTCAGCGCTGCCCGTTCAAGGATCCGGGACGCCGACATGGCGGTAGAATCGGCGCGTTTGGTCAGCACTCAAATCTTGCAGCAGGCGAGTGCTTCGATTTTGAGTCAGGCAAACAGTCGCCCCAATGCGGCCCTGAGTTTGCTGCAATCCTGAGCGGGGCTGCCAGCCAGCATAGCAATTGGTCGCTATCATTCATGGTCACTATCCATACAGACAAAGAGGCCACCCAATGGGTGGCCTCTTTTCTTATTGCTTCTTGTTGCCGGATGCTATTCGGCAGCGTCAGAGAGTGATCCCCTTGAGTGCCTGGGTCAGCTCGCTGGCGGTGGCTTTCAGCCCCTGCGTACCGGCTACCGAGGCGCTGGCAGATTCTTCCACCTGCGCCGCTTCATGGCGCACCTGATCCAGATTGTGGGTGATCTCGGCGGCGACCGAGCTCTGCTCTTCGCTGGAGGTGGCGATCTGGGTGCTCATCTCCAGCACAGCATCGCTGTGGTTGCTCAGTTTTTCGATATCTAGCCCCACCTCGCTGATGAGCTGCTGGCTGCTGGCGGCGCGCCCTACAGTCTTTTCCATTATCTCGTTCAGCGCGCCGGTACCGGTCTGCAGCTCTTCGATCATCTGCTGGATCTCCACCGTCGCCTGCTGGGTACGGCTGGCGAGAGTACGCACTTCATCCGCTACCACCGCAAAGCCGCGACCCTGCTCACCGGCACGGGCCGCTTCGATAGCGGCGTTGAGGGCCAGCAGGTTGGTCTGCTGGGAGATGGCGTTGATGACGTTGACCACCTCGTTGATCCGGTTGGCGTTGTGGGTCAAGCGCTCGACCGCGCCGGAGGCGTTGCCAATCTCGTCGGCCAGGGTACGGATCGCTTCGATGGTGCGGGCTACCCGGTTGGCGCCATTGGCTGCCTCTTCGCTCGACTGGCGGGTCTGCTGCAGGGTGTCGTTGGCATTGCGCGCTACTTCGCGAATGGCGGCTGACATCTGCTCCATGGCGGTGGCCAGTGAATCCATGTGCTGGCGCTGGGAGCGCGCCATGGTCTCGCCTTCGCGGGCATGGTCACGAAACTCGTCGGCGGCCATGGTCAGCGCTTCGGCAGACTCCTCCACCAGTTTGACGATCTGGTGCTGGCGGTCGGTAAAGCGGTCGATGCTGCCCGCCAGGGTGGAGAACTCGTCCCGCACCGGGAAGAAGTTGAGTCGGAAGGTGAGATCCCCGTCCGCCACGGTTTGCAGCGCCTTGTTGGTGGAGTAAAGCGCTCCGGAGACAAAGGTCATCATGTAGTGGATCACTAGCGCCATCAGGGCGGCCAGCGCGCCGATCAGGAGCAGGGTCGAGCCCTGACCCTTCCACATGGAGAGGTTGCCGGTATCGAGATCACCGGTGACGTAGCCCGCCTGACCCGCTGGCGCGGTAAAGAGGTAGTGACCTCCTTGCTGCTGCAACCCGCTGCTGCCTTGCCGGGTCAGACGCAGATCAGCAGGCAACACCAGAGTGGGCTGCTGGCTGACCAGCTGCGCCGTGGTTTCGACCCGTTGTTGCAACTGCGCTACCCGCAGGGAGATCTCCTGCTGATGGCTGGCCGCCAGCATATACCAGCTGAGAAAGGCGATGATGAAGAGAGGTAACCAGAACGTGATATGGAATTTTTCACTGATGGTGAGGTGAATGAGATAGCGGTCAACCCACCGGAATTTAACTTCTTTCATAATGGAGCTGCATCCTGCAGAGATAGAGTGTCGGGCACATTATCGTCTCGGGAATTTTTTTCTTAAGCGGAAGGTGTGAGAAATGGGAGAGCAATCGTTTGTCATTCGGGTGTGGGGGCAGGTGCAGGGGGTGGGATTTCGTTATTTCACCCGTGAGCGGGCGCTGCAACTGGGTTTGCGGGGCCATGCCTACAACCTGGAGGATGGCTCGGTGGAGATCCTCATCAGCGGCCCCGCGCAGGGGGTACAGATGATGCTGGGCTGGCTGGAGCATGGCCCGCGCACCGCTCGGGTGACCCGGATGGAATATGAAGAGGCGCTGCCGCCCACCGGTCAGGGCTTTCACACCAACTGAAGGGGCGGAGACGAGATGGACGCTGACAAGGAAGGTCTGTTGCTGACTCAGGCAACAAGCTGGGTCGCCCGTTATCAGGAGGCGGCGCGAGCGGTGCGCGAAGAGGCCAGCGAACCGGCCGTGCATGGGTACCGTATCGCGGCGCGCCGCTTGCTGGCGCTGCTCGCCCTGTGGCGGCCACTCACCTATCATCCCGAGCTGGAGCAGCGTCTGCTGCGCTCGGTCGGGCGGCTCTCGGCGCTGAGGGATGCTCAGGTCTACGCCGAGCGTTTTGGCAAGCCGCCTGCCAGCACGGGTAATACTCACAAATCTGCCTCTCGCGTACCCCTGTTGTCGAGGCGACTGGCCCGCTGGCTCGCGGTGGTGGTGCAGGTGCAGGATGCGCGGGAATTGGCGCTCCTCTATCAGCAGCATCTGGCCCTGCGCCTTGATGAGGCACAGAGCGCTCTCGATGAACCTCTTCCCTGCGTTGGGAAATCTGCCAGCTCCCGTCAGCAACAGTTGCACCGCTGGCATCGGCTGCGCCTCGAGATCAAGCAGGCCCGTTATGGCGTGGAACTGTTGCTGGATCTGGGGAGTGGAGATCCCGGCTGGTTGAGCACCCTGACTCACTGGCAGGAGCGACTCGGCCAGTTGCAGGATTGGCGACAATGGCGGCGGAGGTTGCGAGCAGAGCAGGGGAACACCCAGAAGCAGACGAAACTGCGGCAGCAGTTGAAGGGGAAGATCACCACCCGTTTGCGTCAACTGGACTGCCAGCAGGCGGAGCTGGTGGCGCTCAAACTGGCGATGCAGGCAGGCCACAACATGAATGACATGCCAAGTCGGCTGGTCAGGTATTCAGAACAAAATGTATCGCCCGCGAATCCCTGTTGTGGATAGCTCCGAGACCGCAATCTGCGAAAGTCATCCGCGACCAGCATCTACAAAAACTATCCAGGTCAAACAGGTGAGACAAAAAAGAGAGGCCGTTTGGCCTCTCTTCTCTATCTGGTTGTGGTCGCAGTCAGCGATACGCTTACTTGACGCGCATACCCGGCTGGGCGCCTTCCTGCGGCTCCAGGATCCAGAGATCCTTGCCGCCCGGGCCTGCAGCCAGCACCATGCCTTCGGACATGCCGAAACGCATCTTGCGCGGCGCCAGGTTGGCCACCATCACGGTCAGCTTGCCTTCCAGATCTTCCGGGTTGTAGGCGGACTTGATACCGGCAAACACCTGACGGGTTTCGCCGCCGATATCCAGTTGCAGCTTGAGCAGCTTCTCGGCTTCCGGTACCGCTTCGGCCTTCTTGATCAGCGCTACGCGCAGGTCAATCTTGGCAAAGTCGTCATAGGTGATGGTTTCGCTGATGGGGTCATCAGCCAGCGGACCGGTCACTTTCGGTGCCTGCTCCTTGGCCAGGTCTTCCTTGGATGCCTCGATCATGGCTTCAATCTTCGTAGGTTCGATGCGGGAGAAGAGGGCCTTGAACGGCTCAACGGTGTGATCGACCAGCGGCATTTCGATGCCATCCCAGCTGAGGGTTTCAGCCAGGAAGGCTTCGGCACGCTCGGCCAGCAGCGGCATGACGGGCTTGAGGTAGGCCATCAGCACACGGAACAGGTTGATGCCGACGGAGCAAACAGCTTGCAGCTCGGCATCAGCGCCTTCCTGCTTGGCGATAACCCAGGGCGCCTTGTCGTCCACGTAGCGGTTGGCCTTGTCGGCCAGCGCCATGATTTCGCGGATGGCGCGGCTGAACTCGCGGCTCTCATAGGCTTCCGCAATAGCGGTACGGGCGTTGGCGAATTCGGCGTAGAGTTCGGGCTCGGCGCAAGTGGCAGCCAGCTTGCCGCCAAAACGCTTGGCAATAAAACCGGCGTTGCGGGAGGCGAGGTTGACCAGCTTGTTGACCACGTCGGCGTTGACGCGCTGCACGAAATCTTCGAGGTTCAGGTCCAGATCATCGATGCGGCTGTTGAGCTTGGCGGCGTAGTAGTAACGCAGGCATTCCGGATCCAAGTGGTTCAGGTAGGTAGATGCCTTGATAAAGGTGCCCTTGGATTTGGACATCTTGGCGCCGTTGACGGTCACATAGCCGTGTACGTTGACCTTGGTCGGCTTGCGGAAGTTGGCACCTTCCAGCATGGACGGCCAGAACAGGCAGTGGAAGTAGGCGATGTCCTTGCCGATGAAGTGGTAGAGCTCGGCGTCGGAGTCCGCTTTCCAGTAGCTGTCAAAGTCGATGTCGCCACGCTTGTTGCACAGGTTCTTGAAAGAGGCCATGTAGCCGATGGGGGCATCCAGCCAGACGTAGAAGTACTTGCCCGGGGCGCCGGGAATTTCGAACCCGAAGTAGGGGGCATCACGGGTGATGTCCCATTGCTGCAAGCCGCTTTCGAACCACTCCTGCATCTTGTTAGCCATCTCTTCCTGAATGGCGCCGGAGCCGCGCACCCACTCAGAGAGCCATTTTTCAAACTGCGGCAGGTCGAAGAAGAAGTGCTCGGAGTCCTTCATGACCGGAGTCGCGCCGGAGACAGCAGATTTCGGATCGATAAGCTCGGTCGGGCTGTAGGTGGCGCCGCAGCTGTCGCAGTTGTCGCCATACTGCTCCGGAGATTTGCACTTGGGGCAGGTTCCCTTGACGAAACGATCCGGCAGGAACATCGATTTTTCCGGATCGAACAGCTGGGAGATGGTGCGGCTCTTGATAAAGCCACCATTTTTCAGGCGGCCGTAGATCAACTCCGCCAGCTCGCGGTTTTCGTCGCTGTGGGTGGAATGATAGTTGTCAAAGCTGATGTTGAACCCGGCGAAATCGGCCTGATGCTCCTTGGAGACAGCGGCAATCATCTCTTCCGGGGTGATCCCCATCTGCTGTGCCTTGAGCATGATCGGGGTGCCGTGGGCATCATCGGCACAGATGAAGTGCACCTGATGACCGCGCATTCGCTGATAACGAACCCAGATATCGGCCTGGATATGTTCCAGCATGTGGCCAAGATGGATGGAGCCATTGGCATAGGGGAGGGCGCAGGTTACCAGCATTTTACGAGGATCAGTTGCCATATTACGTTCTTGATGTGCTTGTTGGGATGATAGAGTGCCGTGCATGTTACCCGAATTGGGGGTAGCCTGCCTAGGGTTGTGGCTGTGCCAACCTTGGCAGCACCTGCTGTTACGATGGCAGGCAAGCCACTGATTTGTGTGCGGTAACCGTTCACCTCAAGATAATGACAAGATAATGAGGAGTTAATGGTGATTGATTCAGTAAAACAGATCCTCGCCGAATTTAAGCCAGCAGGCTGGCACAAGGATCTGGTGGATGCCGGATTCGTTCGCGAGATCATCAATCAGGGTCAGGGGCTTACTATCCGGCTGGTATTGCCGTTTGCCGGTCTCTCGCTGCTAGATCAGCTCAAAGAGAACTACGATGCCAGACTGCGCAGCGCCACCGGCGCCGCCCGTATCGACTGGGCACTGGAGATTGACGTCGCCAGCATGCCGCGGGCGCAGGGCCTCAATGCCGTGCAGGGCATTCGCAACATCATCGTGGTTGCTTCCGGCAAGGGGGGGGTGGGCAAATCCACCACTGCGGTCAACCTGGCGCTGGCCCTGCAAAAAGAGGGCGCGCGGGTCGCTATTCTCGATGCCGATATCTATGGCCCCTCCATTCCCACCATGATGGGCACCCTCACAGAGCGCCCGGTCAGCCATGATGGCAAGCTGATGGAGCCGGTGATGGCCTGTGGCCTCAAGAGCAACAGCATCGGCTATCTGGTCTCCGAGCAGGATGCCACCATCTGGCGCGGCCCGATGGCGAGCAAGGCGTTGGCGCAGATCCTCCATGAGACCCGCTGGGGCGAGGTGGATTATCTGGTGGTAGACATGCCGCCGGGCACCGGCGATATCCAGCTCACCATGGCCCAGCAGGTGCCCACCTCGGCGGCGGTGATCGTCACCACCCCGCAGGATGTGGCGCTGGCCGATGCCCGCAAGGGGATCGCCATGTTCAACAAGGTCAATGTGCCGGTGCTCGGCATCATCGAGAACATGAGCTACCACGTTTGCAGCGCCTGCGGTCACCATGAGCCGCTGTTCGGTACCGGAGGCGGCCAGAAGATGGCAGAGCAGTATCAAGTAGCACTGCTTGGCCAGTTGCCGCTGCACATCGACATCCGCCAACACATGGATGATGGCTGCCCGACGGTGTTCGGCGCACCGGAAGGGAGCCTGGCTCAGGCCTATTTGAAGCTGGCGCGTAGGGTAGGGGCTGAACTCTTTTTCAGCGCAAAACCGATTGCGACCCCCCTCTATGCCATGGCGCTGGATGAATAATCGGCGGTCGGTCACTTGAAAGGGAATTGAGGGTGGGCATGACCCACCCTTTTTTATATAATGGATCGGTTTAAACCATCCCCACTGCTCTTCTCTTTTAGGTATTTGTCATGTCTGATACTCAACATTCGTGTGTGATCATCGGTATTGCGGGCGCATCTGCGTCTGGCAAAAGTCTTATAGCCCAGACCATTTATGAAGAGCTGGTGGCCGAACTGGGCGCAGGTCAGATTGGTGTGATCACCGAAGATTGCTACTACCGTGATCAGACCCACCTGACCATGGAAGAGCGGGTCAAGACCAACTATGACCACCCTAACGCGCTGGATCACGACTTGCTGGTACAGCACCTGAGCCAGCTGGTCAAAGGTGACGCAGTTGCCATTCCCCAGTACTCCTACACCGAACACACCCGGATGAGCGAAGTGACCCCGTTTGCGCCGCGCCGGGTGATCATTCTGGAAGGGATCCTGCTGCTGACCGACAGCCGTCTGCGGGATCTGATGGACGCCTCCATCTTTATGGATACCCCGCTCGACATCTGCCTGCTGCGCCGTCTGGTGCGTGATGTGCAGGAGCGTGGCCGTACCATGGACTCCGTGCTCAAGCAGTATCAGAAGACAGTGCGTCCGATGTTCCTGCAGTTTATCGAGCCGTCCAAACAGTATGCCGATGTGATCGTGCCCCGTGGTGGCAAGAACCGCATCGCCATCGACATGCTCAAGGCGCGTATTCGCCACATGTTGATTGGTTAAGATGAAACAAGCCGGGTGATGCCCGGCTTTTTTAAAAGCACAATTTGTCAGGAGAGTCGCCCAATGCGTCTGTGTGATACCGATATTGAACGCCATCTGGATGAAGGCAAGATCGTCATTGAGCCACGGCCCGGGGTAGAGCGGATCAGTGGTGTCAGTGTCGATGTGCTGCTGGGTAACGAGTTTCGGGTGTTTCGCGATCATACCGCGCCCTATATCGACCTGAGCGGCCCGAGCAGCGAGATGGCCGATGCCATCGATCGGGTGATGAGTGACGAGATCCACATCCCCGATGGCGAAGCCTTCTACCTGCACCCGGGTCAGCTGGCGCTGGCGGTGACCTACGAATCCGTCACCCTGCCTGCCGATATCGTCGGCTGGCTGGATGGCCGCTCTTCACTGGCGCGCCTGGGTTTGATGGTGCACGTGACCGCGCACCGCATCGATCCGGGTTGGTCCGGTCGCATCGTGCTGGAGTTCTACAATGGCGGCAAACTGCCGCTGGCGTTGCGTCCGAAGATGAAGATCGGCGCCTTGAACTTCGAGATGCTCTCGGGCGTCGCGGCCCGTCCCTACAACAAGCGGGAAAATGCCAAGTACAAGAGCCAGCAGGGCGCCGTTGCCAGCCGCATCAATCAGGACTGATAACTGGCAACACGGCAATGATTCGAGGGAGCACAAGGTGCTCCCTTTTTGCATCTGGAATCAAACGGATATGGGGTTGATGGTGCTGGTCGGATGAGATTGGTGGGGCTGGGACGTTTTATCACCACTTCCGCCCGTTTTTCTGTCATAAAAACGTCATAAAAATGAAATTATTGGCTTAATTGTCAGCTATTTTTGCCCTTTCCCGCAATCATTGATGGCTTTAATTAATCGATGGCAAGCCGCATGAAGGCTGGCTCTAGGATATTTTTTTCCAAAAAGCTCTTTTTTTTTATGGCTGAAATATTTCAATGGTGGCTATGGTGTTGGCCGCCATCTGGCATAATCCGCCGCAACTCATAAACAGGCTTTTTTTTATGTTTGAAATGTTTAGTGGTTTGGGTTTGTGGTGGTCAATCGGTTTGGTATTGGCCGTTTTTTTTGTGCTTGCCTATGAATTTATCAACGGCTTTCACGATACCGCCAACGCGGTAGCAACGGTTATCTATACCAAAGCGATGCCAGCTCACTTGGCGGTCGTTGCATCGGGGATCTTCAACTTTTTTGGCGTCATGTTCGGCGGTCTGGGTGTGGCCTATGCCATTGTCCATCTGCTGCCCATCGACCTGCTGCTTGGGATGGACTCCACCCAAGGGTTGATCATGGTCTTCTCCTTGCTGTTTTCCGCCATCGTGTGGAACCTGGGCACCTGGTTCTTCGGGATCCCGGCCTCCAGTTCACATACCTTGATCGGTTCCATTCTGGGGGTCGGCGGCGCCTATGCCTGGATCACCCATAAACCGGTGACAGAAGGGATTAACGTGGGCAAAGCAATCGACATCATGCTTTCCCTCATCATCTCTCCCACCATCGGCTTCATCATCGCGGCGCTGCTGCTGCTGGCGATGAAGCGCATCTGGACCAGCAACAAGATCCACAAAACGCCGGAAGAGCGCCAGCTGGTGGATGGCAAGAAACACCCGCCGTTCTGGGCGCGTCTGACCCTGGTGGCCTCGGCCATGGGCGTCAGCTTCGTGCACGGCTCCAACGATGGCCAGAAGGGTATCGGTCTGGTGATGCTGGTGCTGATCTGCATGGCGCCCGCCTATTTCGCGCTGGACATGAACAGCCGCGCTTATGACCTGGATCGGACCCAGGATGCCAACCAGCGCATCATGGAGATCTACCAGCGCAACCAGTCCGCCCTCTCTGGCGTCATCAACTTCTCTGCACCGGCAACGGCTCAGGAAGAGCTGATGACCCACTGCTCCGCAGATGGCGTGCTGCAGGCGATGGCCACCCTGGATGCCCGTCTGGGGGCCGTGCGTACTTATGATCAGATGAGCCTGACTGACCGCCGCGAAGTGCGTCGTCTGCTGCTCTGTATCGATGACACCGCCCGCAAAGCGGCTAAGCTGCCGCTGCCAGCCAAGGAGCTGACCGATCTGGCCAAATGGCGCAAGGATCTCACTGCGACCGCTGAATACGCACCGACCTGGGTGATCGTCTCCATCGCGCTGGCGCTCGGTTGTGGCACCATGGTGGGCTGGCGTCGTATCGTCCATACCGTGGGCGAGAAGATCGGCACCACCGGCATGACCTACAGCCAGGGCATTGCGGCCCAGATCACTGCTGCAACCTCCATCGGGGTCGCCAGTCTGACCGGTATGCCTGTGTCCACCACCCACATCCTCTCTTCTGCGGTGGCGGGGACCATGATTGCCAACAAATCCGGCCTGCAGAGCCAGACTATCAAGACAATCCTGATGGCCTGGGTGCTGACCCTGCCGCTGACCATGCTGCTCTCCGGCGGCCTGTTCATCGTCAGCCACCATCTGTTTGGTTGATCTGCCGCGTTCATAACGCGCATCACAATCACAATGCCGCCCGGTCGAAAGATCGGGCGGCATTTTTTATATGCTGGATAGGTCGTGTCTCGTGAGCGCAGGAATATGGCTTGCAGGGATGTTAGGAGCGGGTCAGAAATCCCAGCCAGATTGCGGTATTGGTTCGGGTTGATCGCCTTCGCGAGCCTTGCGCCGCGCAGCCTCGACCCGGCGTTTGCGATCCCGACACAGGCGCATCACCTCTTGTTGCTGGGCAGGGGTCATGGTGAGCCAGTTGAAACGCTCTTCGCGATTGCGCAGGCACCCCTTGCAGTAGCCTTTGTTGTTCACTTCGCAGACCCCGATGCAGGGGCTCTGCAGCGGGAAGATTTCGAGCTGTTCCATCCATCACCTCGCACATCCTGTCACCTTGTTATAACCCAGCGGATCCCCTTTGGAGAAATCCTGCTTCAAGTGATTGATGTCGTTTGCTTTCCCCCTGCAAATTTGGCATCTTCCCCGCCGAGCATGGCTCTTGGCGTTATATGAGGACATATGAACAAACACGCGTACTGGCTGACCGCCGCAGTGCTGGGACTGGCCGGTTGTGCGGGCAACTCTGACAAAGCAGAAGTGCCCAAAAAACAGACCGACAACAGATGCTTTCTTAACTGCGAGGTGCCGGAAAATCTGGGCAAGCAGTATCTGGACGGAACCTTGCCAGAGGATCTGGTGAGGGTGGAGCGAGTCAATAGCCGTGCGCATGCCGACTACAGCAAGTTTGGCCCGCAAAGCCGACTGGTATTGCAGCGCTCCGGCAAGATGACCCGCCGTTATGGCGAGCTCTATCACCAGCTCTCCCGCTGGGTGGCGGGCGGCGGCAATCCTGCCGACATCACCCGTTACGGTATCAGCCTGGCTCAGCTGGGCGGCGCAGATCGCATGGGCAACGTGCTCTTTACCGGTTACTACTCGCCGGTGCTGGAGGTGCGCCACCGCCCGGATGCCAAGTACAAATATCCCATCTATGCCATGCCCAAATGTGGCGGTCGCTGTCCGACCCGGGCCGAGATCCATCAGGGAGCACTGGCCAATCGCGGGCTGGAGCTGGGTTACAGCAAATCCCTTATCGACAACTTCCTGATGGATGTGCAGGGCTCGGGCTTTGTCCATTATGGGGATGACGATCGGCTGCAATATCTGGGCTACAGCGGCAAGAACGGTCACGGTTACGTCAGTATCGGCCGGGTGTTAATCGATCGCGGTGAAGTGCCCAAAGAGCAGATGTCGATGAAGGCCATCAAGGAGTGGGCCAACCGCCAGCCGGAGGAGAGCGTCAAGGAGCTGGTGGAGCAGAATCCCTCCTATGTCTTCTTCGAGCGTCGACCCACCAATGACGTGATCGGCGCGGCCGGTATCCCGCTGCTGCCGCTGGCGGCTGTTGCTGCCGACAAGACCCTGTTGCCGATGGGGACGCCGATCCTCGCCGAAGTCCCTTTGCTTGACAAAGAGGGCAACTGGACCGGCAAGCACCAGCTGCGGCTGTTGATTGCGCTAGATGTGGGCGGGGCGGTGAAGAAGGGCCACCTCGATCTCTACCACGGCATGGGCGAGAAGGCTGGCGTCGCAGCCGGTCACTACAAGCACTTCGGCCGGGTCTGGAAACTGGGCCTGCACCACGGGCCGACCGCTGCCCCCTGGTTGTAATCCTCTGATGGGTTGGGCGTCTGTTATCGAGCGCCCGAGCAAAGATGAAGAGACAAGAAAGCCGCCGGATTGCTCCGGCGGCTTTCTATTTTGTGCGAGTTGCCAGTCTGTGGCTGCGTCAGCTCTTCTGGATATCCAGCCGGATAGCTCCGACCGGTTTGCAGCAGCAGGGGAGGCACTCCCCCTGGGCGACAAATGCCAGCGGCACCGCAGGATAGTGCACCTTGCCGGCTATCAGCGGAGTGCGGCAGGCGCCGCAATAGCCGCTGCGACACTGGAACTCCACATGATGACCGTGGCGCTCCAGGGTCTCCAACACGCTTTCGCCGGGATGGGCGTGCAGCACATCACCATCCCGGGTATGTACCCGTGGTGCCACGACCGCCTGCTGTTCAGCAGCTGCGTGCGAGGCAGGGGTCAGCGTGTTGGTGGCATCACTCACAGCTCGAAATCACCCAGGTCATCGGCATTGACTTCGCTGTCGATCTGACCGACCAGATAGGAGCTGACCTCTACCTCTTGCGGGGCGACCTGCACGTTGTCGGATGACAGCCAGGTGTTGATCCAGGGGATCGGGTTTTGCTTGGTGCCGGCAAAGGCTGGCTGCAGGCCGACTGCGCTCATGCGCAGGTTGGTGATGTACTCCACATACTGGCAGAGGATGTCCTTGTTCAGGCCGATCATGGAGCCGTCCTGGAACAGGTACTCGGCCCACTCTTTCTCCTGAATGGCCGCTTCCTTGAAGATCTCGAAGCATGCCTGTTCGCACTCGGCGGCGATCTCGGCCATCTCCGGGTCATCCTGGCCGGTGCGCATCAGGTTCAGCATGTGCTGGGTGCCGGTGAGGTGCAGCGCTTCGTCGCGGGCGATCATCTTGATGATCTTGGCGTTGCCTTCCATCAGTTCACGCTCGGCGAAGGCAAAGGAGCAGGCGAAGCTGACGTAGAAGCGAATTGCTTCCAGCGCGTTGACGCTCATCAGGCACAGATAGAGCTTCTTTTTAAGCTCGCGCAAGGTGATGGTCACCTCGCGGCCCGCGACGGTGTGGGTCCCTTCACCATGCAGGTTGTAGAGGGCGGTCGCTTCGATCAGATCGTCGTAGAAGTGGCTGATGGAGCCTGCGCGCTTCAAGATCTGCTCGTTGGTCACGATGTCGTCGAACACCTGGGCGGGGGTGTTGACGATATTGCGGATGATATGGGTGTAGGAGCGAGAGTGGATGGTCTCGGAGAAGGCCCAGGTCTCAATCCAGGTTTCCAGCTCAGGAATGGAGACCAGCGGCAGCAGGGCCACGTTGGGGCTGCGGCCCTGAATGGAGTCCAGCAGGGTCTGGTACTTCAGGTTGGAGATGAAGATGTGCTGCTCGTGGGGCGGCAGGGCCTGATAGTCGATGCGATCACGGGAGACATCCACCTCTTCCGGGCGCCAGAAGAAGGAGAGCTGCTTCTCGATCAGCCGCTCGAACACTTCGTGCTTTTGTTGATCATAACGGGCTACGTTGACCGATTGGCCAAAAAACATCGGCTCTTTGAGCTGGTCGTTTTGGGTTTGGCAGAAAGTTGAATAGGCCATGGTTACCAGAATATGTGAATAGAGAAAACAGGAGAGCGGGAGCTTCATGCTCCCGCCCGGTTATCAGTTCTTGCCGTGACTTAGATTTTGCAAGCCCCGCCAGCGCAACCGTCATCTTGCAGATCGGTCTGGGCATCGTCTGCACCATCACGGGTGTTGTGATAGTACAGGGTCTTGAGGCCGTATTTGTAGGCGGTCAGCAAGTCCTTGAGCAGCTGTTTCATCGGGACCTTGTTGCCTTCGAAACGAGCAGGGTCGTAGTTGGTGTTGGCGGAGATCGCCTGATCCACAAACTTCTGCATGATACCGACCAGCTGCAGGTAGCCGTCAACGCTCGGTTGCTTCCAGAGCAATTCGTATTGATCTTTCAGGCGATCATACTCGGGCACCACCTGTTTGAGAATGCCGTCTTTGGAGGCCTTGACCGACACCAGACCACGCGGCGGCTCGATGCCGTTGGTGGCGTTGGAGATCTGGCTGGAGGTCTCGCTCGGCATCAGGGCGGTCAGGGTGGAGTTGCGCAAGCCCACGGACTTGATCTCTTCACGCAGACTTTCCCAATCCAGATGCAGCGGCTCGTTGCACAGCGCATCCAGATCCTTCTTATAGGTGTCGATGGGCAGGATGCCCTGGGCATAGGTGGTCTCGCCAAACAGCGGGCAGGGGCCGAACTCGCGGGCAAGCTGCACGGAGGCTTTCAGCAGATAGTACTGAATGGCCTCGAAGGTACGGTGAGTCAGGGCCAGACCGGAGCCGTCGGAGTAACGGGCACCATTTTTGGCCAGGTAGTAGGCGTAGTTGATGACGCCGATCCCCAGGGTGCGACGACCCATGCTGCCCTTCTTGGCGGCGGCAATCGGGTAGTCCTGATAGTCGAGCAGGGCGTCGAGGGCACGCACGGCCAGATCGGCCATCTCTTCCAGATCTTCCAGCTTCTCGATGGCACCGAGGTTGAAGGCGGAGAGGGTGCACAGGGCGATCTCTCCACTCTCGTCGTCGATGTTGTTGAGCGGCTTGGTCGGCAGCGCAATCTCGAGGCAAAGGTTGGATTGGCGTACCGGTGCCACGCTCGGATCAAACGGGCTGTGGGTGTTGCAGTGATCGACGTTCTGGATGTAGATGCGACCGGTACCGGCACGCTCCTGCATCATCAGGGAGAAGAGGTCTACCGCTTTCAGGGTCTTCTTGCGAATAGCCGGATCCTGCTCGTACTTGACGTAGAGCTCTTCGAACTTGTCCTGATCGGCAAAGAAGGCATCGTACAGACCCGGCGCATCGGACGGGGAGAACAGTGTGATGTCACCGCCCTTGATGAGTCGCTGGTACATCAGCTTGTTGATCTGCACGCCGTAGTCCATGTGACGAACACGGTTCTCTTCCACGCCGCGGTTGTTCTTCAAAACCAGCAGGCTTTCTACTTCGGTGTGCCACAGCGGGTAGAACAGGGTGGCCGCACCGCCGCGCACGCCGCCCTGGGAGCAGCACTTCACGGCAGTCTGGAAGTATTTGTAGAAGGGGATGCAACCGGTGTGGAACGCTTCGCCGCCACGGATAGGGCTGCCCAGACCGCGGATGCGCCCAGCGTTGATGCCGATACCGGCGCGCTGAGAAACGTAACGCACGATGGAGCTGGCGGTGGCGTTGATGGAATCCAGGCTGTCATCGCACTCGATCAGTACGCAGGAGCTGAACTGACGGGTCGGGGTGCGCACGCCGCTCATGATTGGGGTCGGCAGGGAGATCTTGAAGGTCGAGACCGCATCATAGAAGCGCTTGATGTAGTCCAGACGGGTATCTTTCGGGTACTTGGAGAAGAGGCAGGCCGCAACCAGCATATAGAGGAACTGCGGGCTCTCGTAGATTTCGCCGGTGACGCGGTTTTGTACCAGATACTTGCCTTCCAGCTGCTTGACCGCTGCGTAGGAGAAGTCCATGTCGCGCCAGTGATCCATGTGCGCGTTCAGCTCTTCGAATTCGGCCTGGGTGTAGTCTTCCAGCAGGTGTTTGTCGTACTTGCCCATGTCGACCAGACGAGCCACGTGCTGGTAGAGGTGGGGCGGTTCGAACTGACCATAGGCTTTCTTGCGCAGGTGGAAGATGGCCAGACGGGCGGCCATGTACTGGTAGTCCGGGGTCTGCTCGGAGATGAGGTCAGCCGTCGCCTTGATGATGGTTTCGTGAATGTCGGCGGTACGGATACCGTCATAGAACTGGATGTGGGATTTGAGCTCTACCTGGGAGACCGACACGTTGTCGAGCCCTTCGGCGGCCCAGTCCAGCACGCGGTGAATTTTATCCAGATCGATGGGTTCTTTGTGTCCGTTACGCTTCGTCACAAACAAGTTCATTGGCTGATGACCTTCAGTTGATTCCCGAAAAACCATCGCACAATGGAGCCACCCAGGCCCCGGCGATATGCGGGAGTTGGGTAGAGATTGTGCGATGAATCACAAGATGTAGTGTTATTTTAAGTTCGAGCTACAAGATAGTGAGGTCAGCCCGCCATTGCAATGTGTGGATAAGTGACGAGCTGTGGATAAATTGTGAGTCTTGCCCCATCAGTTAGTGACCGCTCACAGTGAGCGGGTTTTCATTCGTCCGCTCCGCTAAATGCAAGTCTCCCGATCGAAGATGGAAAATTTAAATAACTTTTTTTGCTTGCGAAACGGGGGGCTTTTTACTAGCAAACGGCGGCTGATTATCCCTTATGCAACAAGGGTCAAAAGCTGTCCAGTTGTCGCAGCCGCGGGCTCGGCGTGGCAAGGGCTTTGCATCAGATGAGGGTGGTTTGTGGCCGCTTTGTGACGGCTGCGAGCTTGTCAAATGGGTATCCAACAGGCAGAAAGCTGCCTTTATTATCCATGAATAGAGGCGTGATGGTGGCGCAGGACGCAGGAGCGTAAAGGAAGAGATGCAAGGGGCGGAGAGTCTCTTCGCCCCCGTTTTCGCATATCAGCCGGTAAGGCTGCGCGTTACGCTTTGGCCGTCAGCTCATAGCGCAGCCAGTGGTGCAGGGCCTGCACGGTATCAAACAGCAGATCGGCGCCCCACTGGGCGGGATCTTCCTCATCATTGAGATAGCCCCAGCCAGCGACCGCGGTGCGCATGCCAGCATTGCGGCCCGCTTCGATATCCCGCACATGATCCCCCACATAGAGGCAGTGAGCCGCCTCGACCCCCAGCTTCTCACAAGCAAAGAACATGGGGGCGGGGTCGGGCTTGCGTACCGGCAGGGTATCGGCACTGACAGTGACGCCGCAGCTGGCAAGCTCTGGCAGGGCTGCCAGCAGCGGCTCGGTGAGAAAGCCCGGCTTGTTGGTGACGATGCCCCATGGGAGCTGTTTCTCGTCGAGCCACTCGATAAGATCCACCATTCCCTCATAGGGACGGGTACCGACGCAGAGATTGGCCGCGTAGTAGTCGAGCAGGGCATTGCGCAGGCGGGTGGCCCCCAGCTCCTCAAGCAGTTCGTCGCCGAGGCCCGCTTTCAGCAGCCCGAGCGCTCCGTGGGAGGTGGTCTGACGAATGATGTCGTCAGAGAGCGGCGCAAAGCCTTCGCTGATCAATACATGGTTGACGGCGGCACCCAGATCCGGGGCTGTGTCGAGCAGGGTGCCATCCAGATCGAACAGCACGCAACGAAGAGGCAGCAGGTGAGAGGAGCTCATCAACCGTGCTCCGGGCGGACAAACTCCACCATATAGTTGACGTCGACATTTTTGCCGAGCTTGAACTGGTTGGTGAGGGGGGCGTAGTGGACGCCGCTCATGTCCCGCACCAGTAGGCCAGCCGCTTCACCCATGCGACACAGTTCGGCCGGGGTGATGAATTTTTTGTGATCGTGGGTACCCTTGGGCACCATCTTCATCAGGTATTCGGCCCCGATGATCATCATCAGATAGGATTTGGGGTTGCGGTTGATGGTGGAGACGAACACCCGGCCGCCCGGGCGCACCAGGGTGGCGATGGCGCGCAGCACGGAAGCGGGGTCCGGCACATGCTCCAGCATCTCCATGCAGGTGACCACGTCATACTGGCCCGGCACTTCGGCGGCATGGGCTTCGGCGGTGATCTGGCGGTACTCGAGCTCGACACCCTGCTCCAGGGCGTGCAAGCGGGCGACGCCGAGGGGCTCCTTGCCCATGTCGATGCCGGTGACCTTGGCGCCACGGCGGGCCATGCTCTCGGAGAGGATGCCACCACCGCAGCCGATATCGAGAATGCGCTTGCCAAACAGACCGCCACTTTTGTCGGTGATCCAGTCAAGGCGTACCGGATTGATTTGATGCAGGGGTTTGAATTCACCTTCCATGTCCCACCAGCGGGAGGCGATGGCTTCAAACTTGGCGATTTCTGTCAGATCGACATTGGCATCACTGTTCATTTTTCGAAGATCCTGTGGCAGGGCGCCCGCTTCTGAGTCATGGGCGCAATCTATTGTCCTGGCGGGCATTATAACGGACGGACTTTGTCACACCAGCCCGATCTGATACCCGATTTGTGGCTTAAGGTATTTGGCTCAGTGTGTTACCATGTCGCGCTGTTTAAGCCAAAGAACAACTAATTAGGGATAAGGCTTTCTATGAGCGATCTGGCCAGAGAGATCACGCCGGTCAACATCGAAGAAGAGCTCAAGAGTTCCTATCTTGATTACGCCATGAGCGTGATCGTAGGACGAGCTCTGCCGGATGTGCGTGATGGCTTGAAACCGGTTCACCGCCGCGTTCTGTTTGCTATGAACGAGTTGGGGAACGACTGGAACAAGCCCTATAAAAAATCGGCCCGTGTGGTCGGTGACGTAATCGGTAAATATCACCCGCACGGCGATATCGCTGTGTATGACACCATTGTCCGGATGGCGCAGGATTTCTCCATGCGTTACATGCTGGTCGATGGTCAGGGCAACTTCGGTTCAGTCGACGGCGACAGCGCCGCGGCGATGCGTTATACCGAAGTGCGGATGGCCCGCATCTCCCACGAGCTGCTGGCTGATCTGGACAAAGAGACCGTGGACTGGGTGCCGAACTATGACGGCACCGAGATGATCCCGGCGGTCATGCCTACCAAGGTTCCCAACCTGCTGGTCAACGGCTCCTCCGGTATCGCGGTGGGCATGGCGACCAACATTCCGCCTCACAACCTCACCGAGATTGTCAATGGCTGCCTGGCACTGATCGAAAATGGCGACCTCACCATTGACGAGCTGATGACCTACATCACCGGCCCGGATTTCCCCACCGGCGGCATTATCAACGGTCGTTCCGGCATCGTGCAGGCGTACCGTACCGGTCGTGGCTCCATCTATGTGCGGGCCAAGGCTGAGGTGGAAGTGGACGAGAAGACCAGTCGCGAGACCATCATCGTTCACGAGATCCCCTATCAGGTGAACAAGGCTCGACTGATCGAAAAGATCGCCGAGCTGGTCAAAGAGAAGAAGATCGAGGGCATCAGTGCCCTGCGCGATGAGTCTGACAAAGACGGCATGCGCATCGTTATCGAGATCAAGCGCGGCGAGTCCGGCGAGATTGTGCTGAACAATCTCTACAAGCACACCCAAATGCAGACCACGTTCGGCATCAACATGGTGGCGCTCGATAACAACCAGCCCAAGGTGATGAACCTTAAAGAGATCCTGGATGCGTTCCTGCTGCACCGCCGTGAAGTGGTGACTCGCCGGACCGTGTTCGAACTGCGCAAGGCGCGGGATCGGGCGCACATTTTGGAAGGTCTGGCGGTTGCGCTGGCCAACATCGATCCCATCATCGAGCTGATCCGCCACAGCGCGACCCCGGCCGACGCGAAAGCGGGCCTGGTTGCCAAGGGCTGGGAACTTGGCAACGTGGCCGCCATGCTGGAAAAAGCGGGCGACGACGCGGCACGGCCAGAGTGGCTGGAGCCTGAGTTTGGTATCCGTGAAGGTCAATACTTCCTGACCGAACAGCAAGCCCAGGCCATCCTTGACCTGCGTCTGCACAAGCTGACCGGCCTCGAGCACGAGAAGATCCTGGAAGAGTACCAATCTCTGCTGGATCTGATCGCCGAGCTGCTGCACATCCTGGCGAGCCCGGCTCGTCTGATGGAAGTGATCCGCGATGAACTGCTGGCTGTGCGTGAGCAGTATGGCGACGAGCGTCGTACCGAAATCAGCATGTCCAGTGCCGAGATCAACATCGAAGATCTGATCACTCCGGAAGATGTGGTGGTTACCCTGTCTCACCAGGGCTATGTGAAGTATCAGCCGCTCTCCGACTACGAGGCCCAGCGCCGCGGTGGTCGTGGCAAGTCGGCCACCCGGATCAAGGAAGAGGACTTTGTGGAGCGTCTGCTGGTGGCCAACACCCACGACACCATTTTGTGCTTCTCCACCCGTGGCAAGGTCTACTGGCTCAAGGTTTACCAGCTGCCGGAAGCGTCCCGTGGTGCCCGTGGTCGTCCGATCATCAACCTGCTGCCGCTGGAAGAGGGTGAGCGTATCACCGCTATCCTGCCGGTGAAGGAGTATGACGCCGAGAAGTATGTCTTCTTCGCCACCGCCAATGGTACCGTGAAGAAGACCAGCCTCTCTGACTTCAGCCGTCCGCTCTCCTCCGGTATCCGCGCCATCAACCTCAAAGAGGGTGATGAGCTGATCGGGGTGGATATCACCGATGGCAGCAACGAGATCATGCTCTTCTCCGACGCGGGCAAAGTCGTTCGCTTCGCCGAAGGCAGCGGTCGCGCCGATGCGGATGTCAGCGATGACGTTGAAACCGACGATGACGCCGGTAACGACGATGATGGCAGCGACAACGGCGAAGGCACCGAAACCAAGGGTACCTTCAAGGGTGTGCGTCCCATGGGTCGTACCGCGGCCGGTGTGCGCGGCATCAAGCTGGGCGCCGGTGACAAGGTGGTTTCCCTCATCGTTCCGCGCGGCGAAGGTGCTATCCTAACCGCCACCGCGAACGGTTACGGCAAACGTACCGCACTCGACGAGTACCCGACCAAGAGCCGTGGTACCCAGGGCGTTATCTCCATCAAGGTGGATGAGCGCAACGGCAAGGTGATCGATGCGATCCAGGTCGAAGATACCGACCAGATCATGCTGATCACCAACGGCGGCACCCTGGTGCGTACCCGTGTTGCCGAGGTGAGTGTCATTGGCCGTAACACCGGCGGTGTCCGTCTGATCCGTACCGGTGAAGACGAGACCGTGGTTGGCCTGCAGCGCATCGCCGAGAGCGACGAAGACGAGAACGACGCGCTGGCCGTTGACGGTGAGGTATCTGAAGGTACCGATACCGCGACCGGCACTGATGCGGCCGATGCAGGGGAAGCGGGCGACGAGTAATCGTCATCAGTTACCCGAGCAACGTCTCTGATCAAAAAGAGCGACCCTGGTGGTCGCTCTTTTTATTAGTCTGCTTTTTATGACTCTCCGCTGATCTTACGGCTGGATCACTCCTGCAGCCACATTCTGGCGCTGCGGGCGGGAATGGCGACCCGTACCCACTGGCTCTGCACGTTGACCACGGCTCCTTGGTCGAGCACGTCACGATAGTTGCGATACCAGTTCATCTCGAATTTGGCGGTATCGAGCCAATACTCCTGCTCATAGTCGCACTTGTTGATGCCGACCAGCCCCTGTTTGCCCCGTTTGAATAGCACGAAGCAGTCACCGTTGCCGACCAGCTGCATCGGTTGGCCCTGCACCGCATTGTGAAAGCGGATCATCCCCTTGAGATCGGCGCGCTGGTAGTAATCCTGCCAGCGCAGTCCATCCTTGGCCTGGGTCTCGCCGTGATCCGAATAGACCAGCGGCGAGCCACCATCGCGGCCGAGCAGGTAGGCGTAGGCCAGCTTCTCGTCAGTCTGGGTCAGGATCTGATAGCGGAAGCCGTCGTTGGTGGGGATGTCGTGGGTCACGGCAAAGGTGACGGCGCGATTGCCCGGTAGCGCCTGACCATAGGCGCCCGGATCCGCCAGCAGGTTCATGCTGCCGCCATACCCCAGCGCGCCACGCAGGGAGGCAAACAGCGGAAAGTCATAGGCTCCCTGACCGCTGCTGTCGAGGTAGGGTTTGAGAAAGCGCTCGTAATCGGTGCTGCCAGCCCCCCCTGTGGTGATCACCTCGCCAAACACGTGCATCCCCTGTTTGATTTCGGGGGTGAACACGGCATTGATCTGGTAATCGCTCATGTGTTTGACCGCATCTACCCGAAAACCCTTGATCCCCATCCCCTTGAGTGCCTTGAGATAGGCCTGTTGCTGGCTTACCACCCAGTTGTTGGGATCCAGATCCGGCAGCCCCTTGTCACCGGCACCGCCACAGAGACGCCAATACTGGACATGACCCGGATCGCTCCAGTCGCTGATGCACCCTTCGGGATGAAAATCCTGACCGGAGAGGAAGTTTTGCCCCAGATCGCCAAACAGTTTCTGGCGCTCGAAATAGGCCGGGTTGCTGGCGTAGCTTTGCAGCAGCTCGTTGCCGGGATAGTTGAGGTCCTGGCGTTTCCAGCTTTCGTTGGCCATGTGGTTGAGCACCACATCGGCATAGACGGCGATGCCCCGCGCCTTCATGGCGGCGATCAGCTGCTCGAGATCCTGCTTGTTGCCAAGAGGGGAGTCGACAAGACGCAGATCCTGCGGCTGGTAACGGGCCCACCACTCGTTGCCGGATGACTTGAGAGGCGGCGAGATGAGTACCTGTTTGTAACCGGCCGACTTGATAAGGTCGGCTTTGGCGGTCACTTCACTGTACTTCCAGTTGAAGGCGTGCAGTATGACGTCGGCGTGCGCCAAGGGGACGATCAGCATGCCTGCGATCGCCCATATTCCCGCTGTGTGTTTCATTATTGTGTCCCTGTTTTTATAGATGCCTGAATGGGCAACCCAGCTTTGGCGGGAACAGAGTGAGCTACAATCCACAACCTGCAGATTTGTGACCGCTTTCAGAGTGATTTCGCCGAATATGTGAACTGTTTCGGCTTTTCCTCGCCACCGCCAGTTGCCTTTTTACAAGTGATTTTTTTGTCATTTCCCTGTCATTCCCAGTCGCTATCCTGCCGGGCGAGTGGTGCGTTGTTGCCATCACCTTCACCGTCAGGAGCTGCATATGACCAGTTGGATCACGTGGGAAATTTGGTGGAGCCGGGTATGGGGCGAGTCAGAGGTGCCGCTGTATGAAGAGGATGAGCACGAAGTGGCTCATGAACCCTCGCGACTACCGGTTGAAATGGTGCAACAGGGTCGGGATCAGCGCGCTGGCTAAGGCGTTAGCCCTGTCTTTACCGGATAGCGCGATCCTGTCGCGACAATCCTTCCTATAGACCTCTTGGCAGGCAAGGACTGTGCACCTGATATATGCAGTGCATGAGAGGGGGATTAGAAGAGCGACAGCTGCTCCCCGGGGCGGATAAACCCATCCAGCCTGAGCTGAATATGACGTTTGCCCAGATCGAGGCGCTTGCTGATGAGGCGAAAGCGCTGGGCCAGCAGATCGGCAAAGTGCCCCTCACCGCGCATGCGGGTACCGAAGGCGGTACTGTTGAGCCCGCCACCGCGGCTGGCTCGCAACTGATTTAAAATAGCTTCCTTCTGGCCCGGGTAGTGGGTATCGAGCCAGTCCCCAAATAGCGGCGCCAGTTCGTGGGGTAACCGCAGCAGGATGTAATCGGCGCAGCTGGCGCCTGCCTCGGCAGCCGATTTGATGATCTGCTCCAGCTCCGGCTCATTGAGCCGCGGGATCATGGGGGCGGCCAGTACCCCCACCTGCACGCCAGCGTTGGCCAGCTTCTCGATCACTTTCAAGCGGCCTGCACCCGTGCTGGCGCGGGGCTCCAGCTGTCGGCGCAGGGTTTCGTTCAAGGTCGTCACCGACACCATTACCTGACAAAGCCCCTCCCTGGCCAGCTCGGTCAACAGATCGAGGTCGCGCAAGATCATGGCGCTCTTGGTAATGAGTCCGACCGGGTGGCGGTGTGCCAGCATCACTTCCAACAACTGGCGGGTGAGGCGATAGCGCTGCTCGATGGGTTGATAGGGGTCGGTATTGGCGCCAATGAAGATGTTCTGTGGCTGATAGGCCGGTTTGGCAAACTCCCGGCGCAACAGGTCGGCTGCATTGCGTTTGGCAAACAGCTTGCTCTCGAAATCGAGACCGGGGGAGAGCTCCAGATAGGCATGGCTGGGTCTGGCATAGCAGTAGATGCAGCCGTGTTCGCACCCCTGATAGGGGTTGATGGAGCGACCAAAAGGCACATCCGGCGAGTTGTTGTAGCTGATAATGCTGCGTGCATCGATCTCCCGCACCTCGGTGCCAGGCACAGAGGGGGTGAATGCGGCATCCCAATCGGACGATTGCCAGCCGTCATCGACCGCTTCAACAAGGGGGCCGCTAAAACGGTGATCGATATTGTGGGGGCTGCCTCGTCCTGCCATGGTGTGCACCAATACTGTTTATACATACAGTTATTTTGCAGGTGCCCCGGATAAATGACAACTACTGCTGATCGACCGGGTGCAAAAGGGTTGTCGCAGGGATCTCTTGCTTGATCGCAACGCTACATTTCGTTTACATAGACGAAATGAGAACTGGATCACGGAAATCATCATGAGCCCCACCACTTCCCGCTGGCTGTTTATCTGTCTGCTTGCCCTCGTTATCTGGCGTCTGCTTCCGCTCTCCACCGAGCAGGAGATGGCTGCCGCCAACCGTGCCTGGCGTACCGGTCACTTTGATGAGGCGACCCGGATCTGGTCACCACTGGCGGCGCAGGGGCAACCCCGGGCGCAAGCCTTGATGGGTTGGAGCCATGAAGTGGGGCAGGGGAGCGAGCAGGATATGCAGCGGGCCATCAGCCTCTATCGCCAGTCGGCGCAGGCGGGGGATGCTTTTGGTCAATATCGGCTGGCAGAGCTCTATCTGCGCGGCGTCGGGGTAAAGCGGGATCTGCGAGAAGCCTTTCACTGGATGGAGCAGGCCGCCCGCAACGGTGATGTACCTGCCATGTTGAAAGTCGGTGTGCTTCATCTGATGGGGGCGAGCGGCAGAGTCGATTTGCCCCAGGCGAAACAGTGGCTCTATCAGGCGGCACAAAAGGGCAACAAGTTGGCGCTTCAGGTGCTGCAAGAGCTGGCGCTGGCAGAGGAGGGGAGCAGTGACTTTGACTTCAACTGGCAATCTCTGCTTGGTGAATAGTCGGCAGGAGACTCATTTGACTGTAGAAAATATCTGCAAATCCGATACAGCACGCCCGACTTCTGGTAGCATGGGGCCGTTTTGGCTTGGTTTGTCACGTTAGACATGTGGTTTACGTGTCAGGCCGTCTTCGCAAAGTGCTGTGGAGAACCAGAACATCACCCATTTCGAATTTATTTTCCATCCCGCATGTGACCTTTGGTAGGGGTCACCACTGTATAAGGAAACACATAATGCCAATCATTACTCTGCCTGACGGCAGCCAACGTCAATTTGCCCACTCTGTTTCCGTCATGGATGTGGCTGCGGACATCGGTCCCGGTCTCGCTAAGGCGTGCATTGCCGGTCGGGTAAACGGTGAACTGGTGGATGCGTGCGAGCTGATCGAAGCCGATGCTGCGCTGGCCATCATCACCGCCAAAGACGAAGAAGGTCTGGACATCCTGCGCCACTCCTGCGCCCACTTGCTGGGTCATGCTATCAAGCAACTTTGGCCCCAGACCAAGATGGCCATCGGTCCTGTCATCGACAACGGCTTCTACTATGACGTTGATCTTGACCGTACCCTGACCGATGAAGATCTGGCTGCCCTGGAAGAGCGCATGCTGGCGCTGGTAGCCAAGGATTACGACGTCATCAAGAAGAAAGTCTCCTGGCAAGAAGCGCGCGATGTATTCGAGGCGCGCGGAGAGTCTTACAAAGTCGAAATCCTGGATCAGAACATTGCCCGTGATGACCAGCCAGGTCTCTATCATCACGAAGAGTACATCGACATGTGTCGCGGCCCGCACGTGCCCAACATGCGTCACTGCCACCACTTCAAGTTGCTGAAGATGTCCGGCGCCTACTGGCGCGGCGATTCCAACAACAAGATGCTGCAGCGTATCTACGGTACCGCCTGGGCTGACAAGAAGCAGCTCAAGGCCTATCTGCAGCGCCTGGAAGAGGCCGCCAAGCGCGACCACCGCAAGATCGGCAAGCAGCTTGACCTGTATCACATGCAGGAAGAAGCACCCGGTATGGTGTTCTGGCACAACGATGGCTGGACCATCTTCCGCGAGCTGGAAACCTTCATCCGCGGCAAGCTCAAAGAGTACGACTATCAGGAAGTGAAAGGTCCGTTCATGATGGACCGCGTCCTGTGGGAGCGTTCAGGTCACTGGGAGAAGTATGCCCAGGCCATGTTCACCACCCAGTCTGAAAACCGCGAGTACGCCATCAAGCCGATGAACTGCCCGGGTCACGTCCAGATCTTCAACCAGGGTCTGAAGTCCTACCGTGATTTGCCGCTGCGTATGGCCGAGTTTGGTTCCTGCCACCGCAACGAGCCGTCCGGTTCCCTGCACGGTCTGATGCGGGTGCGCGGCTTCACTCAGGATGACGCTCACATCTTCTGTACCGAAGAGCAGATCATGGAAGAGGTCTCCGGCTGTATTCGTATGGTCTATGACGTCTACGGTACCTTTGGCTTCGAGAACATCGTGGTCAAGCTCTCCACTCGTCCCGAGCAGCGTATCGGCTCCGACGAGATGTGGGATCGTGCCGAGAAAGCCCTGGCCGAAGCGCTGGAGCTCAACGGTCTGAAGTACGATCTGCAGCCGGGTGAAGGGGCGTTCTACGGTCCCAAAATTGAATTTACCCTGCACGATTGCCTTGATCGTGCGTGGCAATGTGGTACCGTGCAGCTCGACTTTGCCCTGCCTGGTCGTCTGGGTGCCACTTATGTGGGCGAAAACAACGATCGTCATGTACCTGTGATGATCCACCGGGCCATCCTGGGTTCTATCGAGCGCTTCATCGGTATTCTGACTGAAGAGTACGCCGGTCTGTTCCCGACCTGGTTGGCACCGACTCAGGCTGTGGTCATGAATATCACGGACAATCAGGCCGATTATGCGGTGAAAGTAGCCAAAGCATTGAATGATGCGGGCCTTCGCGCAAAAGCGGACTTGAGAAATGAGAAGATTGGCTTTAAAATCCGCGAGCATACTTTGAAGCGAGTACCTTTCATGCTGGTCTGCGGCGATAAAGAAGTTGAAGCCGGTAAGATTGCAGTACGGACTCGTAAAGGGGCTGACCTGGGCACTTATCCTGTTGAAGAGTTTATCGCTCTGCTGACCCAGGAAGTTCAGACCCGCGGACAAAAGAAAGTGGAGGAATAAGCTATAAAAGGCGGAAAAAAACTGGGCAAGCAACCGCAAGCCCGCGCTCACCGGATCAATGAAGAGATCCGTCTGAAAGAAGTTCGTCTGACTGGTCTGGATGGTGAAGCCATTGGCATCACCTCCATTCAGGATGCTCTGAACTTGGCCGCAGAGGCCGGAGTTGATCTGGTCGAGATCAGTCCAAATGCTGAGCCGCCCGTTTGCCGGATCATGGATTACGGCAAATTCCTCTACGAAAAGAGCAAAACAACCAAAGAACAGAAGAAAAAGCAGAAAGTCGTCCAGGTTAAGGAAATCAAATTCCGTCCTGGCACTGACGAAGGCGACTATCAGGTAAAACTACGCAACCTGGTTCGCTTTCTGGAAGACGGGGACAAGGCTAAGGTCACCCTGCGCTTCCGTGGTCGTGAAATGGCCCACCAGGATCTTGGTATCAAGGTTTTGGAGCGCGTCAAGAACGATCTGGAAGAGTTGGCCGTAGTCGAGTCGTTCCCGAAAGTCGAAGGCCGTCAAGCTGTGATGGTCCTCGCACCTAAGAAGAAATCTTAAGGCCCACAAGAAATTGACTCATGGGGCTCGCCCCATGAGTTGGTTCGCCTTGCGATTTTGTTGTCACTCACAATGCGGAGTATGAAATGCCGAAGATGAAAACCAACCGGGGTGCTGCAAAGCGCTTCAAAAAGACTGGCTCGGGTCGCTTCAAGTGCAAGCACAACCACCTGCGTCACATCCTGACCAAGAAGAGCAGCAAGCGTAAGCGTCAGCTGGGACCGAAATTCATGGTTTCTGCTGCCGACCACAAACGTGTTGTCGCTTGTCTGCCGTACGCATAAGGGGGGATGTGAAAAATGCCAAGAGTTAAACGTGGTGTGACTGCTCGAGCTCGTCACAAGAAAGTAATGAAAGCCGCCAAAGGTTACTACGGCGCCCGTTCCCGTGTTTACCGCGTAGCGGTACAAGCGGTAACCAAAGCTGGTCAGTATGCCTACCGTGACCGTCGCCAGAAAAAGCGTCAGTTCCGTCAGCTGTGGATTGCGCGTATCAACGCTGCAGCCCGTCAGAACGGTCTGTCCTACAGCCGTCTGATCAACGGTCTGAAGAAGGCTTCTATCGAGATCGATCGCAAGATCCTGTCCGATATCGCCGTTCACGACAAAATGGCTTTCACCGCCCTGGTTGAAAAAGCTAAAGCAGCTCTGGTCTAATCCAGTTCTGTTATAAACGCTAAAAGGAGGCTCAGGCCTCCTTTTTTGTATCTATAACCATCTGTTTTACATCACTTTTTCTTTTTCCTCGTCCATATTCTGTCCACTGTTTTACACGCGCTACAGTTTTCTCCACACAAGGCGATATGTGCGAGATGACCTGTTCTACAAATGGTTTATATGCCAACAAACTAGATGTTTGTTCTATTATTTCAAGAGTGACGGTGAGCCGATGAGACTCGCTTGATATAACAAAATGATTTGTAGGGAGAAAAGCCCACCTTAGCTATGGTCAGCGAAGGGGCTTTTTTTGTATTATTCCCCTCTTGACCTTATTTAGCCTAAAGGCTCCTGTACCGGGAGTGGTGACGAGGAAGACATGCAACAGCTTGAAGAAGTAGTCGGCCAAGCCAGAGCCGAAATTGAGGGCGTGAGCGATATCGCGACCCTCGACGAAATCCGGGTCAAATATCTGGGTAAAAAGGGCTTTTTTACCGAGCAGATGAAGGGCCTGGGTGCCTTGTCTGCCGAAGAGCGTCCCGCCGCGGGCGCCGTGATCAACCAGGCCAAACAGCAGGTTCAGGATGCGCTGAACGAGCGTCGTGAAGCGCTCGAAGTTGCCGTGCTGAACCAGAAGCTGGCCGCCGAGACCATCGACGTCAGCCTGCCGGGTCGCCGCATCGAGAATGGCGGTCTGCATCCTGTAACCCGCACCATCGAGCGCATCGAGCGCCTGTTTGGCGAGATGGGCTTCAAGGTTGCCCGTGGTCCCGAGATTGAAGATGGCTTCCACAACTTCGATGCGCTGAACATTCCGGCTCATCACCCGGCGCGTACCGATCACGATACCTTCTACTTCAATCCTGATCTGATGCTGCGTACCCACACCTCCGGTGTGCAGATCCGCACCATGCAGCAGCAACAGCCGCCGATCCGCATCATTGCACCGGGCCGCGTCTATCGTAACGACTACGACATGACCCACACCCCGATGTTCCATCAGGTTGAAGGTCTGCTGGTTGACGAGCATGCCAGCTTTACCGAGCTGAAGGGCATTCTGCACGACTTCCTGCGTAACTACTTCGAGGAAGACCTGACCATTCGCTTCCGTCCTTCCTACTTCCCGTTCACCGAGCCGAGCGCCGAAGTCGACGTGATGGGCAAGAACGGCAAGTGGCTGGAAGTGCTGGGCTGCGGCATGGTGCACCCGAACGTGCTGCGTTCGGTCGGTATCGATCCGGAAAAATACTCCGGCTTTGCCTTCGGCATGGGCGTTGAGCGCCTGACCATGCTGCGTTACGGGGTCAACGACCTGCGTGCCTTCTTCGAAAACGACCTGCGCTTCCTCAAGCAGTTCAAGTAAGGGCGAGAGAACATGAAATTCAGTAAATCCTGGGTGATGGAGTGGGTCCGCACCGAGTTGAGTGACAACGCACTGGCCGAGCAGATCACCATGGCCGGTCTGGAAGTGGACGCCGTGGAAGCGGTTGCCGGCCAGTTCAACAATGTGGTGGTGGGTGAAGTGGTCGAGTGCGCCCAGCATCCTGACGCCGACAAACTGCGGGTGACCAAGGTCAACGTGGGTGAAGCCGAGCTGCTGGACATCGTCTGCGGCGCGCCAAACTGCCGTCAGGGCCTGAAAGTGTGCGTGGCCAAAGTAGGGGCGACTCTGCCGGGTGATTTCACCATCAAGAAAGCTAAACTACGCGGCCAGCCGTCTCACGGCATGCTCTGCTCTTTCAGCGAGCTGGGTATCGACGTTGAAGCCGATGGCATCATCGAGCTGCCGGCCGATGCCCCCATCGGTACCGATATTCGCGACTACCTCAATCTGAACGACGTCTCCATCGACGTGGATCTGACCCCGAACCGTGCCGACTGCCTCGGTATTGCTGGTCTGGCCCGTGAAATTGGTGTGCTCAACAGCGTCGACGTGGTCGAACCGACCTGGACACCAGCCGTTGCCACCATTGATGCAACTTTCCCGATCCGGGTTGAAGCGCCAGCCGATTGCCCCCGTTATCTGGGGCGCGTCATCAAGGGGCTGAACCTGCAGGCCCAGAGCCCGCTCTGGATGCAAGAGAAGCTGCGCCGTGGCGGCATTCGTTCCATCGACGCCATTGTCGACATCACCAACTACCTGCTGCTGGAATACGGTCAGCCGATGCACGCCTTCGATCTGGCTACCCTGGAAGGGGAACTGGTGGTGCGTCGTGCCCACGCCGATGAGCCGATGACCCTGCTCGACGGCAACGAAGTGAAGCTCAAAGAGACCACCCTGGTGATTGCCGATGCCAAAGGTCCTGCCTGCATGGCCGGGATCTTCGGCGGCAATCGCACCGGTGTTTCCGAGACCACCACCGACGTCCTGCTGGAGTGCGCCTTCTTCGCGCCGCTCTCCATCACCGGCCGTGCTCGCGCTTACGGTTTGCACACTGACTCTTCCCACCGCTTCGAGCGCGGGGTGGATCCGCAGCTGCAAGCCAAGGTGATGGACAGAGCCACCCGTCTGCTGCTGGATATCTGCGGCGGCGAAGCGGGTCCGGTCATCGAGGTCAAATCCGATGCCCATCTGCCGAAAGCGGCCCCCATCAAGCTGCGTCGCAGCAAGCTCGATAAAGTGATCGGTATCAGCGTGGCGGATGCTCAGGTGGTCGAGATCCTGACCCGCCTCGGCATGCAAGTCACTGTGGATGCTGACGGTTGGACCGCGCTGGCACCCTCCTGGCGTTTCGATATCGCCATCGAGGAAGATCTCATCGAGGAAGTGGCCCGCATCTACGGCTACAACAATATCCCGAACCTGAAACCCGCCGCCTCTCTGGCGATGGTGGAGCAGGCAGAAGGGCAGGTGACCTTGAAGCGCGTGCGCGACCTGCTGGTTGACCGCGGCTTCCAGGAAGCGATCACCTACAGCTTCGTCGATCCCAAAACCCAGCAAACCCTGTTCCCGCAGAGCGATGCCATCGTGCTGCCGAACCCGATCTCGGTCGAGATGTCCGCCATGCGTGTCTCTCTGTTCCCGGGTCTGGTGCAAGCCGTTGTTTACAACCAGAATCGTCAGCAGCCGCGTGTGCGTCTGTTCGAGCAGGGTCTGCGTTTCATCAAGGATGAAAGCGCCGAGAACGGCATCCGTCAGGAGCCGATGCTGGCCGGTATCATCACCGGCAACCAGAGCGACGAGCACTGGGACATCAAAACCCGCGCAGCCGACTTCTTTGATTTGAAAGGGGATCTGGAAGCGGTGCTGGACTTGACCGCCGAAGGGGCCACCTTTACCTTCGAGCGTACCGAGCACAGCGCCCTGCATCCGGGCCAGAGCGCAGCCATCCTGCGTAATGGCGAGATCATCGGCCACATCGGCGTGATCCACCCGAGCCTCGAGAAGAAGCTGGGCCTCAAGAGCCGCGTGGTGATGTTTGAGCTGGAGCTGGACAAGCTGACCCCGGCCAAGGTGCCTGTGGCAGCCGAAGTTTCCAAGTTCCCGGCGAACCGTCGCGACATCGCCGTGGTGGTCGATCGTCAGGTTCTGGCAGGTGATGTGCTTGCGGTAATTAAAAAAGTTGGCGGAAATCAGGTAGTTGGAATAAACTTGTTTGACGTATACCAGGGTGCTGGTATGGCAGAGGACAAGAAGAGCCTGGCCATCAGTCTTGTATTGCAAGACACCCAGCGCACCCTGGAGGAGAAAGAGATTGCCGAGACCGTAGACAATGTCGTGCGGGCCCTTGGTGAAGAGTTGAATGCATCCTTGAGGGATTGATCTATGGCGCTTACCAAAGCCGACATTGCAGAGCACCTGTTCACCCAGCTCGGGATGAGCAAGCGTGAAGCCAAAGATATGGTGGAAGCCTTCTTTGAGGAAATCCGACAGGCGCTTGAGCGTGGTGAACAAGTCAAGATTTCAGGCTTCGGTAACTTTGACCTTCGTGAGAAGAATCAGCGTCCCGGACGCAACCCCAAGACGGGCGAGGATATTCCTATCAGCGCCCGCCGCGTGGTGACCTTCCGGCCTGGCCAGAAGCTCAAGGCCAGGGTAGAAAATGTTGAACCCAACGAGTGATAAAAAGCCAGGCAGATGCCTGGCTTTTGTTTTCAGATGACCAAATTCCCCGTTTTTCTTCTGGGTGCCGTGCTGGCACTGCCATTGCACGCCAAGCCTTTGCAGACAACAGTGCTGCCGTTGGCGCCGGCGACCCAAGCTTATGTAAATTCACTGAGTCAGCTTTCGCTCTGCTATCCTGCGACGCTTCCTCCACCATACCTGATGGCCGAGGGGGGACTGCTCAAGGATCGTCTCGCCCGGTTGCAGGAGCTGTTCCCGGTTCCCCTCGTGCTCAAAGAGTTGCCCGATTGGCAGACATTGCGCAACGGGCTCGCAGAGGGTGACTGCGACATCATTCCCTATGTCGGAACCCGCAAGAAGGCCGTGGAGGGCATGCGGTTAAGCCGTCCGATGATGGAGACCGATGCCGCCATCCTCTACAAGGGTGAAAATCTCAAACAGGCCCGCTTTCTGGTCTACTCGGTAGCAGACTCTGCCCGCCTGCTGCACGAGCTTTATCCTCAGGCGCGCATTATTTCCCTAAAAAGCGGAGAGAAGGTCTACGACGCGCTGCAGAGCGGCAAGGGTGATGCCTATCTGGGGGACTATCTGCAACTGCGCTATCTGATGCGCGAGTTTCCTGCCGATGGTTTGCGCCTGCGCCGCCTGTTTGGTGAGGATCGGATCATCAGCTATCGCCTGATGATGCGTGATCAGCCTGAGTTGGCCAATCTGGTGGACACCCTGATCCGTCATATGCCCGCCGGTACTATCTATACCGATCTGGCTCGCTATCTCGATCAGGGGTCGCTATATGTCAACCAGCCCCACTTCAGCGATACCGAGCAGGCCTGGTTATCCGGCCGCGGGCGCACCATTCGCCTGGTGGTCAATCCCGAGTTGATGCCCTATAGCGGCGTCAATGATCTGGGGGAGGCGAAAGGGTGGAGCGCGGATGTGCTGCGCTGGGTCACCCAGGAGACCGGCCTGAAATACAAGCTGGTGCCTGCCGCCAGCAAGGCGGAGGCCGTAGAAAAGCTTCACCGTGGTGAGGCGGATATGATGGCCAGCTTGCCGGAATCCCCGGCATTGACGGATCAGTTCATTTTCAGCCGGACGATCTCCACCAACCGGTTTGCCTTGATCAGCAAGCGCAAGCTGGCTGCTGATCGCATTACCCAACTCAAGCGCCAACGTATTCTGGTGCCTGAATCCCTCTACGATCCCTCCTTGCTCGCCCTGCTCGGTGATCAGGAGTGGCTTCGCACCGACGGCATTGAGCAGGGGCTTGCAGCGATCAAACAGGGCAAGGCTGACGCCATGCTGAGCGAGCTTTATCAGCTGCAATATCCCCAGCGTACCAACTTGCTGGAAGGGCTCGATATCGAGGAGCTGGAAGATCGCTTCAGCCTTGGCTTTGCCATCAACAAGAGTCAGACCGAACTGGCCGGGGTGATGGATCGCAACCTGATGGCGCTGACCAGCACCCAGATTGACGAACTTAACCAGCGCTGGCGCCGCTTGCTCGTCGTGCAGCAGCCCGGCGTGAGCTACGCCGCCTGGTTTGGCTCCATTGCCATGGCACTGCTGGTCAGCAGCATTGTCATCGGCGGGATCTGGCGTTCCCGCCAGCAACTGGCACGGGAAGTGGCCCAGCGTCACGCCGCCGAGAAGGCGCTGGCCATCGAGAGCGAGCTGCGGGAAACCATGTTTCAGGCGTTGCCGGTGCCCGTCTATCTGCGCAACAGCCAGGGCAAGGTGATCAAATCCAATAAACAGGGGCGACGTCTGGCCCTGCGCTATTCGCAGCAGTTGATGCTGCCGCCGGTGCAACCTCAGAAGAGTGAAGGGGAGTTGGTGCTGGGGGATCAGGTTTTCGCCTATGCCCAGCATCCGCTGCGACTGGACAAGCAGGCACCTGCCACCGATCTCATCGCCCTGTCGGATATCAGCGTGCTGCGTGAGCAGGCCCGTTTTCTGCGTCAGGCAGAGCGCCGCCTGCGTGCCCTGACCAATACCGTGCCCGGCGTGGTGCTGCAGTTTATGTTCGAGCGGGGACGGGTAGGGGGTATCGAGTTTATCAGCCGGGGCTGTTACGAGCTGCTGGGGCTGGCGAGCCAGCAGATCCGTCGTGAGCCCAAACGGGTGCTCACTATGCTGGAGCGCGAGGATCGCCGTCGGGTACGCCGTGAGATGTTCGCTATGCTGCAGGCTGGCAAACCCTTCGCGTTCACCATGCGCTATCACCATCCGACCAAGGGTCTGCGCTGGTTGCAGCTCTATGGCCGTGGCCGCAGTCAGCCGCAGGGTTGGCGGATCTATGCGGTGATGCAGGATGTCACTACCAGGGTCGAGCAGGATCAGGCATTGCAGCACTCCCATGAGCAGGCGCAACAGGCAGTTCTGGCCAAGGGGCGCTTTTTGGCCGCCATCAGCCACGAGATCCGCACGCCGATGAACGCCATGCTCGGCTTGCTGGAATGGCTGGCCAGCACTCCTTTGTCGAGAGAGCAGGATTCGGCGCTGGCACGGGTGCGTCAGGCGGGGGATGAGTTGCTCGGCCTGCTCAACGATGTGCTCGACTTTAGCCGCAACGAAAACAGCAAACTCTCCCTCTCGCCGCAACCCACCGATTTTGCCGAGCTGTGTGAGCACGTGGCGGCGGTGCACTGGACCAAGGCGCGGGCCAAGGGATTGCAACTGCGCCTTAAGTTGGACCCGGCTCTGCCAGCCCTGCAGACCCTCGACCCTCACCGGGTACGGCAAGTGCTCCATAACCTGCTCTCCAATGCCATCAAGTTCAGCCTGCGTGGGGAAGTGGTGCTGTGGGCCGAGGTGGTCGCATCGACCTTGCGCTTTGGTGTGGATGATCAGGGACCGGGGATCACTGCCAAGATGCGCACCACGCTCTTTATGCCGTTCGAGCAGTTTGCCGTTGAAGGGCAACTGCGGGCGCCGGGCACCGGTCTTGGTCTGGCGATCTGCAAGCAGCTGGTCGAGCAGATGGGTGGCCTTATCGATGTCGAGGGGCGCGTCGGTGGCGGTAGCCGCTTCTATTGCGAGTTGCCGCTGAAGCGGGTGCAGCAGGAGCCGGACTGGCAGCCCAATGTGCGGCAACTGGCACTCTCTTTACCCCACGATGAGGCGCAAGCGCTGTCGCCCTGGCTTAGTCGATTGGGAATCGCCACCGTCAGCAACGCCGTTGATACGCTGCAAGCGGAGGTGGACGAGAAGGGGCTCTACTATTGGGCCTGGCAAGGGGAGTCCTGGGTGCCCGGGACCATCATCACCCTGCTGCAGCCACGGCTGACCCCGGATCAACCGGTCGCAGGCACCCAGCCAGGGCTTGGCATGCGGGTACTGCTGGTTGAAGATCACGATGTCAATCGCGAGCTGATCAGCCTGCAACTGGGGCAACTTGGTGCCAGCGTTATCACTGCCGCCAACGGGCAGCTGGCGCTGGAGATGCTGGCGCAGCAGGAGGTGGATTTTGTGCTGACCGATCTGCAGATGCCGGTGATGAACGGGGCCGAGCTGTGCAGGCAATTGCGCCAATCAGCCCGTTGGGCCCGTCTGCCGGTCTATGTGATCACCGCAGATCTCAGTGATCAGGCGGCAAGGGAGCTGCAATCCTGCGGTTGCGATGGCCATCTGGACAAGCCGGTCGCCCTCAAGGAGCTGGCGACCTTGCTGCGCCATATTGCCAAAGAAGGGAGCAATGTTGTCGCCCCGACACCGGTTGCCTCGCTGCTGACCGATGAACTGGCCGCCCTTTATCTGAAGGCTACCCGTGATGATTTGGCCGAACTTGAGCGCTGCAGCACAGAAGAAGATGAAGTTGGCGTGAATGCTGCTTTACACAAGTTGAAGGGGGCCGCCAGAATGGTAGGGGCGACTGCGTTGGTGGCGGTCATTGAAGAGTGGCAACAGGCGCCCCATCCGATGCTGCAAGCCAGATTGAACCAGGCACTGGATGAGTTCAGCCAGCAGTTTTCAAAGAGGGCTCAAGATGATCATCACTGATGAAGAATTACTGGCGTTGCTCGATTCGGAAGAGCATGAGGCGGCAGGATTTTGCCCCATTGTGCTCTATGCCCTCGACAGCACCGCCCATGAGTTGGCCAGCACCATGACATTGCCCTCCTATGTCACGCTGCACCGTACCCGACCGGATGCCTGCTGGCAGTGGGAAGGGCTGTTTGCGGCCGGCGCCATCGCACTTTACGACCCCACCGCTCATCAGCAGGCGGACTACTTCTCCCAGTTGCAGCAGCATGAGGGAATTTACGCTATTGGCGAGGATTGGCTGGGGGGGCTTGCCGCCAGTTATCGTGACTGGTGCAACTGGCTGGCCGCTAACAAGGTGCTGCTGCTCGAGGATCACCCGTTTCAGGGAATGCAGCTGCAACAGACCATCGCCGGGTTGGGGCTCTCCTGTCAGTGGGTACAGGATGAATCGGCCTGTCTTGTGGCATTGTCGGCGGGCGACATCAGCCTGCTGGTGTGCGATCTCAGTCTGGTGGAGCAAGATGCCATCAGTCTGCTGATGAACCAGCCCCAGTTGCAGGAGGCCGGGCTGCCCATTGTGCTGCTTTCGGCCCATGAGCAGACGCTGATCGACGGTGCCCGCCGCCTGCTGCACGATGCCGGTTTCAATATTCTGGCGGCGCTGGCCAAGCCGCTTGATTGCGACGAGCTGCTCAGGTTGCTGCGTCGAGTCTATCTGGGCCCGCTGCGTCAGCAGCGCTTGAGCGGCCAGCGCCGCTCCATCCGCCGGTGGCAGGGGGAGGTGCAGGGTCAGCTAGGGCTGCTCTCCAGTCCCGCGACCCCTCATCTGGTCTGGCTGGCGGTGACGGGTCTGCCCAGCCGCTGGGAGGCGCTCAAGGAGTGGCTGACGGAGCAGTCGCGTACCCCAGCCGAACTGACCCTGCTGATCCACCGTCGTGACCACCTGCTCGGCAATGCCGAGCGCTTCGCGCTGGTGCTGCAAGCCAGTCTGGCGGGGAGCAAGCTGGCGCTGCTGCTCGATAACAGCCAGCATCTGCCATTCGATCTGCTGGAGCGTTTGCCGCTGCAAGCCTTGCTGCTGGGGCAGGGGATCTTGCCTGAGATGGAGTCCTTGACCGGTGACTCCCTGCTGGGGCGTTTTATGGCCCGGGTTCGGGAGCTGGGGATCGCCGTTTATCTGGATGATCCTTACAACCTGCTCGACGTCGAAGTGTGGCGAGAGCGCGGTATGATGGGGCGCTGGTAAGCCATGCCGCGCTACCTCTGCTGGCCCATGCACCGGGAGCGCCTTGGCAAAGGGCTGGAGGGCTGGCCCCATCCGGTTTCCCGGGCTGCGCTGCCACTGGCTATGGAGGTATCCGGGGTGCCTTGCCTGCTGCGCGAGCTGCATGGTGTGGCGCCTGCCCGCATGCTGGCCGCTTACGATGCATTGAGTGAAGAGAGCATCTATCTGCGCTTTATGCGCTCGAAACGGACGCCGCCACCGGAACAGGTGGCCCAATTTCTCAATTACCATCCCGAGCAACAGATCTCGCTGCTGCTGACCGATCTGGCCGGTGAGCCGCTGGCTCAGGCGCAATCAATCCGCCGTCGCCTTCATCCCGATCGGGCGGAGTTCTCCTGCATCGTGGCGGATCACTTCCAGCACAAGGGGGCGGGGCGGCGCATTCTGCTGGCGCTGGCACTGCTGGCCAGGGAGGACGGGATCCGGGAGTGGACGGCGGAAGTGCTGGCCCAGAACCGGCCCATGCTGACCCTGCTCAAGCGCCTTGGCTTGCCGCTGACCCTGGTGACCGGACGGGAGATGGTCTTTGTCAGGCTGGATCTGTCGGTACTGGATGCCTGGTTGCCCGTGCCGCCAGCGGCGCCGCTTAAGACCAAGGGCGAATAGTGACACTTTTTTCCCTGTGCTAAGGTCACATTTATTGTGCGGGGATAGACGGAGCAGCTTATGGCGCAGTCATATAAACATATCGTGATCCTGACCGGCGCGGGGATCTCTGCCGAATCCGGCATCAAGACTTTTCGTGCCTGCGACGGCTTGTGGGAAGAGCACAAGGTCGAGGATGTGGCGACCCCCGAGGGGTATGCCCGGGATCCCGAACTGGCGCTGCGCTTTTACAACTCCCGCCGTAAACAGCTGCAACAGCCCCAGGTTCATCCCAATCCGGCCCACTATGCGCTGGCCCGCCTCGAGCGACTGCTGCCCGGTTCGGTGACCCTGGTCACTCAGAACATCGACAATCTGCATGAGAGCGCGGGCAGCAAGAACCTTATCCATATGCACGGCGAGCTGCTCAAGGCCCGCTGCCCCGAGTCCGGTCAGGTGATCGAGTGGCGCGGTGATCTCCATCAGGACGAGCTCTGCTCCTGCTGCCAGTTTCCCCAGCCGATGCGTCCCCATGTGGTCTGGTTTGGCGAAATGCCGCTCGGGCTGGATCGCATCTACAGCGCGCTTGCCCAGTGCGATCTCTTTATCTCCATCGGCACCTCTGGCGCCGTCTATCCGGCCGCCGGGTTTGTCCATGAAGCGGGATTGAACGGGGCGCACACCATCGAGCTCAATCTCGAACCGAGCGAGGTAGGTAGCCAGTTTGACGAAAAACGCTATGGCCCAGCCTCCCTGCTGGTGCCCGCCTATGTCGATGAGTTGCTGGAGGCGTGCGGCATTCATCAACCGAGGCAAGTCGAGGGGCACAACTGGATGGAGATGCGCGGTCCCTGAGCTACTGTGCGACGGGACAGTTGCAATGGTTCGGTGAAATCGCCACACTGGCAACCATTTAAAAAATGGGACGCAGTTGGCGCAAATTACCATGACCGCAGTAAAGCAATGGATCGCTTTTTTTCTCCTGATGCTGGCCAGTGCCAGCGCATCGGCCTCCATCCCCCTGATGACCCTGGTACTGCCAGATGGCCAGCAGGTGACCCTCGATGAGGCGGCCCTCTCCGCCTTGCCACAGACCGAATTCACCACGACTACCCCCTGGACCCAGGGCACCCACCACTATCGCGGGCCGACCCTGTCAGCCGTGCTGGCGGCGCAAGGGATCCCGGATGCCCGCAAGATCGCCGTTTCGGCCCTCAACGGCTATCAGCAGGTGGTGGATCTGGCCCTGTTCGACGGCGTGCCGCTGACCCTGGTGCGTCAGGAGGACGGCAAACCGCTGACCCGGCGCAACAAGGGGCCGCTCTGGCTGCTCATCCCGTTCACCACCTATCCCAAGCTGGACGTCCCTGCCATTCACAACTGCATGGTGTGGCAGGTGACCCGCATCGAGATCGTCGATTGATGGGGCTATCCCGCCAAAATCTGCTGTTGGTTGCGGTGTCGCTGCTGTTTCTGCTCTCGTCGGGCAGCAGCCTCTATCTGCAGTATCGGCAGGAGCAGCTGGTCGATACTTTCTACCGCAATGTCCACTGGAACATCAGCCAGGTGATGCTCGAATCCCAGCGTTTTCTCTACGACCTGCAGCTCTATCGGGCTGGCAGACTGTCGATGGAGACCCTGAGCCTCGATTACGATCTGCTGTGGAACCGGCTCGATATCTTCCTCATCAGCAGTGAGACCGCCGAGATGCGCCAGCGGCACGGACTCGGCAAGGTGCTGGCCACCCTGTTCGAGCAGATCAAGCAGCTCGAACCCCAGATGGAGGCTGGTGCGCTGCGCGAGGGGGCTGAGCTTGCCCGCTTGCAGGAGGCGATCGCCAGCCAGACCCGTCTCATCGAACAGATAGGGGATCAGATCCTCTCCGGCCAGGAGCGGGAGCATTCGGTCAGCCAGATCCGTAACAGCCTGTTTTGGCTGCAGATCTGGCAACTGATCCTGCTGCTGACCGGTGGCGCTCTGGTCGCAGCCCTCATTCGCGCCAATCTGGCGAACCGTCGGCTTGCCCTGCTCGATCCCCTGACCCAGCTTGGCAACCGCCGTGCCCTGCAGGAGCAGCTCTCTCGCGCTCTGCATGCCGATGATGTGAGCGCTTTGGTGGTGCTCGATCTCAAGCGCTTCAAGCAGGTCAATGATCTGCTGGGTTATCAGGTCGGAGATCGGCTGTTGCAGATGGTGGCCAACAAGCTGCAACAGGCCCATGGCAGTCACGCTTACCGGCTCGGTGGTGACGAATTTGCCGTGGTGCTGACCAAGGCGGATGATGCGCTGGAAACCGCCATTCATGAGCTGGTGGATCTGCTCCATTTCGAGTTTGTGACCCGGGAGTGCAGCTTCGATCTGGCCTGTCGGCTCGGGGTCGCCAAGGCGCAACAGCAGGATGCCGCACGGCTGCTGGATCAGGCCATCCTGGCCCTCAATCAGGCCAAGCGTAGCCAGGAGGGGGCGATCAGCTGGTTTGAGCCTGCCATGCTGCAGCAGTTGCAGTTGAGTCAGCAGCAACTTCATCAGCTGCGAGAGTGGCTGGCGGGGCGCGAGCCTGCACCGCTGCGAGTGGCGTTGCAGGCGCTGACGGACGGACAGGGCAACGAGATGTGGCAATTGGCGCTTGAGTGGCGTGAGCTGGGGGCGCCCTGCCAGATGCGCTGGCTGCAGGAGTGCGGCGTACTGGGGCCCGTGTTGGCCCGTGTGCTGCAGGCGCACGAGGCGCAGTATGCCGATGGTCGGGCACTGCTGGTCCCGCTCGACAATCAGGCCCAGCTGACCCATCTACTGGCCTATTTGCCGGAGGCTTCCCGTACGCCGCTAGTGTTGTTGGTACCGACGCTACAGCCGGATGGTGCCTTGCTGGCGGGATTGCGGCAGCAGGGTTGTACTCTGGCGCTCAGAGAGATTGGCTGCACCACCTCGGCACAGCTGGCAGCAGGCTGGCCTGTCCGCTACTGGCTGCCGCAGGGTGATGAAGATGGCGAGTTGCTGCAACCTCTGGCCAGACGATTGGGGCTGGTGCCACTGCAAGTGCTGGCAGTCAGGGAGACCCGGTCGCTGGCCTGAGGGCAAAAAGCGGTATTGCACCGGTAAGAGACAGAATGAAACAAGGCGACCTTGGGGTCGCCTTGTTCTTTTGTTTCCCCTGAAAATCAGGGGCGGGGCGCGCAAGATTGTCTGATCACCAGGTCAGGGTCGACGGTGATCAGGTGATTCTCCACCGCCTCGCCGTTGATCCGCGCCAGCAGGCGGGTGACGGCGAGGCGCCCCAGCTCCTCTTTGGGTTGGTTGACGGTGGTGAGCGGCGGCGACATAAATTCAGCCAGCGCAACATTGTCGTAGCCAACGATGGAGATATCCCGCGGGATCACCAGCCCCGCCTGATGGGCGGCACTGATGGCTCCCATCGCCATCATGTCGTTGCAGACAAAGAGGGCTGTGGGGCGCTCGGGCAATGCCAGCAGACGAGTCATCGCCTGATGGCCGCTGGCGCAGTCAAAGTCCCCCTCCTGGATCCACTCTTGATTGATCGTGAGACCTGCCTCCTGCAACGCCTGCTCGAAGCCAGCTTGGCGCTGGTTGGCGGGGGCGCGGCTGTGGGGGCCTGTGATACAGCCGATGGCGGTATGGCCCAGTTCAATCAGATGGCGGGTCGCGAGATAACCACCGTGGAAGGAGTTGTCGGCGATAAGGTCTACATCCTCGCTAACCAGACCCCAATCCATCACCACCACCGGCAGGCTCTTGAGCCAGTCGAGCTGGTTGAACACCTCTTGTTGGCCTTCGCTACACATGATCAGCAGGCCATCGACCCGCTTGCGCAGCATCATCTTGAGGTAGGAGAGGGCCGTCTCGGCCTGACCCTCGGTGTTGCCCAGCATCAGGTTGTAGCCCTGCTCGAAGCAGTAGCGCTCCACCCCGCGCACCACCTCGGCAAAGAAGGGGTTACTGGAGGTGGTGACCAGCATGCCGATACTGTTGGTCTCCTTCACCTTGAGGCTGCGGGCCACCAGGCTGGGGGCATAATTGAGTTCGCGCATGGCGGCAAAGACCCGCTCACGGGTCTCTTGTGCCACGAAACGGGTCTCGTTGATGACATGGGAGACGGTGGTGGTAGAGACCTGGGCCCTCGCCGCCACCTCCTTGATATTGGCCATCAGTGCCCCTGCGCAGTCTGCTCAAGCAGGAAGGTGTCGACCTCCTGCTTGCTCGGGATCGAGCTCTGGGCACCGAAGCGGGTGACGGAGAGTGCCGCCGCCCCGTGGGCAAAGCGCACCGCGCTGTGGAAATCGGCACCCGCCAGTTCCGCCGCCAGCAGGGCGCCGTTGAAGGTATCGCCCGCGGCAGTGCTATCCACCGCCTTGACACGAAAGCCCGGGATCAGCTGTTGCTGCTGTGCGTTGCTGCAATAGACCCCCTGCGACCCCAGAGTGATCATCACATCCGCAATGCCCATCTGGTGGAAGCGGGCTGCCGCCTCGCGGGCGCTCTTTTCGTCGGTGACTTTGACGCCGGTCAACAGCTCGGCCTCGGTCTGGTTGGGGGTGATAAGATCCACCAGCGCCAACAGCTCAGCGGAGAGCGGGCGGGCGGGGGCGGGGTTGAGCACCACCCGGGTGCCGTGGGCGCGGGCCAGCCGTGCAGCTTCATGAACGCTCTCCAGCGGCACTTCCAGCTGCAACAGCAGGGTGTGGGCGTAGGCGATCATCGCTTCGTGGTTTTTCACCACAGCCGGAGTGATGGCGCCGTTCGCTTCGGCGGAGATACCGATACTGTTCTCCCCCTCATCGCTCACATAGATGATGGCGATACCGGTCGGGAGCTTGGGATCGAGCTCGACGGCGCTGACGTCGATGCCATCTTTGGCAAAGCCGCTCTTCATCTGGTGGCCGATGGCATCATCACCGATGCGGGCGATAAAGGAGACGGGGGCGCCAAGGCGGGCGGCCGCAACCGCCTGATTGGCCCCCTTGCCACCGGGCACTACCTGATAGCTGTGACCGGTCAGGGTTTCACCCGGGCGAGGAAAGTGGGGAACACGCAGCACGTGGTCTGCATTGACACTGCCCAGAACGACGAGACGATTCATGTTGACTACTCCTGATGCATCTTGGCTTGAACACTCTGACTGAGTGAGTTCAAGCCGGGAGGCACCTGAACGAGAGGGAAAAGGGGAGGCGAACCTCCCCTCGAGAACTTACTTGCTGACTACTTGCAGCGGTACCGGAATGGATTTCTCGACCGGCTGACCTTTCAGCACCTTGTCGGCAGTCTCGACGCCGATGGCACCAATCAGGGCAGGTTGCTGGGCCACGGTGGCGGCCAGTTTACCCTTGGCAACGGCGGCTTTACCATCGTCAGTGCCGTCGAAGCCGACGATCATTACCTCTTTACCGGCAGCCTGCACCGCGCGGATGGCACCCAGCGCCATCTCGTCGTTCTGGGCAAAGACGGCTTGAACGGTCGGGTGGGCCGCCAGCAGGTTTTCCATGACGTTCAGACCCTTGGTGCGGTCAAAGTCGGCAGGCTGGGAAGCCAGCACTTGCAGCTTGTTGGCCGCCACGGCCAGGGCAAAACCTTCGCCACGGTCGCGGGCGGCGGAGGTACCGGCAATCCCTTCCAGCTGAATGACCTTGGCACCGGTACCCAGTTTCTCGGTGATAAAGTCACCGGCCAGCTTGCCGCCCGCCACGTTGTCGGAGGCGATATGGGCCTTGACCTCACCCTGCGCGGCGCCGCGGTCCAGGGTCAGCACCGGAATGCTGGCGCGGTTGGCCAGACGGATGGCGTTGCCGACCGCTTCGGAGTCGGTGGGGTTGATCAGGATGGCGCCGACCTTGCGTACGGTGAGATCTTCCATGTTGGAGAGCTCTTTGGCCGGGTCATTCTGGGAGTCCAGTACCACCAGCTCGTAGCCAAGCTCCTTGGCCTTGGCTTCGGCACCCTCTTTCATGGTGACGAAGAAGGGGTTGTTGAGGGTGGAGACCACCATGGCCAGGGTTTGATCGGCGGCATGGGCGGTGCCCAGCACGGACATGATGGCGGCAGCGAGCAGGGTATTGAGCTTTTTCATCATTTCATTCCTTGTGTGTGGCTTGTCTTATCAACGATTGCTTTTGTTATCGATCATCACGGCAAGCAAGATCACGCTGGCCTTGGCGATCATCTGGTAATAGGAGGATACGTCGAGCAGGTTGAGGGCGTTATTCAGGAAGCCGATGATCAAGGCACCGATCAGGGTCCCCATGATGCGTCCCTTGCCGCCCATCAGGCTGGTACCACCCAGCACCACCGCGGCGATGGCATCCAACTCGTAACCCATGCCCGCCGTCGGCTGGGCAGAGGAGAGACGAGAGGTAACGATAAGCCCTGCCAGCGCCGAGAGCGCGCCGCACAGACCATACACCGCCAGCTTCACCCGATCCACATTGATGCCGGAGAGGCGGGTAGCCGATTCGTTGCCGCCCAGCGCGTAGATGTAGCGACCGAGACGGGTGTGGTTGAGCATGAACCAGGCGAGCAGGAAGACGATGGCCATCAGCCAGATGGGCACCGGCAGACCGAACAGGTAACCGGTACCGAGCCAGGCGAAGTGATCGGCGCCGTCACTGAAACCGGTGGAGATGGGGCGACCTTCGGTATAGACCATGGTGATGCCGCGCAGGGCGGTCATGGTGACCAGGGTGGCGATAAATGCCTGTACCTTGCCCTTGGCAATGATGAGGCCGCTGACGCCGCCCAGCAGGGCACCGGCACCCAGGGTGAGGGGCACCACCAGCCAGATCGGCAGCTCCATGGCGACCATGGTGGCAGCCAGCGCGCCGCACAGGGCCAGTACCGAGCCGACCGACAGATCGATACCGGCGGTGAGGATAACCAGCGTCATGCCGACCGCCATGATGGCGTTGACCGAGGTCTGGCGCAGGATGTTGAGCAGGTTGTCGGCGGTGAAGAAGTTGGGGCTTAAGGCCGAGACCACACCAATCAGGACCAGCAGCGCGACCAGGGATTTGTTCTCGATCCACCACGCCTTGCTCATGACGCCACGGCGGGAAAGGGTTTGGGTTGTCATTGGGATGCCTCTTGCTCTGCTTGCCACTGTTTACCGACTGCCGCCGCCATCAGCTTCTCCTGATTGGCATCGCGGGTGTTGAACTCTGCGCTGATGCGCCCTTCGTGCATCACCATGATGCGATCACTCATGCCGAGCACTTCCGGCATCTCGGAGGAGACCAGGATGATGCTCATCCCCTCCTTCTTGAACTGGTTGATCAGCTGATAAATTTCCTTCTTCGCCCCCACATCGACGCCGCGGGTCGGCTCGTCGAGGATCAGCACCTTGGGCCGGGTCAGCAGCCCCTTGGCGATGGCTACCTTCTGCTGGTTGCCGCCAGAGAGCAGCTTTATCAGCTGATCCTGACTCGGGGTCTTGATGTTGAACAGGCGCACATAGTCGCTCACCGCCTGCCGCTCGGCCTTGCCGTCAATCTTGCCGTTGCTGATGAACTCGTCGAGGGCGCAGAGACTCATGTTTTCGCGCACCGACAGCTCCAGCACCAGTCCATCTCCTTTTCGATCTTCGGAGATATAGGCGATGCCTGCGGCCAGACCATCGGCCGGGCTTTTGGGCACCAGAGCATGACCGTCCACTGCCACTTCACCGGCGCTGATGGGGCTGGCGCCATAGATTAGCTTCATCAGTTCGGTACGGCCGGAGCCCATCAGGCCGCTAAAGCCCAGAATTTCCCCCTGACGCAGGGAGAAACTCACCCCGCGCACGCCGGGACCGGCCAGATCCTTAACCTGCAGGCTGACGGGGCCAAGCTCGCGCTCAAGACGCGGATACTGCTCTTCCAGTCGGCGGCCCACCATCATCTCGATGATCTTGTCTTCATCCAGATCGCTCACCGCCTTCTCGCCGATCCACTTGCCATCGCGCAGCACAGTGACCCGATCGCAGATCTCGAAGATCTCCTTGAGGCGGTGGGAGATATAGACGATGCCGCAGCCTTGTTCGCGCAGCTCGCGGATAACCTTGAACAGCTGCTCGGTCTCGGTATCGGTCAGCGCATCGGTCGGCTCGTCCATGATGATGACGCTGGCATCGAACGACAGCGCCTTGGCAATCTCCACCATCTGCTGTTCGCCGATGGAGAGATCCCCGAGCCGGGTATCCGGGCCGTGTTTGACGCCAAGTCGCGCCAGCAGCCCGCTCGCCCGTTCGCGCAGCTGTTTGTGGTCGATGCTGCCAAAACGGGTACGGGGTTCGCGCCCGAGGAAGATGTTGGCGGCGATAGAGAGCTCCGGCAGCAGGTTCAGCTCCTGGTGGATGATGCTGATCCCCTGATCCTGAGAGTCGCGGGGGCCCTTGAAGTGGACCGACTGACCGCGGTAGCTGACACTGCCCGCATCGGCCTGATAGATACCGGTCAGCACCTTCATCAGGGTGGATTTGCCGGCGCCATTTTCACCGAGCAGGGCCATCACCTGGCCCGGATAGACCCGCAGACCCGCTTCGTCGAGGGCACGTACACCGGGGAAGGTCTTGACGATCCCGGTCAGCTCCAGAATGGGTGAGAGGGGCGAGGTTGTGCTCATTTGCAGCTTCCTTGAAGAGGCCTTCTTTGAAGAATGTCAGAACGCCACACCGGCGCAGAGGATCAGGTTGGCGTAGGGAGTCACCTCGCCGCTGCGCACGATCGCCTTGCTCTGGCGGGAGCGGGTCTTGAACTCCTCGTGCAGGCAGTATTCGATGGCGATGGGCTTGCCCTGAGCGGCTGCGTGGGCCTCAAGCTGATCGACCAGAGCCTGATGGGCGGCGGGGCTGATCTGCTTGATCTCGCTTGCCATGATCGCTTTCTCCACCACCAGATCGGTGAGCAGGGCGGTCAGTACGGTTTCAAGACTGGGCGTCCCCGCCATCAGCGCCAGATCGATCCGCTCCGGACCTGCCGGAATGGGCAAGCCTGCATCGCAGACGGTGATCTCGTCGGTGTGGCCCATCTGTGCCACCAGAGCACTCAGGGGAGCATTGAGCAGTACGCCTCGTTTCATACAGCACCTCATCAGGCCTTGGCCCGTCAATCTGTGAACCGCTAGGCAACCGGTTACGCAACCGGTTGCGTCATGACGCAAAGATAGGCTTTTTACTAAGGAAGGGCCACGGCAAAACCACGGAAATGTGAAAACGATCTCAAAGGCGGGAGAAGAAGTGCAGGGGAGGAGGCAGGAAGGGTGTCAGCAGAGCCCTGACACCCTTGTTATTCATCGAGCTATTGATTTTATGGTTAGTTGGCCACTGCCTTGGCGACCGCCGGACGGCTCAGCATGCGCTGATAATGCTCGGCAACCTTGGGGAATTCACTGATCTCGACCCCATCGCTTTTCAGCCAGCCCGCGACCACGAACAGATAGATATCCGCCACGCTGAACTGCTCGCCCAGCACCCAGGGGCCTGCCAGATAGTGCTGCTCAATCTGGGCAAAGCCATCGCGCATATTGCTGGCGACTTTCTGCTGCATGGCGGCAATGGCTTGCTCGTCATCGGCCCAGCGGCTGCCACGGCGACCGTGGGCATGGGAGACATGCACGGTGGAGGCGAGGAAGCTGTTGACCTCCTGCATGCGGGCCAGCAGAAACGGGTTGTCCAGCGGCGCCAGCTTGGCATCGGGGAAGCGCTGCGCCACATAGAGCAGCAGGGCCGGGGTCTCGGTCAGAGTGCCCTGCTCGGTGATCAGGGCAGGCACCCGCCCTTTGGGGTTGATGGCAAGATACGCAGGATCACGCTGCTCACCGGCGGCGAGGTTGACGAGACGGGGTTGGAACGGGGCATTTGCTTCCAGCAGGGCAATCTGCACGGCCATGGCACAGGTGCCGGGAGCGAAATAGAGGGTCAGATCGGACATGAATACTCCTGATTGGCTCAGGCCACCCGCAATATCGGCGAAAGATTGCTTCGCGGAGCACCACGGGCAGTCATGAAAAAAGAGAGGGGGCAACGCTTGCCCCCACAACCAATCTACACCCCTAAGGGGTAATGAAAAAGCGCAGAATTAATCGGCTTTGGCAGCCTTGTCGGTTAAAGGCTGGGGGATAGTTGTTACCTTGATTGATGTTATCCTAACGTTGTAATATGTCCGTTGTTCGCTTTTTTATTTTTGAACATCCGAAATTACTTGTTCATAGGCTTTAGGTATAAGAGCGCCATTCGTTAATGTGAGCATTATCTTGCTTACAATTGAGTATTTTAACTCACCATCCTTACCTTTTTTACAATGGGCCCTCAAACCTGGGTATTTATTCTTAACGATTGTTTCTAAGGAAGGTGCGAACAAGTGGATCGCACCTTCACCACGAACTCTTTGTCCGCATTTGAAATGCCCATCACTCCAAAAA